>CAVGWX010000028.1:0-20731 GCA_963633085.1 Prevotella sp. CAG:279 | reverse complement strand
CGAAGTTTTAGCAGATGAGGTAACCTTTCCATTAGAAATTTGTGGGGTCGAGCGAAAGCTCGGCCCGTACTCGAGAGCGCCGAAGGCGCGACACAAGATTCGAAACGGCGGGGGGATACCGCTTTCCTGACCCGTTCCCGCCCCGCGTTGAAAACACTGGCGCACCCTTCGGGTGCTTTCTAGAAAGGTGCGAGCTCTCGCTCGCACCTACGATTAACGCTTCTGCCAGGTTTTTCGTGGGTGCGAGACATGTCTCGCACATGAATCGGTCAGCGCCCGCAAGGGCGCGTCACACTCTTGAAAATCGGGGTGTATCCTCGGCCGGCAAGCGCCCGGTGCTCCTCTCGGCAAAATGGTGTCGCATCCTTCGGATGCTCTCGAATACTGGTCGAGCTGTCGCTCGACCCCACGAATTTCTGTTGTTAGGTTGATGCTTCCATCAGGTCTTTTGTGGGTGCGAGCGATAGCTCGCACCTTCATAGAGAGCGCCGAAGGCGCGACACAAATTTCAAAACGACGCGGATACCGCCTTCCGACCCGCAACCCCCGCAACCACCCGCAACCCCCGCAACCACCCACACCACCCGCAACCACCCGCGAAGATATGGTTTTACTCGTCAGGCCGATTGGAATAACCTGACCTTTACGTAATTGGAAATGCCGCTCTGGTATTATTCGCATGTTGTCCTGACCCCGCGGTTCCTGCGCGCATTTAGCTGACGTTGAATCGCGGTCCCCATAGTTTTCGAAGGTAAGGAGCGTGCCCGACAGTGAAGCGTCTTGCGGCCATTGCGTCGGTCATCGCGTGCATCGCCCTTTTCGGCCTCTTCGCCCTGGGGTGCTCAGCCAGCTCCGCCCAAAGCTCGGGCGCCGCCTCCGACAAGCCGATCCTCAAAATAGGCATCGACATCTACAAGCCCTACACCTACTACGACGACAACGGCCAGATCACCGGCGCCGATTACGAGATCGCGACCGAAGCATGCAACCGCTTGGGTTACACGCCCGAATTCGTGAGCATCTCCTGGGAAAAGAAGAACGACCTGCTCGCATCGGGCGATATCGACTGCGTCTGGTCCTGCTACAGCATGACGGGCCGCCTGGACAAGTACCTGTGGGCTGGCCCCTACATGAACAGCTATCAGGCGGCGGTGGTTCGCTCCGACAGCGGCATCACGTCGCTTTCCCAGCTTGAAGGCAAGCGCGTCGCCGTGGAGGCGACCACCAAAAGCGAGGAGGCCTGGACCAAGCACGGCGGAGACGTCGTCCCGCAGGCGGCCGCGGTGCTTACCTACGCCACCATGGACGAGACGGTGTCCGCCCTGCGCCTTGGCTGCGTCGAAGCGACCAGCGGCCACGTCGGCCCCATGAGCGCCTTGGTCGAAGCCTCCGACGGCATGCTCACCTTGCTGCCCGAAGGCTTTTACGCGACGCAGATCGGCGTTGCCTTCGATAAGGGCTATTCCAACACGCAGCTTGTCGAAAAGCTCGATCAAACGCTCGAGGACATGCTTGCCGATGGCACCGTGGCGCGCATCGTCGAGGGCTACGGGCTCGACCCCAAGCAGGTAGCGGAGGTGAGCGATGAGCGATAACGCCCAAACCGTCGCGGGCACCGACCCGACCTTCGCAACGCCCGCCAATGCGGCCGCGCCCGATGCTGCCTTGACAACCGCTTCCGCGCCGACCAAGAAAGGCATGACCTCGACCGCCGCCTTCGGCATTTGCCTCGCCGTGGGCGTCGCCCTGTTCCTCATTGTCTACATCGTCTTGACCGACAAGGCCGTGGACGATGCATCGGAGGTCGCTCAGAACACCATCGCGTTCGCCCGTCAAAGCGTTCAGCGCAACGAGGAGAACATCTCCAGCTCCAAAACCAAGAGCGTCACCTCCGTGTGGGAAAAACTCACGGAGCTGGATGATCGTTTCGACATCGCCAGCGACGCCGACCATGAGACCATCGAGCAATACCTCGAAAGCATGAACCTGGATGCGGCGTTTTTGCTTGACGCCGACCGCAACATCGTGCGCATCGCGGGCGAGGAGCCCGTCGCAGCGGCTATCGCGGATACGGTGAGGGAAAGCGACGTGCTTGACGATCTTGCCACGTATCCGGCGAAGAGCTACCTTTCGCGCGCAACCGTGGGAGGCGAGTACTTCGATTATGCGGCATGCAGCACCGCCTCGCTTGCCGGCGGCATCATCGTGGGCGTGAACCATGCGGAAAAGAGCGACGTGAACAACGGGCAGTCCCTGTTCCACGCCATGTTCGACAACTACGTCTTCAGCATGGAGGGCGCCGTGGTGGTCGCCGATGAGGAAGCGGTGCTCGCGACGAACGTGTCGCAAGTGGCGAACATGTCGCGCGAAGAATTCGACGAGAAGCTCGGCCTTGCCACCGATCACGCCGCGGGCGGGCTGGTGCTGGGAAGCTTCGACGGGCTTGCCTGCTACGGGCTTTCCACCACCACCAACGGCTACGACCTGTTCGTCATATTCCCGGAATCGCAGGTGATGTCTCAGCGCAACACGCTTTTGGTCAGCTGCATCATCGTGTACCTGATGGTCGTCCTCGCCGTGCTCGTGGTGCGCGCCAACGTGCAGAATTCCCGGTTGCGCCGCGAACGCGAGTACACGGAAAGCCTCGAGCGCGCCAACGTGGCCAAAACGGACTTCCTGCGCCGCATGAGCCACGACGTGCGCACCCCCATCAACGGCATCCGCGGCATGCTGGCGATCGGCGACCACTATGCCGACGATATGCAGAAGCAGGCGGAGTGCCGATCCAAGATGTGGGAGGCTTCCAGCTTCCTGCTCGAGCTGGTGAACAGCGCGCTCGACATGAACAAGCTGGAAAGCGGCGAGATGCGCTTCGAGAACAAGCCCTTCGACCTGGCGAAGGCGACGCAGTCGGTCATCGACGTGCTGCAGATCCAGGCCGACAACGCTGGCGTCGAGCTGACGCAGCGCATCAATCTTGAGCACGCTGACGTTCTGGGCAGCTCGCTGCACGTGCGCCAGGTGCTGCAGAACCTGGGCAGCAACGCCATCAAATACAACCACGAGGGCGGTTTCGTGCGCATCGAGGCGCAGGAGCTGGGCGTGGCCGACGGGCGCGTGAGCGTTCGCTTCACGTGCCGCGACAACGGCATCGGCATGAGCGAGAAATTCCAGGCCCAAGCGTTCAAGGCGTTTTCCCAGGAGGATTCCGGCTCGCGCGCGCTGTATCGCGGAACGGGCCTGGGGCTTGCCATCTCCAAGCAGATCGTTGACCAGATGGGCGGCACCATCGAGCTTGAAAGCGAGAAGGGCAAGGGCAGCACTTTCGTCGTCGAGCTTTCCTTCGAGATCGACCCGAATGCGGGTATCACCGCGCGCGACGGCGCGGACGCGAAGGGCGCCTCCCTTGCGGGCCTGAAGGTGCTCTTGGCCGAGGACAACGAGCTCAACAGCGAGATTGCCCTGTTCATGCTCGAGCAGGAAGGGGTTTCGGTAGATGTTGCCCGAAACGGCCAAGAGGCGCTCGAGTGCTTCAAGAAGTCGCCCGACGGCACCTACGACGTGGTGCTCATGGACGTGATGATGCCGGTCATGGACGGGTACGAGGCCGCCCGCGCCATCCGCCTGCTCGACCGCCCCGATGCCAAAACGGTCCCGATCATCGCCGTCACCGCGAACGCGTTCGCCGACGACAAGGACCAAAGCGCGAAGGCGGGCATGAACGGGCATGTTTCCAAGCCGCTTGACGCTCAGGCGCTCATGGCCGCCATCCGCCAAGCCCGCCGGTAGGGGGCTGCCCGAAGCGCTCGCCGGCCGGGGGTGGCCGGCAAAGCAGCGCCCGCGCGGCGTTGCCTTGCGGCCGCGGCGACGCGTCACAGCGCGCGTCGCTGGTAGAGCCCGCTTGCCTGAAACCCCTGCTTGCGGTAGTAGCCGCGCGTGCCGACGGCGCTGATCACGTTGATGGCGCCGTAGCCGCTCTCGCGCGCCAGGTCGCAGGCGCGCTCGATGAGCGCCCGCCCCAGGCCGCGGTGCTGCGCGTTCTGCCCGCCACGCCCCAGGCCCGCCACGCGCCCGTAGACGTGCACCTCGCGGATCATGGCCTCGTTGAGGCGTATCGGCAGGTCAGAGGCGTGGGTGCGCACGTAGGCGGCCTTCGGCAGGGACAGGCGCAGAAAACCGGCGATGTGCCCGTCGGGGGTGACCCACTGCAGGAACACCTCGCGGGTGTTGGTCGTTTCGTAGGAAGCCTCGTCGAGGGAAAGCTCGTCGGCGCCGGCCGCCCCGAAGGCTATCTCGCGCGATCGGATCTCCTGCACCGGCTTTCCGCGCCGGGAAAGTTCCTCATCGACCATCTGCCGCAGGTTCACCTTCTTGTTGCCGCACATGATGTCGTGCGCTGAAATGTCGCGGATCATGCGCGAAATGCGGCAAAACGGCGGGGTCGCCAGCACATCGTCGGCCAGCAGGCCCACCAGCTCGTCCTCGCTGTAGGGGCGCCAGCTGCCGTCGCGCCAATGCGCGACCAGCCCGGTGCCGTCCACCAGCGCGCAGGGATAGAGCTTGATCTCGTCGGGCTTGAAGGCGGGGTTCTCGATCATGCGGCGAAAGTCCGCGGCGTCGGTTTCGGGCGTGGCGCCGAGCAGGTTCGCCATGAAGTGCGCGTGGGTTTTGAAGCCGAAGATGCGGGCGAGCTCGAAGGCCTCGCGCATGCGTGCCACCCCGATGCCGCGGCGGTTTTCGGCAAGGATGCGCTCGTCGAGGCTTTGGATGCCCATCTGGATTTTCGTGCAGCCCAGGCGTCTGAGCAGGGAAAGGCTCGGCGCGGTGACCGCGTCGGGGCGCGTTTCCACCACCAGCCCCACGCAGCGGTGCTCGGCGGATTCGTTGGCCTTCTGCAACGCTTCAAGCTGGGGAAACGTCGCGACCTGCCAGCGCGCGGCCGCGGCCCAGCCGCGGGGTGCGCCGTCGGATTGGTTGGCCGCCGCGGCGCTGAGCTGGCCGGCGGGCGCAACGTTACAGCCCGGCCTCCCGGCCGCCCGCGCAGCCTCGTCGCACGCGTAAAGCTCGCGAACCGCCTGGTTGTAGGAGGCCTCCCCGCGCATCACGCGCTCCTGCGCGGGCGCGACCTGGCAGGCAAGCTCGTCGCGCTCGCACGCGATGCCCGCCTCGCGGTAGCGTGCGCGCCGCGCTTCGGCTTCGCGCTCGACGGTCTCTTCGCTCGCCATGTCGTTCAGCGCGCGGAACAGCTCGTGAATGTACCAAACCTGGTATGCCTCGGGGTAGTCGCTCCAGGTGCCGCCCAGCACGATGAGCTCCACCTTGTCGGTGACATGCCCCATCTGATGCAGGGTGCGCAGCCGCGCGGCAACCTGCAGGTACGGGTCGAACCAGTTGCGCTCGGCGCGCTGGCAGGCGGGCTCGTCGGCAAGGTAGCTTTTCGGCATGCGCACGTCGTTGGGGCAGTACAAGCAAGCGCTCGAGCACGGCCAGGGCTTCGTGAGCACGGTGACCGTCGCCACGCCGGAAGCCGTGCGGCGCGGCTTCACCTGCAGCGTGCGCACCAGGCGCGCCTCCAGATCCTCCGTGACGTTCCACGCGCGCCAGGTTTCGGGGCGGTGCTCCTTGATGTCCTGGTAAAGCGGCAGCAGGTTCTTCTTCGCCACGTAGCGCACGGGGGCGGCCACCTCGCGGTTGCGCGCCCGGATGATGCGGTCGAGCGCGTTGGGATCGAGCGGCCCTTCGGTCTCGCGCAGCTTTTCGATGATGTTCAGCAGAGTTATTTCCATAGGCGGTATTTTACGGCACGAAAAGCGTTGCACGAAAAGCGTTGCTCGAAAACACCATTCCCATCTGCGCCTTTGCCGGTTATCGATAAATCGGTGCCGAAATGTGAGCGTTTCGGTGGCATTGCGGGGCGCGGGTTAGAATGGACGCGAAACGAAGACGATCCGCGTGCGGGGGAAAGCGCGCGAATGGAACGGGTGCAATCATCGCATGGAGCAGACTCTGACGTATCTGGACAACGCCGCCACCACGAAAACCTTGCCCGAGGTCATCGAGCGCATGAACGAGGTGATGGCGACCGCCTGGGGAAACCCCTCGTCGCCGCATGTGGCGGGAAGGCGCGCGGCCGACGTGCTGGAGGAAAGCCGCACCATCATCGCCGATGCGCTCGGCGCCCATCCCGACGAAATCTACTTCACGTCCGGCTCCACCGAGTCCAACAACCTCGCGGTGCGCGGCGCCTGCCTGGCGCGCCGCGACGAACCGGGGCAGATCGTCACCTCATCGCTCGAGCACGCCTCGGTCACGCGCAGCGTGCGCGGCATGCGCCGCGACGACGCCTGGCCCTGCAGCTACGTGGAGGCGCCCGACGGCAAGCTCGACCTCGACCAACTGCGCGACCACCTGCGCGCGGCGCCCACCACGCTTATCACCATGATGCGCGTGCAGAACGAGGCGGGCTGGATCTTCCCCATCCCCGAGGTGGCGGCCATCCGCGACGAGCTCGCGCCCGACGCGCTTCTGCACACCGACGCCACGCAGGCGTTCGGCAAGCTGCCGGTCGATGTGAACGACCTGGGCTGCCAGCTGCTCACCGCCGGCGCCCACAAGATCGGCGGCCCGCGCGGCATCGGCATCCTGTACGTGCAGCGCGGCATCAACATGTTCACCACCGCGTTCGGCGGCAACCAGGAGCGCGGCTTGCGATCGGGCACCGAGCCGGTGTTTTTGGCGGCGGGCATGGCCACGGCCGTCCAGCTGGCCGAGGCCCACCTGGACGAGAACTATCGCCACGCTGCGGAGCTGCGGCGCCGTTTGGTGGCGAAATTGCACGAGGCGCTGCCCGATGCCATCGTCCATGCGCCTGAAGGGGGCAGCCCCTACATCGCGAGCGTGAGCATCTCGGGCGTTCCCAACGCGCGATCGGTACACTACCTTTCCGATAAGGGCATATGCGTATCGCGCGCGTCGGCGTGCGAGGAAAACCACACCACGGTCCCCGCCGGCACGTGGCGCAAGAAGCATCCGCTGTCGCTGCAGGCGGCGGGCATCCCGCTGCGCGAGGGCAAGCAGACCCTGCGCGTGAGCTTCTTCCATCAGAACACGGCCGAGGACGTGGACCGTTTCGTGAGCGTGCTGGCGCAGTGCGCCCGCGAGCTGCGCAGCGAGGAAGCGTGAGCTTGAGCGGCTGGGGCGAAGGCGGCATGGGCGAGGCGGCGGCTTCGGGTGTTCGCGGCGAAGGCGGTCTGGACGAAACGCTGGCCTTACGCCTCTGCGAGCTGACCAGCGAGTTTTATCGCGCGAACGCCGCATCGTTCTCTCAGACGCGCCAGTCGCCCTGGCAGGGATGGGAGCGCGTGCTTGCGGCGGCGGGCCTTGCGGGCAGCGATGGCGCGGCACCACCGGTCGTGCTGCGTGCCGTCTACGCAGATGGATATGCGCAGCGCTTAAACGAGGTCGGCAAAACGGACGAAGCGTATGACGAACTCGATACGGCACCTCTTCGCGTGCTCGACGTGGCGTGCGGGAACCTGCGTTTCGAGCGGTACTTGGCCGAACGCGTGGGCGCGAACCGGCTGGAATGCTTCGCAGTCGATAATTGCGACCCGCTGGTTGACCAGGCGCAAGAGGCGGAAGGTCTGCCGCCGGTCAGCTTCCAGAACCTCAACGTGATAGATGAACTTGCGGCCGGCACGCTCGCCGGCTCCCTCGAGGTGCCGGACGCGTCGTGCGACCTAGCGGTGGCGTTCGGCTTCATGCACCATGTGCCGCGCGAGGCCTGGCGCGCGGCGCTGCTGCGCGCGCTTGCGGCGAAGGTGCGTCCGGGCGGGCACGTGGCGGTGAGCTTCTGGCGCTTCCTCAACAGCGAGAAGCTGGCGAAAAAGGCGTTCGCCACCACGGATGCGGCCTGCGCCGAGCTGGGCATCCCCGCTTTGCCGCCCAACGATTTCCTGCTGGGCTGGCAAGACACCAGCGGCCGGTACCGCTACTGCCACCACTTCGACGAGCCTGAAATCGAACGCTTGCTGGTAGCGGTTGCCGACGTCGCTCAGCCCACTGCCCGCTTTGCCGCCGACGGCAAAACAGGCAACCTCAACGAATACGTGGTCCTGCGCGCGCGATAAAGCTTGCGCGCCCCACGCAAGCAACGCCGACGTCGAGGAGGGTTCGCCACCAAGAGCTTTCCCATACCGCGGAAAACGCCGAACGAAAACCCTGTATTTTACCGAATGGAAACCTATATTTTACCGAATGGGTAATGTGATGGTGATTCCTGCTGCGCTGCTGGGGTCGTAAGCGGCCGGCTGCGCATTTCGCGCGCCGGCTGCATGCGCATCGTGCGCGAAAATGCACGAACGTGCACGAAACGGCGCGAACTGGGGGCGACTGCGCGCAAAGCCTTCCGGGCGGGGCGGGCGCCTGCGATACTGCTAATCGTCGCGAACGGAGCGGGGCGCCAAGCCCGCAGACGAGAGAGCTCCGGTCGCGCAACGTCAGCAGTCAGGCGCGCCTGCGCCATACCATTGCCCGCCTGGCCGGTGGGCCGAACCGAAAGGATCGCATCATGAAGATCTCCGCCCGCAACCAGCTTTCCGGCACCATCGCTTCCGTCAAGGAAGGCGCCGTCAACGGCGTCGTCGCCATCGACCTCGGCTCCACCACCATCAAGGCCGACATCACCATGGAGGCCATCAAGGACCTGGGCCTGAAGGAGGGCATGGACGCCGTCGCCATCGTCAAGGCCACCAACGTCATGTTCGCCGCCGGCACCGAGCGCATCGCCGGCATCTCCGCCCGCAACCAGATCGCCGGCACCGTCGTCGAGGTGAAGGAAGGCGCCGTGAACGGCCACGTCACCCTGGAGACTGCCGACGGCAACCGCATCAAGGGCTCCATCACCAACGAGGCCATCGAGCAGCTCGGCCTGGCCGAGGGCGACGAGGCGCTGGCCATCGTGAAGTCCACCGACGTCATCGTGGGCGTTGAGTAACAGCACGGCAGAGCAAAGGTTAAGCCCCCTGCGACGCAGGGGGCTTTTTTGTGCCGGTCTTTCGTTAGCGGATGCTGTGCGAGAAGTGCTTTCGCTGGGGGGTTGCCGCCCCGCGCCATGAGCCGATGGCTCTCTTCCCTTGCCGACGGGCAGGGGCAATCGGTGTCGGCGCTTTCGCCCGCTATTTCGCTTCGCCCTCTTCGACGTAGATGCCTTCCTGGGCGAACACGGTGGAAAAGGTGCGGAAGAACACCTTCACGTCCAGCCAGAAGCTCACGTGCTTGACGTAGTACACGTCCAGCGCCAGGCGCTGCTTCCAGGGCAGCGAGTTGCGGCCGTACACCGCCGCATAGCCGGTGATGCCGGGCTTGACGGAAAGCTTCAGGCCTTCCTCGCCCTCGTACAGCTCGGTTTCGCGGCGAAGGTCGGGGCGCGGGCCTACCACGGACATGTCGCCCTTCAGCACGTTTAAGAACTGCGGCATCTCGTCAAGGCTCGTCTTGCGCATGAAGGCGCCGATCTTCGTCATGCGCGGGTCGTCGGCGCCGTTATAGGTGCTGCCGTCCTCCATGACCAGGTCGGGGGCATTCACGCGCATGCTGCGCAGCTTGTACATCTTGAAGTCGACGCCGTCCTTGCCCACGCGCGGCGCGTTGTAGAACACCGGTCCGGCGTCCTCGCGCTTGATGAGCGGCGCGAGGATGGCGATGATGATGAGCACGAACGGCAGCGCCACCAGCCCGATGACGATATCGAGGATGCGCTTGAAGAAATGCACGTACATTTATGCCAGGCCCTCCGCGTCGGCTTGGGCATAGGCGGCGGCGAACTCGCGGCACACGAGGTCGATGTCCTCGTCGGTGAGCTTCGTGTGCAGCGGCAGCGTGATCTCGTTTTCGAACTGCGCGAATGCGTTGGGGAAATCGGCGACGTCAAAGCCCAGGTCGCGGTAGGCGGTCAAAAGCGGCAGGGGCTTGTAGTGCACGTTGGTGGCGATGCCCGCCAGCGCCATCAGCTCGATCACGCGGTTGCGGAACGCCTGCCCGCGGCCGAGCATGCGCACGAGCATCAGATGCCCGCTCGAGGAGCTTTGCGCGGCGTCGGCGCGCGCGGCTGCGTCGTCCGCTTCGGCGCCGTTCGAGCCGTCGGCAGCGGTGTAGTGGCGCATGACCTGCACGTTCATGTTCGCAAGACCGCGCTCGTAGCGCGCGATCATCGCGCGGCGGCGCGCCAGCATGCCCGGGTAGCGCCGCAGCTGAGCCAGCCCCATGCCGGCCTGCAGGTCGGTCATGTTGCACTTCCAGCCGGGGAAGGCGACGTCGTATTCCCACGCGCCCGCCTTCGTCTTCGCCAGCGCGTCTTTCGATTGCCCGTGCAGCGACATGAGCATGCACTCGTGGTAGAGCTCGTCGCTGTCGAACAGGCCCTCGCGCCAGGTGACGGCCCCGCCCTCGGCGGTGGTGAAGTTCTTCACCGCGTGGAAGCTGAACGTGGTGAGGTCGGCCACCTGCCCGGCGCGCAGCCCGTGCCGGGTGCTGCCGAGCGCGTGTGCCCCGTCGGTGACGACCGCGATGCGCCCGATGGCGGCCTGGCGATCGTTGGCCGCCATCCAGGCGCCGCCGTGCGCCTCAATGGCGGCGAAAAGAGCATCGTAGTCGCACATGACGCCGCCCAGATCGACCGGTACGATGGCCTTCGTGCGCGGCGTGATGTGCTTTGCCAGCTGGGAGTAGTCCATCTCGAAGCTGCCCGGCGCCACGTCGCACAGCACGGGCGTGGCGCCCACGTGGCAGATGGGGGAGGCGCTTGCCGTGTAGGTGTAGGCGCTCGTGATCACCTCGTCGCCCGGCCCGATGCCCAACAGACGCAGCGCGATCTCCAGCGCGGCCGTGGCCGATGCCAGGCAGGCGACGCGCGGCGTGCCCAGGAAATCCGCCAGCTCGCGTTCAAGCTGCTTGGTCTTCGGGCCGGTGGTGATCCAGCCGCTGCGCAGCGCGTCGGCAACCTCGTCGACCTCGGCCTCGGTGATGTCGGGCGGCGAAAACGGGATGCGGATCTGTTCGGACATGAGTGCTCCATTCTTCGACGCCGCGGCGCCCCTCGCGCGGCTCGTTCTTCTCGGAAAATAATGCCGCAGTTTCGGGCATCTAGAGTAAATTGCGTATCAAATTCACGATGGCCAGGTACGACGTCGCCTGATCGAACTCCCGCTCGGCCACGCCGCGCCCGCGCGCGCCCATGATCTTGCGCATGGACGGCGTGCGCGCCAGTTCCTCGAGCGCGTCGGCCAGCACGTCGGGGTTTTCGGCCTCCACGTTCAGCCCGAAGCCGTCGTTGGCCACCTTGGCGCGGAATTCCGGGCTGCTGCCGGTGTTGATCATGGGCTTGCCCGAGGCCAGGTAATCGCCGATTTTCGTGACGATGGACTGCACGGCGCTCCTCATGAGCGAGTTCACCGTGATGTCGCTCGCGCACAGCCACGCCGCCATGGTGCCGTGGTCCTGGTATCCCAAAAACTCCACGGGGGCGTTCTCGGTTTTCGCCAGCTGCTCCAAGCTTTCGCGGTCGGGGCCGTCGCCGAGGATCTTCACGCGCACCGGCGGGAAGGGCCGCCCCGCGCCCGCTTGGTCCTTGGCGTTTGCGCGCATGACGTGCTGCACGCGCCGGCGCTCCAGGATGGCGGAGGCGCGGATGAGCGTGGCGATGTCGTAGCTGGCGCCGAGCGTTCCCGCGTAGACGGCCCACACCTCGCCTTGCGGCTTTTCCACCTCGCCCAAATGCGCCCGCGCGCCCTCGTCGAAGGCGGCGAGGTCGTTGCCCACGTACACCGTTTCGTGCGGATAGGGCAGCGTGCGGTCGGCGGCGGGGCGGGCGGCGTATTCGTCGGAGGTGCCCACGGCGCCGGAAAGCAGCGTGTAGACCACCTTGGCGTCGCGCGCGAAGGGGCGGAAGGCGATGTCGCTGATGATGGGGATGTCCACCACCATGCGCATGGCTTCCGGCCACAGGTCGTTGATGTCGGCGACGTAGGGGATGTGCTGGCTCTCGGCGGCTTCCGCGCAGACGCGCGCCACGTCGTTCGGCGGGATTTCCGAATAGATGAGGCTGTAGCGCCCCGCGCAGGTCTTAAAGTGCTCGCGGAGGTTTTTCGCCGCCACGCCGTGGCTGCGGATGCGCGCGAAGTCGAGGTTCTTCTGGTAGCCCGGTTCGTCGATGAAGACGATGTTGTAGGGAAGCCCCTGGTAGCAGGCCTTCGAAGTGTCGCGCTGGGCCTTTTCCCAGTGCTGGAACGACGACGTGATGAGGTCGACGTCGAAGCCCTGCTTGACCAGCAGCTCCGACAGGAAGCGGAAGCGCGTGTAGCCGCGCGTCTCGTCGCCGAGCTTCACGCCCATGGTGACGACGGCGATGCGGCGGCGCGCGCGGGCGCCCACCGGCGCGGTATGTGCGATTGCGTTCATGGGTGCCAGTATACCAGCAGCGCGCGCGGGCGCTTTTGCGGCGCGCGTTGTGCGATGAATCATCATGGCGGGCAGTCTGGGCGGTAACAGGGTTATCGGCGCGAGAGATGAGCTGCTCCCGTTTATTCCCGTAACGGCGCTCGCTGCGCCCGCTTGACGAGGGGGGACGTTGCCGTATGATACGGTGATGCGCTCCTGCGCGAAAGCTTGGGCAGATCCGCTCTGCTCGCCAAGCTCGTGAACACCATATATGATCGGAACCATATGATTCAGATACAGCATGTTTGCAAGACGTACGGGGAGGGCGACGCCGCCCACCACGCGCTGCGCAACGTGAACCTCACCATCAACGATGGCGACGTCTTCGGCATCATCGGCGCCTCGGGCGCCGGCAAGTCGACGCTGGTCCGCTGCCTCAACCTTTTGGAGCGCCCCACCGAGGGGGCCATCCTCTACGACGGGCAGGACGTTGTCGGCTACGAAGGGCGCCGGCTTTTGGATTTGCGCAGCAACGTCGGCATGATCTTCCAGAACTTCAGCCTGTTCCAGCAGCGCACCGTGCTGGCCAACGTCACCTTCCCGCTCGAGCTGCGCGGCGAGAAGCGCTCCGAGCGCGAGGCCCGCGCCCGCGAGCTGCTTGAGCTGGTCGGCCTGGGCAACCTGTCCGACCGCTACCCCAGCCAGCTTTCCGGCGGGCAGCAGCAGCGCGTGGCCATCGCCCGCGCGCTGGCGAACAACCCGAAGGTCATGCTGTGCGACGAGGCCACAAGCGCGCTCGACACCTCCACGACGGTGAGCATCCTGGAGCTTCTGGAGAACATCAACCGCACGCTGGGCGTCACGCTGGTGGTCATCACGCATCAGCTGGCCGTGGCCAAGCGCATCTGCAACCGCGTGGCCGTCATCGACCAGGGCCGCATCGTCGAAGAGGGGTCGACCGCTCAGGTGTTCGGCAGCCCGCAGAGCCCGGTGACCCGCGCGCTCATCGCCAACGACGCCATGGTGGCCGCCGCCGGCGGGGCGGGCGCGGCCGAGGATGCCGCCGCAGCTGCCGCCGACGGATCCGCCGCCGCATCTGCCGCATCGACCGCTTTCGACCAGGCGTAAAGGGGGCTCGCCATGGATTACCTTTCGAACTTCTTCGCCAGCTACGGCGCCCTGTTCGCGCAGGGCACCGTCGACACGCTCGTCATGACGCTCGTCTCGACGGTGTTCGCCTACATCATCGGCCTTCCCATCGGCGTGCTGCTCGTCATCACCGCCGCCGACGGCCTGAAGCCCCATCGCGCGCTCAACGCGGTGTTCGGCTGGATCGCCAACATCGGCCGCTCCATCCCGTTCATCATCCTGCTCGTTGCCATCATCCCGTTCACCCGCATGGTCGTGGGCACGTCGCTCGGCGTGCCGGGCGCCATCGTGCCGCTGACCGTGGCGGCCACCCCGTTCGTGGCGCGCATGGTCGAGCAGAGCCTGGCCGAAACCGACCCGGGCCTGATCGAGGCGGCGCAGAGCTTCGGCGCGAACACCTGGCAGATCGTGGTGAAGGTGATGCTGCGCGAAAGCCTGCCGAGCTTGGTGCGCGGCGCGTCGATCGCGGTCATCACGCTGTTCGGCTACACGGCCATGGCCGGCGCGGTGGGCGCGGGCGGCATCGGCGACATCGCCATCCGCTACGGCTACCAGCGCTACATGGGCGACGTCATGATCGCTTCCATCATTTTGTGCATCGTGCTCGTGCAGGTGTTCCAATCCATCGGCGACGTGGTGGCCCGCAAAGTGGACAAGCGCGTCGCTCGCAAGTAGCCGCGCGGGCGGGGCGTGCCCTGTCGTCGCCGGCTTGCGGCGAAGACAGTGGCGCACCTTCGGTGCTTTCTATAACGGTGCGAGCTGTCGCTCGCACCCACGAAAAACCAGGCAGCAACGGCAAAATTCGTGGGGTCGAGCGAAAGCTCGGCCCGTATCAGGGAGCGCCGTCAGGCGCGACACAATATTAAAAGCGCGGGGCGCCCTGGCCTTTTCGCCCCGCGCTGAAAAAACAGCGTCGCTCCCTTCGGTCGCTCCCTATGACGGTGCGAGACATGTCTCGCACCCACGAAATTCCAACGGAAGGGTTAGCCCATTTGCCAAAACCTCGTGGGTGCGAGCGACAGCTCGCACCGTCATAGAGAGCATCCGAAGGATGCGACACCATTTTGCCGGGAGGAGCGCCGGGCGTTTGTCGACTGAGGAGGCGCCCCGGCCTTCAAGAGCGTGACGCGCCCCTGCGGGCGCTGAACGATTCATGTGCGAGACGATGTCTCGCACCCACGAATTTCGGCTGCCAGGTCAGCGCTTCTGCCAAGACTTCGTGGGCGCGAGCGAAAGCTCGCGCAGCACTAGGTCAGCGCCTTTAGGCGCGTCACCCTATTCGCAATCCTTCCGATATGTGTGGGCAATCTAGGTGCCTTGCGCATGAAACCATCCTGCAACATGGGTTGCTATAATCCGGGGGTAGTAAGTAGTTTTCGGCCGATCACGCAAGGAGGATCGCCCTATGACTTCCAATCCGGAAGAGGACTTCGTTCTGAAGACCATAAAAAGCCGCGACGTCCATTTCGTCCGTTTCTGGTTCACCGACGTTTTGGGCCACATGAAGTCGTTCGCGGTCATCCCGAGCGAGCTCGACGACGCCTTCGCCGACGGCATGGGCTTTGACGGCAGCTGCATCGAGGGCTTCTGCCGCACCGAGGAATCGGACATGCTGGCCTATCCCGACGCCTCCACGTTCCAGGTGCTGCCGTGGCGCCCCGAATCGAACGCGGTCGCCCGCATGTTCTGCAGCATCCGCACGCCCGACGGCCAGCCCTTCGAAGGCGACCCGCGCCACGTGCTCGCGCGCACGGTGGCCAAGGCGCAGGACATGGGTTACATCTTCAACGTCGGCCCGGAGCTTGAGTTCTACTACTTCAAGGACGCCGATTCGGGCGAGATCCTCGACCGCGGCGGCTACTTCGACCTCACCAGCCTCGACTACGCTTCCGACCTGCGCCGCGACACGGTGCTGACGCTCGAGAAGATGGGCATCCCCGTGGAATACTCGCACCACGAGAACGGCCCGTCGCAGCACGAGATCGACCTGCGCTTCACCGACGCGCTGTCCATGGCCGACGCCGTGATGACCTACAAGTTGGTGGTGAAGGAAATCGCCATGAAGCACGGCGTGTACGCGTCGTTCATGCCCAAGCCCATGGCCGATGCGCCGGGCAGCGGCATGCACGTGCACCAGAGCCTGTTCGACTTCGACGGCAACAACGTCTTCTTCGATCCCAACGACCCTTCCGGCTACAACCTTTCCGACACCGCCAAGCACTACCTGGCGGGCATCCTGAAGTACGCGCCGGAGTTCTGCCTGATCACGAACCAGTACGTGAACTCCTACAAGCGCCTTTTGGCCGGCGGCGAGGCCCCCATCTACCTGTCGTGGGCCCGCGCGAACCGCAGCGCGCTCGTGCGCGTGCCGGGTTACCGCCCCAACCGCGAAGTGGCCTGCCGCCTGGAGCTGCGCAGCCCCGACCCGGGCGCGAACCCTTATTTGGCCTTCGCCGTCATGCTGGCCGCCGGCCTGGCGGGCATCGAGGAGGGCCTCGAGCCGCCCAGCCCCATCGAGGACCGCGACCTGTTCACGCAGTCGCGCCAGGACCTGCGCAAGCAGGGCTTCCGCACCCTGCCCGAAAGCCTCGGCGAGGCCGTGGAGCTGTTCGCGGAATCGAAGCTCATGCGCGAAACGCTCGGCGACCACATCTGCGACTACCTGGTGGAAACCAAGCGCGCCGAATGGGACGAGTACCAGTCCAACGTTTCCGAGTGGGAACGCAGCCGCTACCTGGCGGTTCTGTAAGATGCGCGGCCGATTTGGCATGCGCGGCGATGACGTGGAAGGAGGGCCGCAGGCATGAGGAAGACGGTCATATTCATTGCCGATAGCCTTGACAACGCCCATAAGTTCCAGCAGGTGCTTTCGGGTTTGGACGTGGATGTTGCAGCCGGCTCTTCGGTGCAGTTCAAGAAGCTTCTGGCGCAGCACCCCTCGTACGACCTGGTCATCTACGAGGCGCGCAGCGACGCCCTGGCCAACGTGGCGCAGGTGGAGTCGGTGCTTCTGGAAGACGGCAGCGCGAGCCTTCTGGTCATCATCGGCGAGGAGCAGCTTTCCGAGTTCCGCCTTCCCGTGCAGGTGAAGAGCGACTTCGTGGTGCACGGCGCCACCGGCGAGGAATGCGCCGCCCGCATCCGCCAGCTTCTGTGGCCGGGCAACGAAAGCTCCACCTCCGACTTCATATCGGTGGACAACATGACCATCAACCTGGCAACGTACCAGGTCACCGTGGCCGGCGAGCCGCTGGATTTCACCTACCTGGAATACGCGCTGCTGGCGTTTCTGGTCACGCACCCCGGCCGCACCTACAGCCGCGACGCGCTTTTGCGCCGCGTGTGGGGCTTCGACTACTACGGCGGCAGCCGCACGGTCGACGTGCACGTGCGCCGCGTGCGCGCCAAGCTGGGGCCGGAGCTGGCCCAGCACCTGGAAACGGTGCGCGGCGTCGGCTACCTGTGGAGCGCGTAGGCGGCTGCGTCGCCGACGTGCCCGCGGGCGCGGGTGTTTGCTATGATGAACGGGTGCATTTGAGCCTTGACGCACGCCTGCACGGCGTGCGTTCGTTTACGTGAAGAAGGAAGGCCATGACCCAATACCTCACCGAGCGCGAGGTCCGCGGCATCGCGGAATACGCGCGCATCGGCCTCACCGACGAGGAGCTCTCGGAGATGACGGTCGACCTGAACAGCATCATCGAGACGCTGCAGCCCATCAAGCAGCTCGACCTCGAAGGCGTCGAGCCGACGTTCCACCCCATTGGAAGCCTGTCGAACGTCATGCGCGAAGACGTCGAGGGCACCTCGTTTTCGCAGGAAGTGGCGCTCGAAAACGCGCCGAAGCAGCGCGACGGCAGCTTTCTCATCCCGGCTATCTTGGGCGAAGGGGGCGATGCGTAATGGCCGCCATCACCGATATGGGCATCGCGCAGATCCGCGAGGGAATCGCCTCCAAGCAGTTCAGCGCCACCGAGGTTGCGCAGGCATCGCTTGCGCGCATCGAAGCCGCCGACGCGCAGGTGCACGCGTTTCTGGAGCAGACGTCCGAGGCCGCCCTGGCGCAGGCCGCGCGCGTCGATGAAGCTGTGGCCGCCGGCACGTTTTCCGAGATGGGGCCGCTTGCCGGCGTGCCCGTCGCCTTCAAGGACAACATGAACCAGGCAGGCACGCACACCACGTGCGCGTCCCACATGCTGGAAAACTACGTTTCTCCCTACACGGCCACCTGCGTGCAGAAGATCCTCGACGCGGGTGCGCTGCCGCTCGGCAAGCTGAACATGGACGAGTTCGCGTTCGGATCGACCACCGAGTCCTCGGCGTTCGGCCCGACGCGCAACCCTTGGGACCTCTCGCGTGTGCCGGGCGGCAGCTCGGGCGGGTCGGCCGCGGCGGTGGCCGCCGGCATGGCCTGCGTGACGCTGGGCTCCGACACCGGCGGATCCATCCGTCAGCCTGCCAGCTTCTGCGGCGTCGTGGGCGTGAAGCCCACTTACGGCACCGTTTCCCGCTACGGTGTGGTCGCGTTCGGCAGCTCGCTTGACCAGGTGGGGCCGTTCGCGCGCAGCGTGCGCGATGCGGCGGCGGCCATGGATGTGCTCGCCGGGCGCGACGTGCTCGACTGCACCTCGCAGGACGTTCCCGCGGGCTTTTCGGCGGCCTGCGATATGGGCGTTGCCGGCATGAAAGTCGGCGTGGTGCGCAGCTTCATGGACGCCGAGGGGCTTTCCGCCGAGGTTTCCGGCCGCATCAAGGAGGCTGCCGGCAAGCTCGAGGCCGCCGGCGCCACCATCGTGGAGGTCGACCTTCCGCATATCGATGCCGCCATCAGCGCGTATTACGTGCTCGGTCCCTGCGAGGCGTTCTCCAACCTGGCGCGCTTCGACTCCGTGCGCTATGGCTATTGCGAGCAGGGCCACAAGGATCTGGGCGGCCAGTACGAGGCCAGCCGCGCCCGCGGCTTCGGCGAGGAGGCCAAGCGCCGCATCATGCTGGGCAGCTACCTGCTTTCCGCCGGCGTCTACGAGCAGTACTACTACCCGGCGCAGCAGGTGCGCACGCTCATCACGCGCGACTACGCGCAGGCCTACGAGAAATGCGACGTCATCTTGGCGCCCGTTGCCCCGGCAACCGCGTTTAGGTTCGGCGAAATCGCCGACCCGGCCACCATGTACCTTTCCGACGTGTTCACCATCTCCATCAACATCGCCGGCAACGGCGGCATGAGCGTGCCTGTCGGCGTGGGCGAGGCTTCCGGCATGCCCGTCGGCGCGCAGCTCATCGCGCCGCAGTTCAAGGACGAGAACATGTTCCGCGCCGCTATGGCGCTCGAGGCGGCCTACGGGCAGGCTCCCGTGGCGCCGGCCTTCGCTGACGGAAAGGCGGGCGAATAATGCGCAAGCTCGACGAAGTTTTGAAGGATTGGGAAGCGGTCATCGGCCTGGAGATCCACGCCGAGCTGACCACGCTCAACACGAAGATGTTCTGCGGCTGCAAGCTGGAGTTCGGCGCCGACCCGAACACCCACACCTGCCCGGTGTGCCTGGGCCTGCCGGGAGCGCTTCCCGTGCCGAACAAGGCCGCCATCGAGTCAATCGTGCTGGCGGGCCTGGCCACCAACTGCGACATCGAGAAGCACTCGATGTTCTACCGCAAGAACTACATGTACCCCGACATGGCGAAGAACTTCCAGACCACCCAGGGCCCCATCGCGTTCTGCATGCGCGGGCACCTGGATTTGGACGTCGACGGCCCGGCCGCCAAGGAGCGCGGCGACATCGCGGGGCTTGCGCCCGGCGAGGAAGCGGGCAACGTCACCGTCACCGACACCGGCTACACCGCGCACGTGGGTATCACGCGCATCCACATGGAGGAGGACGCCGGCAAGATGATCCATGTCGGCGGCGACGAGGGCCGCATCGCCGGCGCCACGCATTCGCTCGTGGACTACAACCGCGCCGGCACGCCGCTCATCGAGCTGGTGACCGAGCCCGACCTGCGCACGCCCGAGGAGGCGCGCCTGTTCATGCAGAAGCTGCGCCAGATATACCTGGCAATCGGCATCTCCGACTGCTCGATGGAGGAGGGCTCGATGCGCTGCGACGGCAACGTGAGCCTGCGCCGGCGCGGCGATACGAAGCTGGGCGTGAAGACCGAGCTGAAGAACATGAACTCCTTCAAGAACCTGCACGACGGCTTGGCCTACGAGATCTGCCGTCAGGCCGAGGTGCTTGAGGAAGGCGGGCAGATCTACCAGGAAACGCGCCATTGGGACCCGACGATGAAGCACACCATCGTCATGCGCGTGAAGGAGACGGCCGACGACTACCGCCTGTTCCCCGAGCCCGACCTGGCACCGTACGACCTGTCCGACGAGTTCATCGAGGGCGTTCGCGCGAAGCTTCCCGAGCTGCCCGACCAGAAGGCCGCCCGCTATGCCGGCGACTTCGGCCTGTCGGCCTACGACGCGCGCCACTTGGTCGACCATCGCGTGACCGCGTCGTTCTTCGAGGGCTGCATGGCCGCCGCCGGCACCGATGCGGCAAAGCTGGCCAAGCCGGTGGCGAACCTGGTCATCAACGACGTGAGCGCATGGCTCAACGCCAATGAGGGCGCCGACCTGGGCGCAAGCCCGCTGACGCCGGCGCGCGCTGTGGAGCTCGTGCGCATGCTGGCCGACGACACCATCTCGTCCAAGCAGGCCAAGGAAGTGTTCGCGGCTGTGATGGACGATGACAAGGACCCTGCGGCCATCGTCGAGGAGCGCGGCATGAAGCAGGTGTCCGACACCGGCGCCATCGAGGCCGTGGTGGCCGAAGTGGTCGCGGCGCATCCCGACGAGGTGGCCCGCTACAAGGAGGGCAACCAGAAGCTCATCGGGTTCTTCGTGGGCCAGTGCATGAAGCAGATGCGCGGCCAGGGCAACCCCAAGGTGATCAACCAGCTGCTGGCCCAGAAGCTGAACGAGTAGCGGCGGGCGAGGGCGTCGGTATGGCGGCCGCCCAAAGGATGGTGGGCGGCGGGCGCCGTTGTGTGCCTTGCCGCTCACCTGGGAAAAAGTGTGTCGCACTGGCGGCGCTCTCGAGTGCGGGTCGAGAAGCCCCTATATCCTGTCAAGCCCTTTTCGCGAGCTTTTCGAGGGCTTCCG
>CAVGWX010000027.1:19008-20903 GCA_963633085.1 Prevotella sp. CAG:279 | reverse complement strand
GCAAACGCCAACGGGCGGCAGCAAAAGCCACCGCCCGCCATATGCTTTCAGAATCGTACGCCAGTTCTCCGGAAGAAACCGGGGCAAGAGCGGCTGTTCGCAAAGAGGCCTTCGTGAACAGCCGCCGCATCACGCGAGGAGCTGATGCCCAGAGCGAGCCCGAGCCAACACCACGTCGCGCGAATCTCGACCACGCCCAGCCTAGCGTCGCTGCACGCGCACGTCGCCGCCCTGGCCCGCCGGCATCGCGCCGCCGCCCTGGCCCAAGCCTCCCATGCCGCCTGAAGCCGTGGTGCTTGCGGAAATCGAGGTGGTGTCACCGCCGGAAACCGTTCCCGCGCTGGTGTACCCGTCCGCGTTGGTACCGGTCACTTCCCCGCCGATGACCAGGGAATATTCCTCGCCTTCAGAGAACGCGGGGCTGGAGACGAGCACCATGCCGAAGCTCTTGGTCGCCGCGATGGACGCCACCACGTTGCCCGAAGCGTCGGTGACGGCAACCGTCTGGCCGGCGCTGCCCGAAACCGAGGTGGTCATCGCAAAGGGCTGCGTGCCGCTCGTGAAGTTCTGCGCCATCTCGGTGGAGCCGACCGCGAGCACCGTGCCGCCCGTGATGGTCGCGTTCAGGTCGTAGTCGAAGGCGCTGTCGCCGCCGGAAGTGGTGCCGTTGATGAGCAGCACGCCACCGTTGATCTCCACGTTTCCGTTGCTGTCGATGCCGTCGCCTTGAGCGTCCACGACCAGGTAGCCGCCGTTGATCTGGATCAGGCAGTTCTCGTCGCCCATGGTGTTGCCGGCGCCGTTGCCGCCCGCGCCCATGCCCTCGGCGAAGGCGCCATCGGGGGCGCCGCCGTTGGCTTGGGCCTCGTTGCCGCCAGCCGACCCAGGCTGCTGGCCACCGCCCGCGCCGCCAGCGCCGGGGTCGGCGCCCTGGTTGCCCTGACCGCTCGGAGCCGTGCCGCCCTGGCTGTCGCCGCCCGCACCCAGGCCGCCCTGGCCTCCGCCTTGACCAGCGGTTTCGCCATCAGGCAAGCTCGGCGGCTCGCTGCCGGATGCGCCATCTGCGCCCGGGGCCTGGCCGCCCGCCGCGCCGCCGCCCGCACCCGGGCCGCCGACCGCTTCGCCGTTGGGCAGCGTGGAGCTCACCGTGTCGGTATCGGAGCTGTCGGACAGGTCGGCCGCGCTCGCGTTCACGCCGTCGTCGCTCGCCACGATGTGGGTTTCGCCGCCGTTGACGTAGATCTTCTCCGCCTCGTAACCCTCGTAACAGCTGGTCACGTTCACCGTGCCGTCGTCGATGGTCAGCTTCGTTTCCGCATGGAAGGCATCGTCGCCCGCGTCGACCGTGAGCGTCCCGCCCAGAAGATGCATCTCCAGATCGGAATGGAACGCGTCATCGGTCGACGCCACGTCAAGCGTGCCGCCGGCCACGCGGATGAGCGTCTTGGCCTGCACGCCGTCGTCGCCCGCCTGGATGTTGAAGGTGCCGCCGTCGATGCACACGAATCCCTTCGTGGCCTTGTCGTCCTTGTTGGACTTGATGCCGTCTCCGCCTGCGCTGATGGTGAAGGCGCCGTCGCAGATCTTGACGCTGTCGCGCCCGCGCAGGCCGTCCTCGACCGCGGTGATGACGTACGTTCCACCCGTGATCACGAGGTCGTCTTTCGAGCACACGGCATGGCGATAGCTCGCCGTCACGTTCAGCGAACCGCTGCCGTTCAGCGTCAGGTCGCACGCGCTGTACAGGGTTGCGTACGGTTCGTCGGAACCCTCTTCCAGCGTGTAGGAAGCGCCGTCGGTCAGCACGTTCTGCGTGCCGTCGGCCAAGGTGACGAAGCACTTGTCGGCGTTTTGCACCAAGATGGCCGGGCCATCGGCGTTGTTGATGGTCGCGC
>CAVGWX010000027.1:10135-18534 GCA_963633085.1 Prevotella sp. CAG:279 | reverse complement strand
AGCACCTCCCTTGCGGCCTGCGCTTTGCCCAGGCTCACCTTCAGGTTGCCGTTCAGGCAGCGAATCTCGTCGATGAGGCGCTTCTCCAAGCCCGGCTCGGCAAGGCGCACTTGGTATTCCAGCTGGTAAAGGCTGCCCATGTTGGTGGTGCGGACCTCGGTCAGCTCGTAGTCGGACGCGTAACGGGGAAGCACGCCGTCGAACATGCCTTCGAATTCCAAGTCTTCAGGCACGGTGATGCGCAGCACCTTCGCCGGCTGCTGAGGCTTGCCGAACGGGGAAAGCACATAGGCCACGTTGACGATGGCGACGATGATGGTGAACAGCACCGCCAGGCCGATGAAGCCCATGCCCGTGGCAAGGCCGACCGCCATGGCCAGAAACACGCTGCCGATATCCTTCGCGCTGCCGGGGATGGAGCGGAAGCGTACCAGATTGAACACGCCCATGACGGCGATGCCGGCGCCGAGGTTGCCGTTGACCAGGGTGATGACCATCTGCACGATAAGCGGCAGCAAAGCCAAGGTCACCACGAAGTTCTTCGAGTAGGTGTGACGGAACATGTAGATGGCCGCCACCGCCGCGCCAAGCACGATTGATGCGGCGCAGCACATGAGGAATTGGACGGTTGAAACGCTTGCCACCAAGGAATCGGTGGATCCGAACACCGAGGTGAGGGCGGCGTCGAGCATAGCAGGTCTCCTTTCTGCTTAAGGGTTGGGGGTTGTTTTGATTGGGGGTTGGCGAAGGGCCGCTTCGCCGGCTAGGGGTTGGCGAAGGGCCGGGCGGGCGGCGCGAGGACGCCCCGATGGCCCGAACGCCTACGAAGCGCAGGCGCGCGCCAGGTCGAACGAGGGCGACTCCTCGCGCCAGCCGGTCTTGGCACCGCTCGCCGCGCCTCGCTTCACCGCATCGCGGCGTTCGCACGCTTCGTACGCCGCCCCGTACTTGCTGAACGACGACGGGTACGATTCGCACTCGCTCAGAGCGTTCACCAGCCACAACGGGAACGCGCCGGCGGTTTTGATCTCCATGATGGCCTCGCCGAGCCCCAGAAGCGGGTGATACGAGCTGTGCGTGCGGTCGCCCGCCTGCAGCACGTCGCGATACGCGATGCCCGTGTCGAAGGTGATGCGCAGGCCGTCGGCGTCGCCGCCGGGCAGCGGCGCGTAGGCCGTGCGCTCGCAGACGATGTACATGGACGGGCGCAGGTTGCGGTAACGCGCGACGAACTGGTCTATCTCGCGCGCTATTTGCAGGCTGTGGTCGGTCAGGGATTCCTGCTGCTGGGCGGCGTCGCCCAAGGGGAAGCGCGCGCAGGCCTCCTCGTACGGCATGCGCCCGAGCAGGTACGCCTGGGAAGCAGCGTTCGAGCAGCCCACGCGGCGCTTGTAGACGATGCCCTTGTACTTCTTCTTCACCTCGACGTACACACGATCGGAGCTCTTCGGCGTGCCGTACCAGCGCACGCGCAGCTTCTCCTTGTACAGGGGTTTCTCCAGGCTGCGCGCAATCAGGTCGCGGCGCGGCGTGTCCATATACAGGCTGGTGATGCGCGTGCGGCCGTATTCGTCGGCCGCCATGCGCCCGGCAAGCGCGTCGAGCACCGCGCGGTGCTGACTTGCGTTCAGGCGATATTTGACCTCTTTGCGCTCAAAGGTGTCGGTGAAGGTTGCCATGGGTCTTCCTCTCTTCCAGGCGGCATGGTGCGTTTGTGCTGCGTTTATGGTCCGTTGATGCCACGATGGCCGCGGGCCCGGCGCCGCCACCGGGCGCTGCATGGGGAGATGCTCCCTTCGGCGTATTGCGCGCCGGAGCCCGCGATTGCCGCCAGCCGCCGGCACGCAAGGCACCGCCGACCGTGCATTCATAGTAGGAGGAAGGACTGAAAGAACCCTGAAACCGGCATTTTGGCTTTCAGGGTTCTTTCAGGTTTGATGGGTTGGGGCCAGCCGGGACCAACCCCGGACGCTACTCGGGCTTTTTCGCCACGTGGACCGCGGCGATTCCCCCCGTGTAGTTCTTCCACGTGATGTCGGTGAAGCCCGCGTTGCGCATGAGCTGCGCCAGCCCTTCCTGATTCGGGAAGGCCTTGATCGACTTCGACAGGTACACGAACCCGTCGCGATCGCCTGTGATCAGCCCGCCCCAGAACGGGATCAGGTGCTTCAGGTAGAAGTTGTACAGCGCGCGCCACACGGCGTTGGGCGGCGTGGAGAACTCCAGGCACACGAGGCTGCCGCCGGGTTTGAGCACGCGATACATTTCGGAAAGCGCCCGGGGGCGATCGGGCATGTTGCGGATGCCGTATGCCATGGTGATGACGTCGTAGCTGGCGTCGGCGTAGGGGATGTTCTGCGCGTCGACCACCTCGAAGTCGACCGGCACGCCGTCCGCCGCGCCGTCGGCGTAGTGCGCGCGGGCCACGTCGAGCATCTCGTTGACCAGATCGGTGCACTGGATGTGGCGCGGATGCTTGGCGCGCGCCACGGTGAAGGTCACGTCGCCCGTGCCTCCCGCGATGTCGAGCACATCGTTGTTTGCGCTGATGGGAGCCTGTTTCATCATGCCGGCAAGCCAGGCTTTGTAAGCGCCGAAGCTGGAAATGGCGTTGAAGCGCTCGTATTTCTTGGCGATGGTCGAGAAGATGTCCTTCACGCGCTCGGAAGAAATCTCGGCCGGCGCTTCTTGGCCGGTTGCAGTGTCGATCGGCATGTGATCTGCTCCTTCGCAAAAGGTTCGTTCGCCATGCAAGTATACCCGCAACCCCGCAGACAAGCCGCCCCGTTCGCCAACCGCACCAAAACCGCGAGCAAGTACGGGGCGGGGCGGGGCGCCCGGCGCAGCCGCGTCCTGCCCACCACCTGCGGCAAGAAATCGACACTCCTGTAGCCAGCCGAGGTGGAGGCGGCAAGAAATCGGCGTTGCTGTAGCGCCGTTCAGACAAACGGGGGCTGCGTGGCAAGTTTTGCGAGTTTCCGAACGGCCGCGCACGGATATGGGTCTTTGGTGGCAAGAAACAGGAGTTCCTGTAGCTCGGAACGCGCATGGCGATACAGGAGCTCGGGTTTCTTGCCATCAGGGCCGGTTTTTGCTGCACGAAGGTTCGGAAACTCGAAAAACTTGCCACCAGAATGCACCCAAGGCGCAAGGCGATGCAGAACCTCGAAATTCTTGCCACTGCGAAACGTCCGGCAAGGTCACGCAAGTGTGACCCCCCCCCCGAAAAAGCACCCCCAGAATCTCGATTCGCCCGAGCCCACCCTGATCCTTGCTCGACGCCCTTCAAATGCTTGCGGAATCCTTCCGCAATTCCTGCGCCATCCTTGCCTGGTTCTTTCATAAAAAACCTGGTCAAAAGGCATTTTTTTATATCAAAAACCGTGCTACTATGCGCCCATGACCATCATTCTCTCAGACATATCGGCACTGCAATGCTATCGCTCTTGCGCGTTCGATGACGCCGCGAGCAGCACCCGCAAGCCACTCCGACGACAGCAAGCGCAACGCATGCTGCAAAGCGTCGACGCGAGAGCGCTCTCCGTTGCTGCCGCCGCGGAAGCGAGCATCGACAAGCCCCTTCACGTGTTGGTGCCGAACGAGCAAGCAAGAAGCCGAAGCAGGCAGCTCGCCTGCCACATCGCGCCGAGCCATCTTCCAAGCCAGGCATTTTTGCCCGTTAGCAAGAGCGTCTTGGCTCCATCGCCGGCTCTGCTCATCGAGCTGCTGGCGCCAAGCCTCCCCCTTGTACAGCTTATCGCTCTGTGCTGGGAACTCTCCGGCGACTACCGCCTTGGAACCTTCCCGGACCGAACGTTTCGACCTCGGCCAAGCTTCGACGATCCAGACGTTCTCGCCGAATCCCTTCGAGGCCACTCGGAAAACCGAGGAGTGCACAAGGCGACCACGGCGCTGAAGCACACCTGCGCCCATTCGGCATCACCCATGGAAACCATCGTGGGCATCCAACTGAGCCTTCCATGTTGCTATGGGGGCTTTGGCTTGCCGAAACCGCAGATGAATCACCGCATTGAACTCACTTCAAACGCGAAGAGAACATCGGGGAAGTCGTTTCTCGTTGCGGATCTTTTCTGGCCCGAGCACAATCTTTGCGTCGAATACCAAAGCACGCAATTTCATACGGGGGCCGACCGCATCGATTCCGACGCCCGCCGCAGAACGGCGCTTGACGGCCTCGGCTTCACCGTTATCGAGGTGACCTCGTCGCAAGCCCTCGATCAAAGCGCGATGCGCGATGTCGCGGACGCCATCGCCCGAAAAATGCACCGGCGCATCCGGCCGACCGACAAGTGGAAAGCCAAACACGAATGCATGCGATCCCAGCTGCTCTCCTGGCACGGTTTCAGCAGCTAGGAAGAACACCTGTGAGCGGGAAGCGAGGACCTCGTCAAAGACAGCTGCGACCGGACGCAATCAGGCAAAACGGCGGGATGCCACTTCGGTGGCAGGCATCATCGGGAAGGGCCTTGATGTAGTCGCAGATTAAACTCGACTTTCCCTCTGACGCTCACCACATTTCCACTCGCCCATCAGGGAGCAAACGGCACGACCGCCCCGGCTCATATCCGCGAACTTCACCTATCAGCCACACTGCCGGAATAAGCAACCGACACCTGCGCGGCTCACCGATTAAGGCAAGAAATCGGCGTTGCTGTAGCGCCGTACGAGCAAACGGGGTTCCCGAGGCAAGTTTTGCGAGTTTCCGAATGGCCATGCACGCAAATGGGGCTCAAATGGCAAGAAAGCGGCGCTCCTGTAGCGCAGATCGCGTACGGCGATACAGGAGCTCGGGTTTCTTGCCATTTGAGCCGATTTCCGCTGCACGAAGGTTCGGAAAGTCGAATTTCTTGCCATCGGAGCCCGCTCTTGCCGCGCGGCGATACAGAAGCTCGCGTTTCTTGCACCACAAGGCATCCGGCGAGAAAAGACAGATTCCCAAATCGCATCTCGTTACCTCGCAGGCACTCCCTTGTCGCCCCACTCCCCTAGCCTCAACAGACAGAAAGCCCCGCGATAATCGGGGCCTTCTCAGGCAAATGATGGCGCCTAATCACCCTTAAATGCGTTCCCTTGCTACGATATCCATATTTGCAAGCATCGTGGCGGCGCGCTCGCGAGTCAGCGCCTCATAGGGACGCAGCGAGCGCGTGCCGTCACCGTTGTCGTAGCCGTTAACCCAACGAGTACCAAAGGTCCAGAACCCGACCCCGTAGAAAGCCCAATCAGAGACCGTGTCTGCATCGTTGAACTCCTGAGAAAGATAGGCGGCATAGCCCATACCATAATCATTGTCCTCGTAGGCTTCTCGCTCACAGCCAAGGAAGCTCACGGTGATGCAACACAGCTGCTCCATCGTCACCGGAGCATCGGGGCGAAACTCGCGATGGTCGCCCTC
The DNA here is from genome assembly GCA_963633085.1 of Prevotella sp. CAG:279. GTDB lineage: Bacteria > Actinomycetota > Coriobacteriia > Coriobacteriales > Eggerthellaceae > Senegalimassilia. The sequence goes on along the minus strand of CAVGWX010000027.1, from coordinate 13,118 downwards.
CTCGAATCCATTGATGACGTCATCACTAACAGCCCAATTCGCGGCGGCGGTATAGAATTTCCCATCCTCTACGTCGGCCATGCCGGTTGCGTTCACAGCACTCGCGGCATCATAAGAGGCAGCCTCGTCGGGGCAGGCAAGGCGCCACAAAATGGTGGCGAGCTGCCCACGCGTCAGCGTATCGCCGATGCCAAAGAAACCGTTGTCGTAGCCGCTCATAAGACCGTTATCCACGGCATAGGCAACGCCGTCGGCGTACCATTCAGAATAATCGACGTCGGGGAATGCGCCATCGGCCAGCGACGCCTCCGCGACGGCGGCGGGCGCCTCAGGCTGCTCGTCGGCGAACGCGAACCCTGCGGCGGGCAGGCTGGTGGCGGCCAAGGTGGCAGCGAGCGCCGCGCGTGTTGCAACGGATCCGATGTTCTTCATACTTCGATTCCTTTCGGGTAGGTGGTCTGCAAGCATCAATGAAAAGTGTCCCCCCCCCCCGCAAGAATCCGGTCAAGTGCTTTTCCGCATTTACGGCAGGCGGTTGCGACGATCCCGTAAAACCCAGAGTGAAGACGACCTCTCTGCCGGACGGAGGGTGGCGGGCGATTCCGTTTGCCAATTGGCAAAGCCTCCGTATCGCAGCTTCGCTGGCAGCCCGGTCGATTTTGCGATCGAATCTACGAGGCCTTGCTGCGAGTCTTCTCCTGGATCTTCATGCTCAGCTTTGCGATCGAGCCTGTGAAACTTTGCAGCGGCGCTTTTCCTACATGAGTGCCGCCGTCTCGCTCGTTAATCTTTCCCCTGTTCGGTGCATATTTCGCGACGCTCTCGCGCGCGCGGGCACGTTGGCGTATCATTGCCCCCACTATGGCTAACGGACTTACATATGCGCGCACAACCGCATCGGTCGAGGAAACCAAGCAGCTGGCGAACACGCTAGCCGCATACCTGCATGCCGGCGACGCCGTGGTGCTGACCGGCGACTTGGGTGCCGGCAAAACCCACTTCGTGCAGGGCGTGGCGGAAGGCCTCGGCGTAAGCGCGCCGGTGACCAGCCCCACCTTCAACATCTTGCTGGAGTACCGCGAGGGCAAGCTGCCCCTGTACCACTTCGACCTGTACCGCCTGAACAGCGCCGACGAGCTTGAGGACACGGGCTACTACGAAACCGTGGAGTCGGACGGCGTGTCGTTCATCGAATGGGGCGAGAAGTTTCCCGAGGCGCTCCCGTACGGCTACCTGGAGATATGCATCCAGGTCACGCCCGAAGGCGCCCGCCGCATCCTGCTGCACGCGCTGGGCGGCCGCGCACGGCAGCTGCTCACCGTGTGGGCGAGCGACGCTGCGGCCCGCCTTTCCAAGACCGCGCTGCCTCCGCGCGATTTCGCCACCTGCGCACCGCAAGCGCGCGCCGACGCGGAGTAGCCGTGCGACTTGCGCCCGGCGCAAACCAAAGTCCAACCGAAGAGAAGATCGAGGGGATGACCATGCCCGAAGCTGCATACGTGCTCGCATTCGACACCGCGAACGAAGTGATCGCCATCGGTGTGGGCCGCCTGGATCGCGACACGCGATCGGTTGACCTCGTCGAATCGGTCGAGGTGGCGGCAAGGCGCGCGTCGAACACGCAGCTGCTCCCGCGCATCGATGCGCTGCTCGCACAAGCGGGCGTCGAGCGCAGCCAGCTGGCGTGCGTGTGCGTGGGACGCGGGCCAGGGTCGTTCACGGGCGTGCGCATCGCCATGGCCACGGCGAAGGGCGTCGCCTCCGCTTTGGGCGTGGCGCTCGTGGGCGTCTCGTCGCTCGATGCGGTCGCGTGGCACGCATGGGCCGGCGGCGTGCGCGGGCAGCTTGCCGTGGTGGCCGACGCCATGCGCCGCGAGGTGTACCCGGTGCTCTTCGCGCTCGATGACACAGGCGCGGTACGGCAAAGCGCGGACCGCGTGGTGAAGGCGCAGCTGGCGGCCGAGGAGTTGGTTGCGCGTGCGGCAGGTCCGGCAAGCGGAACCGGCGCGACGAGCGAAACCGGCAACGCAGACGCAACCGACAACGACAACGCGACGGGCGCCCACCCCGCCGAGGCCCCCCTGCAACTTGCGGGCGACGGCCTGAGCAAGTACGCCAACCTGTTCTCACCTGCGGGGACGCTGCTTCCCGAAGAGTTGTGGGCACCCACAGGGTCCGGCTTGCTGCTCGCGCTGCAAGCCGCGTGGCGCGCCGGCGAGGCCGACCCCTTCGATGCCGCGCGCCACAACCCGGGCTTTCTGCTCCCCGTGTACACGCGCCTGTCGGACGCGGAGGAGAACGAGCGCATCCGCCTGGCGAAGAACGACCCGAAAAACCTGGCCACAGGCGTGCAGGACGTGGCGCCGCGCCGCGACCAGCGCGCGACCATGCACGACACGGCCATCTTAAACGCGCGGCCCGACGCGCACGGCATCACGTACAAGCCGCTCGACGCCGCGCACGCAGCCGCCGTTGCAGCAATGGAATCCCAGGTCATGGGCTCGGACGCATGGAACGCGAATCAGGTTGCCGACGAATTGCCGCGCGCCGATAGGACCTGGTGGGCCGCATATGCCGCCGAGCCGGCGCCCGCCGCCAACCAGGCCGACCTGCGCCTGATCGGCTATGCCGGCGGCATGATCGTCGACGGCCAGGTGCAGATCCTCAAAATCGGCACCGACCCGGCATGGCGCCGCCGCGGCATCGCCCGCCAGCTGATCGGCCGCGTCGCCGCCGATGCGCGCGACCTGGGAGCATCGAGCGTTTCCCTGGAAGTGCGCGCGAGCAACACCGGCGCGCAGGCGTTCTACGAAACGCTGGGGATGCATTCCATCGGCAAGCGCCCGCGCTACTATTCCGACCGCGAGGACGCCGTCATCATGGAAGGCGACTTGGATCCGCTGATCTGCGCCGATGACGCCGCCGATGCGCACAACGCCAACGCGCAGGCAAGCGCTCGACCCGCGCAGTGCGCAGCCGTCGC
>CAVGWX010000027.1:5465-9951 GCA_963633085.1 Prevotella sp. CAG:279 | reverse complement strand
CCGCTTGTACGCCCCCTCATCCTCGCCATCGAAAGCTCGTGCGACGAAACGGCGGCGGCCATCGTGGACGGCGCGGGCAACCTGCTTTCCGACGTGGTGGCCAGCCAGATCGACTTCCACGCGCGCTTCGGCGGCGTCGTTCCCGAAATCGCCAGCCGCAAGCACATTGAGGCCATCTGCGGCGTGTGCGACGAATGCCTGGAAGTTGCCGCAAAGCGCCTTGGTCTGCCGCAACTGACCTGGGCAGATCTTGACGGCATCGGCGTCACCTACGCACCGGGCCTGGTGGGCGCGCTCGTGGTGGGCGTGGCGTTCGCCAAGGGCGCGGCCTGGGCGGCGGACAAGCCGCTTTTGGGCGTGAACCACCTGGAGGGACATCTGTACGCGAACAAGATCGGCGCGCCCAACTTCGCGCCCCCGGCGGTCGTTTCCCTGGTCAGCGGCGGAAACACCATGCTCGTGCACATGCGCGACTGGGGCGACTACGAAGTGCTCGGCGCGACCATCGACGATGCGGTGGGAGAAGCGTTCGACAAGGTTGCCAAGGCGCTGGGGCTGGGATACCCCGGCGGCCCGGTCGTTTCCGCGCAGGGGGCGAAGGGCGACCCCGCGGCCATTCCGTTCCCGCGCGCGATGATGCATTCCGGCGACATGCGCTTCAGCCTTTCCGGCCTGAAAACGGCCGTGGTGACCTACATCAACAACGAGCGGGCCGCCGGGCGCGCCTTGAACGTGCCCGACATCTGCGCCAGCTTCGAGGCGGCCGTGGTTGACGTGCAGGTGAAGAAGGCCGAAATGGCCCTGAGGCAAACCGGCGCGCGCACGTTCTGCCTAGGCGGGGGCGTCGCGGCCAACCCCATGCTGCGCGCCGCCTACGAGAAGCTCTGCGAAAAGCTGAAGGTGCGCCTGGTCATGCCGCCGCTTTCCGCCTGCGGGGACAACGCCGGCATGATCGCGCTCGTCGCGCTCGATCGTTTTTACGCCGGCAAGTTCTTCGGCCTGGACACCGACGCCCAAGCCCATGCCGACCTGGAGAAACCTTACTAGGGAAAACACGAGACGCCCCGGCGCACCTCAAAGAGCGCCGGGGCGTCTCGCTTTCAGCAGCCTCTGGGGCACAAGCGACCCCGGCGTCCCCAGCCGGCGTCAACCCGCCTAGCGCGCGGCAGCCGCCTTCAGCTGCGCCTCGGCGGCGGCCACGGTGTGCTCCATGGTCAAGCTGGTGGTGACGGTGCCGATGCCGCCGGGAACCGGCGTGATAGCGTCCACGATGGGCTCCACCTCGTCGAAATCGACGTCTCCGCACAGCTTGCCGTACGCGTCGAAGTTGATGCCCACGTCAAGCACCGTCTGACCAGCGCTGAAGTACTCGCGGCCGTACGCGCGGGCGCGACCCGTCGCGCAGATGACGATGTCGGCCGAGCGGCAGATCTCCGCCAAGCCCTCGGTGCGGCTATGGCAGATGGTCACCGACGCGTTGCGGCGCAGCAGCATCATGGCGACCGGCTTGCCGATGACCAGGCTGCGCCCGATGACCACGACGTGCTTGCCCACGATGGGCACCTGGTAGTGATCGAGGATCTTCACGCACGCCGCCGCGGTGCACGGCGGGAACCCGTCCGGCGCGTCGGTGAACACGGCCGCCAGCGACGCCAGCGAAATGCCGTCGACGTCCTTGTCCGCCGTCAGGGTGTCGCACATGGCCTTCTCGTCCATGAACGTGGGCAGCGGGCGGAACATCAAACAGCCGTGCACCGTCTTGTCGTAGTTGATGGACTGCAGCGTCGCCTTGAGCGCCGCTTCCGGGGCGAACTCGTCAAGCACGTAGGGTTTCGTGTTGATGCCCAGGCTGGCCGCGCGCTTCACGGCCGTTCGCTCGTAGGACAGATCGTCCGGGCGCTGCCCCAAGCGCACGAGGGCAAGCGTCGGCACCACGCCCGCCTGAGCGAGCGCGTCGATGCGACCATGCAGGTCAACCGCCATTTCGTCGACGACCGGTTTGCCTTTTAGCAGCGTTGCCATATGCTTGAGCTCCTACGAGATAGCTTCGAAAACGTATGCGAACAGCCTATCGCACTTTTCGCGCGTGCGCGCCACCAGCTCATCGGCCTCACGACCGAGCGCGGCGGCCAGGTCCGCGTCGTCCATGGAGGCGACGTTGATGTAGACGTTCAGGCTGGCGCCTTCCACCGCCGCGCGGATGAACGCCGTTGAAACGCCAGCGTCGGAACGGGCCATGCGGCTGCCGTGATGCGCCAGAAAGTCGGTGTGCTCGAGCACGGCCGCGGCGGTGCGCATGATGTCGAGCGGCACCGTCGTGGCGCCGAGCAGCGCCTTTTGGATGGCGATCTGCTTCGCCTCCTGCTCTTCGGGGGTTTCCTTGGGAAGGCGGTAGGCGGCAGCGAGCGGGCCGAACGCCTCGGCGTCGGCATCGACGAGCGCAAGCAGCTGGGAGCGCAGGTCGGCAAGGGCCTCAAGATGCTCCTTGACCTGGTCTTCAACGGCCGCGTAGGTCTTTTTGCCAACGGTCAGGTTTCCGACCATGGAAGCAAGCGCGGAAGCCAGGGCCCCGCAGTACGCGCACGCGCCGCCCCCGCCGGGGGTGGGCGCGCCCGAGGCCAGCTCATCGATAAACGTTGTATCCATGCGTCTCCTCTTCAGTCCTTCTTCGGTCCTCTGCTTCGGCCTTCTTAGAACAGCCCCGTGATCTTGCCGGTTTCGTCGACGTCGATCTTGAAGGCCGCAGGAGATTTGCCCAGGCCCGGCATCGTCATGATGTTGCCGGTGAGCGCCACCACAAAGCCCGCGCCGGCGCTCACCTTGATGTCGCGCACGGTGATGGTGAAGTTGCGCGGCGCACCGAGCTTCTTCGCGTCGTCGCTGAAGCTGTACTGGGTCTTCGCCATGCACACGGGCATGTTGGCGAACCCGAGCTTCTCCAGCTTCGCCAGCTCCTTGGCCGCTTTCGCCTCGAAGACGACCCCGTCGGCGCGGTAGATGCGGCTCGCGATGGCCTCGATCTTCTCGCGCAGGCCGCCCTCAAGCCCGTAGGCGAACTCGAAGGTTCGCGCGCTGCGGCCGGCGTCGTCGCCCTGCTCGCACAGGCGCACCACCTCGTCGGCCAGCGCCAGGCCGCCCTCGCCGCCGCGCGCCCACACCTCGGACAGCGCCACGTTGACGCCCAGCTCGCGGCACTTGTTCTCCACCAGCGCCAGCTCGGCCTCGGTGTCGGTGGGGAAACGGTTGATGGCCACCACGCACGGCAGCTTGTACACCTGCGTGATGTTCTCCACATGCTGCAGCAGGTTCGGCAGGCCGGCCTCGAGCGCCTCGAGGTTCTCCTCGCCCAGCGCGTCCTTCGCCACGCCGCCGTGGTTCTTCAGCGCGCGCACCGTGGCGACGACGACCACCGCGTCGGGCTTGATGCCGGTCAGGCGGCACTTGATGTCCAGGAACTTCTCCGCGCCCAAATCGGCGCCGAAGCCGGCCTCGGTGACCGCGTAGTCGCCCAGGGCCAGCGCCATGCGCGTGGCCATGATGGAGTTGCAGCCGTGCGCGATGTTGGCGAACGGGCCGCCGTGGATGAACGCCGGCGTGCCCTCGAGGGTCTGCACCAGGTTCGGCTTGAGCGCGTCCTTGAGCAGGGCGGCCATGGCGCCTTCGGCGTGCAGGTCGTGCGCGGTGACGGGTTCGTCGTCGTAGGTGTAGGCGACCACGATGCGGCCGAGGCGCTCCTTCAGGTCGGAGATGGAGGTTGCCAGGCAGAACACGGCCATGACCTCGCTGGCCACCGTGATGTCGAAGCCGTCCTCGCGCGGCACGCCGTTGGCCTTGCCGCCCAAGCCGCACACGATGTTGCGCAGCTGGCGGTCGTTCATGTCCACGACGCGCTTCCACGTGATCTTGCGCACGTCGATGTTGAGCTGGTTGCCGTTGTGGATGTGCGCGTCGAGCATGGCGGCCAGCAGGTTGTTGGCGGCACCGATGGCGTGGAAGTCGCCGGTGAAGTGCAGGTTGATGTCTTCCATGGGAATGACCTGGGCATATCCGCCGCCCGCAGCACCGCCCTTGATGCCGAACACCGGTCCCAAGCTCGGCTCGCGCAGCGCGACCACGGTCTTCTTGCCGCGGCGGTTCATGGCGTCGGCCAGGCCCACCGTCGTGGTGGTCTTGCCCTCGCCGGCCGGCGTGGGGTTGATGGCCGTGACCAGCACCAGCTTGCCCGGCGCGTGCTGCTCGTCGCGCAGCAGGTTGTAGTCGACCTTCGCCTTGGTGGTTCCGTACTGTTCCAGGTAGCGCTCGGGAACGCCCGCCGCCTCGGCGATGGCGGTGATGGGCTGCGGGGTGGCCGCCTGGGCGATTTCGATGTCGGTGAGCACGTCGGGCCCTCTTTCTCGTCATGGATTCGCTTTGCCCCCTTGGCGCGAAGGCGCGTTCGCGCGGCGGGGCGTTTCGTCATAACGAGCATTCTAACGGCGCAAGGCGG
>CAVGWX010000027.1:2348-5225 GCA_963633085.1 Prevotella sp. CAG:279 | reverse complement strand
TCGTAGGGTCGAGCGACAGCTCGACCCCTAATAGTGCGCCGCAAGGCGCTCACTGTTTTCCCGCTTGGCGATCCGCCCTGCAACGATCGGAACGCCGGCCCTTCCCTACTTGCCGGCGCGGCCGTACAGCCCCGTTTCGTCGGCTGCCACGAACGCGTCGTAGACCAGGCGCAAGCCCTCGAGCGTCAAGTCCTGGTTCACCTCGGTGATGGTGCGCGAGATGGGGGCCACCCGGCGGGCCAAACCGCCCGTCGCCACCACCGGCGCGCGGTAGCCCAGCTGGTCGAAGATGCGCTCGACCAGCCCGTCGACGCGGTCGGCCTCGCCGTAGACGATGCCCACCTGCATGGCCTGCGCGGTGTTGCGCCCGATGGCCGAATGCGGGTTCACCAGCTCGATGGCGCCGAGCTTGGTGGCATGGCTGAACAGCGCGCGCGAAGAGGTTTCCACGCCGGGGGCGATGACGCCGCCCGCGAAGCCGCCCTCGCGGTCGACCACTTCCATATTGGTTGCGGTGCCGAAATCGACCACCACCACCGGAGCGCCGTAGAGGCTTTGCGCCGCCACGCAGTCGGCGATGCGGTCGGCGCCTATCTCGCGCGGATTGGGGTAGTCGCCCGCGTCGAACAGGCTGCCCGCCGTCTCGGCCGTGCACACCACCGCGCGCGCGCCGAGCATCTGCTTGGTCGCCTGGCACCACGCGTCGGTGAGCGCGGGCACGACCGACGCCAGCGCCACGCCGTGCAGGTCCGCAAACCCCAGGTTCTCGGAATTCAGCAGCGGCAGCAGCTTCACGCGCAGCTCATCGCAGGTGTGCAGCTTGTTCGTGGCGACGCGCCAACGGTGCTTCAGCGTGCCTCCCTCGTACACGCCGACAACGGTTTGCGTGTTCCCCACGTCGATTGCAAGCAGCATGGCGCCGCCCCTTTCACATCCCACGAAGCTTTTCATCCGGCTTATCCGGCTTATCCGGTTCGTCCGACCCAACCCCAGGCCGGCACATGTTCGACCCAGTATAGCAGTCGCCGCGAAGAGCTCAGGCAGCCCCCTGCGGAGAGGTAACGTGTTTTCGACAATGGGCGCGATAACGCCGGCCGCGCGATACGCGGACGAGTATAGTTGTCCTAGCGATACGCAAAACCGCGCCATGGCCGCGCATACGGAAGAGGTTTTCCATGAACGATACGCCCGCACGCATCCTCGTCGTCGACGACGAGCCCTCCATCACGGAGTTCGTCGGCTATGCCCTGAAAAAGGAAGGGTTCGCCCCCGAGGTCGTGGACAACGGCGAAGAGGCGCTCGCCATGGCCATGAAGAACGACTACGACCTGTTCGTGCTCGACATCATGCTGCCCGGCATGGACGGCTACGAGCTGTGCCGCCGCCTGCGCTCGAAGACGGCGGCGCCGGTGCTGTTCCTGTCCGCGCGCGACTCCGAGCTTGACAAGGTGGTGGGCCTGGAAATCGGCGGCGACGACTACCTGGCCAAGCCCTTCGGCGTGCGCGAGCTCATCGCCCGCGTGCGCGCGCTGCTGCGCCGCAGCCAGGGGCAGGACCTGCCCGGTTCCTCGCACGCCATCACCGCCAGCGGCATCACGCTCGACGAGGACGCCCACACCGCCACCGGCCCCAATGGCGACATCGACCTGACGCCGCGCGAATTCGAGCTGATGGCGTGCCTCATGAAGAACGCCGGCAAGGTGGTTTCCCGCGAGGAGCTGCTGCGCGACGCGTGGGGCTGGGAGTATCTCACGGAAACGAAGACGGTCGACACGCACATCAAGCGCCTGCGCGACAAAATAGAGCAGGCGGGCTACGACCCCGGCCTGGTCGAGACGGTGCGCGGCTACGGATATAGGTTCAAGCTATAAAACGGCTGCAGACATACTTCGCGCTGCTCAGCACGCTGTTGAGCCTGTTCGTCACCGCTTTGTGCCTGGTGGCGTGCATGTTTGTGTGCGACCTGCCCCTGGCAAGCTTGGTTTTGCTGGCGCCGGCGGCCGTGGTGGTGTTCTGCCTCAGCCTGCTGATCGGGCATTTTTTGGCCGAACCGCTCAGCGACCTTGCGAAGAAGACGGAGGCCTGGCGCCAGGGGGCCGACGTGCCGTTCGAACCCGACGGGCGCCTGTACGAGGCCGACCTTCTGACCTGCGAGTTCAAGTCGCTTTTGCAAACGACCAAGCAGCAGAACCACGACCTTGCGCTCAAGGAGCAGCGCCAGAACGAGTTCATCAGCGACGTCGCCCACGAGCTGCGCACGCCGCTCACCGCCATCCGCGGCAACGCCGAGATGCTCACCGATCCCGACCTTCCCCCGGCGCTGCACGACAAGTTCTGCAGCATCATCGTCAACGAAAGCGAGCGCTTAAGCCGCCTGACGAACGACCTGCTCACGCTGCAGCGCATCGAGAATTCGCCGCTGCCGCAGGAAATGCGCCGCGTGAACCTGCACGACCTTGCCAACGGCGTCGTGGACACGCTCACGCCCATCCTGCACGACCGGCAAGCGAACGTCGAGGTCACCGGCGAGGCGCCCGATGTGCTCGGCGACCCGGACGGCCTGCGGCAGGCGATCACCAACCTGGTGGAGAACGCCAGCCGCTTCATCCAGCCCGGCGGCCACATTCGCGTGGAGCTGTTCGGCCTCAACGGCAATTCCATCGTGGCGGTGAAGGACGACGGCTGCGGCTTCGGCGACATCGACCCGAAGCTGCTGTTCGACCGCTTCTACCGCACCGACTCCAGCCGCGCGCGCGGCACGGGCGGAACCGGGCTGGGGCTGGCCATCGTCAAGTCGATCGCCGAAACGCACGACGGAACGGTCGAGGCCGTCAACCTGCCCGAGGGCGGCGCCTGCTTCATCATCGCGATCCCGTC
>CAVGWX010000027.1:0-1995 GCA_963633085.1 Prevotella sp. CAG:279 | reverse complement strand
GGCGCGAGCTTCCCAGATGGCGGCCAGGGTGTTCCCGAGCACAGAGGCATCGATCGGCTTCGCGACATGCCCGTCCATGCCCGCATCGAGGGCTGCCCGACGGTCCTGCTCGAAGGCGTTGGCCGTCAGCGCCACGATGGGCACGTTCGCCCGCACGGGATCTTCCAGAGCGCGAATGCGGCGCGTGGCCTCAAGCCCGTTCATGATGGGCATCTGCATGTCCATGAGCACGGCGTCGTAGGTGCCCGCCGGCGTCTCCTCCATGGTATGCAGCGCCACCAGCCCGTCGACGGCAACATCGGCGACGCAGCCGAACTGCTCGAGGATCGCCACGGAAGCCTCGCGGTTCAGCTCGTTGTCCTCGACCAGCAGCAGGCGCTTGCCCGACAGCTGCGCGATGCTGCGCTCCCGGTTGCTTTCCGGCGTTTGGGGCGCTTCGGCCTTCTCGAGCTTGAAACGCAACCGGAACTCGGTGCCTTCGCCTTGCCTGCTGGAGCACTCGATGGTGCCGCCCATCAGGTCCGTCAAATTCTTCACGATGGCAAGCCCCAGCCCCGTGCCCTGCGTGCGCAAGACGGTGTCGTTGCGCTCGCGGGCGAAGCTGGTGAACATCGTCTTCTGGAATTCCTCGCTCATGCCGATGCCCGAGTCGCGCACGGTGATGCAATAGGAGATCTTCCCGCCTTCGCAGGATTCCTCGTCGGCCTGGAACAGGACCGTCCCGCCTTCCGACGTGAACTTCACCGCATTGCCCAGCAAGTTCGAGAACACCTGCGACAGGTGCTTGCGGTCGCCCAGCACATAGGGGGTGCTCACGTTGTCCACGGCGCGGAAATCGACGCCTTTCGCCCTCGCCACCTGGCTGAACATGGCGTCGATTTGCTTGATGTGGTCGTGCACGTCCAGGGGCGCGAGGTCGAGCGTCATCGCATTGTTCTGGATGCGCGACATGTCCAGGATGTCGTTGATCACGTCGAGCAGCTGGTCGCTGGCCATGCGCATCTTCTCCAGATAGCGCTGCATCGTCGGGTCGTCGGTTTCCGCACGCGCAAGGGTGTTCAGCCCGATGATGGCGTTGAGCGGCGTGCGGATCTCGTGCGACATGTTCATGAAGAAGCGCGATACGGTTTCGGTTGCGCGACGCGATTCCTCGAGCGCCTGCTCCAGGTCGCGCTGGCGCTGGTGCTCGCGTTCGACGAAGTCGGTGACGTCGCAGATGATTCCCTGGAGGAACTCACCGCCTGCCTGCTCGACCGCCAGCGACGCGTCGATGACCCAGCGGTAGCCGTCGCGCGCTTGCATTCGGTAGAGCTTGTCGTGGGCGTTTCGAGGGCGAGGGACCGGAAGGTCGCCGTCGCCGGTCGCGCCTTCCGCAGCGTCGCTCTTCTCGGAGGAGGCCGCTTCCAACTCGTCGACGAACTCGGTGAGGAGCGCCCGGTCGTCGAGGTGCACCATGTTCAGGAACTTGTTGTCGAAACGGTTGGCGATATCCTCGCGCGTCCAGCCGAGGATGCTCAGGAACTCGTCGCTGACGTGCAGAAACGGGTATCCCTTCGCCGGAGAGCAGCGATGATAGCCGCCAGGCATGTTGTCCAGCGTCAGCGTCGACCATTCGTAGTGGCGCTCCATTTGCGTATAGCGGCCGACGTAATCGGACAGGTTCGAGCACATGCTGATGATGGCCAGGCGCCCGTCCTCGGCGCGCACCACCTTGCCGCGATCGATGGTCCAAAACCAGGTGCCGTTCTTGCGCGGCATGCGGTACATGGTTTCGTAGGTCATGCCTTCGTAGTACTCGCTGCCCAGATCACGTTCGACCTGCACCATGTCAGCGGGATGAATGGTGTTGCCGACCATGCCTTTTATGCCGGCAATAAGATCATCGACGCTGTCGTAACCGAGCATGGCGACCATGGCATCGTTGGCGTAATAGAACGGGAAGCCGTCCTCGCAATAACCGCCGATAAGGCCGGTCGCCTTGTCGTCCGAAATAAG
>CAVGWX010000026.1:0-21102 GCA_963633085.1 Prevotella sp. CAG:279 | reverse complement strand
CCACCGTGGCGAGCCTTGATCGCGTCGTGGTGCTCGACCATGGCAAGATCGTCGAGGACGGCACGCATGCGGAACTGGTTGAGGCAGATGGCGAATATGCGCATCTGTGGAACAGGCAAACCGGCGCGTATTTGGAGTAGAGGACTTTTGGTCGTGAATTTGCCGCCTGATGCCGTGACCGCACCAGGCGGTCTCCCTTCCCTGGTTCCTACTTCGCGAAATCGAGCAGGCTCGTCATCTTCCCGCAGCTGAGAATCTGCACGGTTTTGGTCGCGCGGCTGATGGTGGTGTACAGGCGGTTCGCCGCCACCTCATCACCTGCAGGGAACAGGCGCTCGCTCGCATCCGGGATGATCACGTGGTCGAACTCGAGCCCCTTCGCAAGGGGAAGCGTCAGGGCCAGCACGCCCGAAGCGGGCAGGCGGCCCGCTTCGTCGAGCACGCGCGGCGTATCGTCGCCAAGCAGCTTGCGCGCGCGGGATATCTCATGCTTCCAGGGGAACACCACCGCGGTCAGTCCGTCGTTTTCGGCTGCTTTGCGTAAAAGCCCTCGCAGCTCGCATTCGTATTCGCCCTCGGCGCATTCCTTGATGTAGGGCGGCTCGTCCGCGCGCTGCACGGCCGATATCTGAACCTGCTCGTCGGCATGCAGAAGGCCTGCGAACAGCGACGTGATCTCAGGCGTGGATCGGTAGCTGGTCATAAGCGACGCTTCGGATACCTCCTGGCGCATGCGCCCGAACACGGCGCGAATCTCGTCCCAGGTCGCCCCGTTCGGCCGAATGGCCTGATGGGGATCGCCCAAGAGCATGAAGTGCGCCCGGCGGAAGAACCGTGCGAGCACGGCGAGCTGGTCGGGGGAGTAATCCTGCACCTCGTCGATCATCACGTACTTCGCCTCGGGGTTGCCCAGGCCGGTCACCGCCATGTTCAGATACAGCCACGCGCTCGCCGGGAGGTTCTCCACGCCGAGCAGCCGCATCCCGATGCGGTCGACGCGCAGCCATTCGTCGCGCTCGATCGCCACAGCTGCATCCGCGAAGCGCTCGTGCAGGTAGATAAGCGCGCACTCCTTCGCCTCTTCCTCGGTTTGCGGGTCGTAGGGCGCGTTGAACAGCGCGACCTGCTCATCGAGCGAAAGGCAGAGGATCTCATCCTGCACCGCCTCGGTCCCCGCCATCTGCGCAAGGCGCGATTCCAAACGCTTGAACAGCTCCTCGCGCACGAGCGTCACGAGATGCGGGCCGGCGGCCACGTTGGGGTGCTTCTGCATGAGCTGCATGATGGCCGATCCGGCGACCAGGCGCACATCGTGCAGGCGGATGTCGCGTACGTCCCCCGGCTCGAAGGCGAGGTTCTCGACCGCCTCGTCGATGCGCCACAAAAGCTCAAGCGGGCACAACTCCTGCTTCGGGTTGCGGCCGCGCGGCAAAAGGCGCGCGCAGAAGGCACGGTAGGTGATCGTCTCGGGGTTGCGCTCGCCCAAATCGGGCAAGACGTTCTCGATATAGGCGGCGAAGACGGGGTTCGGGCTGATCAGGAACACCTCTTGGGGTTTGAGCGTGCCGCGCTGCTGGTAGAACAGATACGCGATGCGCTGCATGAGCACGCTCGTCTTGCCGCTGCCCGCGATGCCGGCCACCAGGAGCACTTCGGAATCATCGTGGCGGATGACGACGTTCTGCTCCTTTTGGATGGTCGCGGTGATGGCCTTCATGTGCTCGGACCTCTCGCGCGAAAGGGAGTGCAAAAGCAGCGAATCCTCGATGGCGACATCGGAGTCGAAGTATGCGTTCAAGACGTTGCGCTCAAGGTCGAACTGGCGGCGGCGCATAAGCTCGACGTTGATGATGCGACCGTTGGCGACGTAGGAGGTCTTGCCGTTGTCCTGGTTGTAATACACCTCGGCAACCGGGCTTCGCCAATCGACGACCATGCGTCGGTAGCTGTCGTCGGATATGCCGGCGAGCCCGATGTAGATGTCCTTCGCAGGTGCGCCAGGGCGCATCTGCAGCGTGATCTTGGCGAAATAGGGCTGCTCCATGAGCTTTGCGGCGGCCGAGAGGCGCTCGCTGTCGGCGTCCTGCTCCAAATTGTAGTCGCGGATGAGATTGTTCAGGACCGCATAGTCGACATAGGTTTCCTGGGCCTCGCCGTCGGAAGCGAAGTTGTGCTTGACCTCGCCCTGCATCTCTTCCTTGGTCCTCGCCGCATCGATGCGGCGACGTTCCAGCTTATCGGTTAGCGCGGCCGCGATGCGCTCGAGCTTGCCGTAGGTGTCGCTTAAATGCCCCTGCTCGAGGTCGAACTCGGGGTCTTGGGCTTGCTGCTGCCCCTGCGCGCTCGTATCTTCCGTCATCGCTGCTCCTTACCATCCGGAAAAATCGGCCTATCATTTTAGCGAAGACGGAAAGAGGCCGCCAACATCTGGCGGCCTCTCCATAATCAAGCTGCGCGCGTCGGGCGCGCTGCTGGATCGGCATGCGCGATCCTAGCGTTTCCTCAAGCTGCTCACGTTCATGCAGCGCATGGCGTTGAGGATGGCCAGAATCGCCACGCCCACATCGGCGAACACGGCGAGCCACATGTTCGCGATGCCCACGGCGGCCAGCACCAGCACAATGAGCTTCACGCCCAAGGCGAAGACGATGTTCTGCCATACGATGCACATGGTGCGGCGCGCCAGGCGGATGGCGAGGCCGATGTTCGAGGGCTTGTCGTCCATCAGCACCACGTCCGCCGCCTCGATGGCCGCATCCGACCCCATCGCGCCCATCGCTATGCCCACGTCGGCGCGCGTGAGCACCGGCGCGTCGTTGATGCCGTCGCCCACGAAGGCAAGGTTCGCATCGCTGCGCTTTGCGCCGAGCAGGCGCTCAACCTGGGCAACCTTGTCGGCAGGCAAGAGCTGGGCATGGAACTCGTCGATGCCGAGCTTTCCGCTCACGGCACGGGCCACCTCCTCGCGATCGCCCGTGAGCATCACCGTTTTCTTGACGCCTGCGGCGTGCAGCGAGGCGATGGCCTCCTGCGCGTCGGGCTTGACCACGTCGGCGATGACGATATGGCCTGCGTATGCGCCGTCGATCGAGACGTGCAGGACGGTGCCCGCAAGCTCGCAGGCGTGATAGGCCGTCTCGTGCTTGCGCATGAGCTTGTCGTTGCCCACCAGCACCACGTGCTCGTCGATGGTGGCGACCACGCCATGCCCGGACTCTTCCTGCACATCCGCGATGCGCTTCTGGTCGATCTCGCCGCGGTAGGCGCTCTTCACGGAAACGGCGATGGGATGGTCGGAGTAGGCCTCGGCATGCGCGGCGAGGCCGAGCAGCTTGTCCTCGCCGATGCCCTGCTCGGAATGAACGGCCACCACGTTGAAGCTGCCGTCGGTCAGCGTGCCCGTCTTGTCGAAGACGACGGTATCCACCTTCGCGAGCGCCTCAAGATAGTTCGAGCCTTTCACCAGCACGCCGAGCTTGCTCGCGCCGCCGATGCCGCCGAAGAAGGACAGCGGCACGCTGATGACGAGCGCGCAGGGGCAGCTCACCACGAGGAAGGTTAGGCCGCGCAAGATCCAGTCGCTCCAAGCGCCGAAGCCGAGCAGGGGAGGGACGACGGCCAGCACAACAGCCATGATGGTGACGGTGGGCGTGTAATAGCGGGCGAAGCGGGTGATGAAGTTCTCGGTGCGCGCCTTCTTCTCGCTGGCGTTTTCCACCAGCTCGAGGATGCGGCTGACGGTCGACTCGCCGAAAGGCTTGGTTGTCTTGATGCGCAGAAGTCCGGTCATGTTCACGCAGCCGCTGATGATCTCGCTTCCGGCCTCCACGTGGCGCGGGACCGATTCGCCGGTGAGCGCCGCGGTGTCGAGCTGGCTGGCGCCTTCGACGACCACGCCGTCGATGGGGACGCGCTCGCCGGGCTTGACCACGATGATGCTGCCCGGCACAACCTCGCTCGGATCGACCTCTTTCAGCTCGCCATCGGCCTCGATGTTGGCGTAATCGGGGGCGATGTCCATCATCGCCGCGATGGATTTGCGGCTTTTGCCCACCGCATAGCTTTGGAACAGCTCTCCCACCTGGTAGAAGAGCATGACCGCGGTGCCCTCGGCCATGCTGGGGTCGGCCTCGGGGAACGCCACCATCGCAAACGCGCCGATCGTGGCGACCGCCATCAGGAAGTTCTCGTCGAAAACCTCTCCGGAGATGATGTTGCGCCCGGCGCGGGCGAGCACGTCGTGCCCGGCGACAAGGTAGGGCACCAGGTAGAGCGCGAAGAGCAGGTAGACCGACCCAGCCGTGCCGAGCCACGCCTCAAGGGGCAGCAGGTGGTCGATGGCGAACACGACGGCGAACAGCGCGAGAGCCAAGATGATGCGGTTTCGCCACTTTCGTTGCTTCTTGTTCATCGCAGGGGTATCCTTTTCGTGGTTTCACTTGAGAAGCGGTTCCGTGGCAGCGGGCCGCTTCCTTTGTTTTTAGCATGCGCGCGGCTCTTGCGGCGCAGGCCGCGTCTTCTCTCCGTTAGCGGACGATGTCGCAGTCGGGCTCGAACTTGTGGGCGATCTTCTGCGCCTCGTCGACGATCTCCGCAAAGCGCGCGTCGTCGGCGTCGATCATCAGCTTCTGCGTCATGAACGTCACCTTCGCGTCGACAACGCCATCGATCTTCTTGATGCCGTCCTCGATCTTCTGGCCGCAGTTGGCGCAGTCGAGCTCGTCAAGCTTGAACGTCTTTCTCATTTTTTGATCCTTTCGTTGGGTGTCGGTCGCTCGAATTCGGCTAATGCCGTTATTCGCAGATATGGGTCATGCCCTGGGCGAGCATGGTGTAGACGTGATCGTCGGACAGTGAGTAGATGACCGATTTGCCGTCGCGCTGGAATTTGACCAGGTGTGCCTGCTTAAGCACGCGCAGCTGATGGCTCACGGCGCTTTGCGTGGCTCCGATGACCTCGGCGATCTGGTTCACCGACAAATCAGACGCCATGAGCGAGTAAAGGATCTTGATGCGCGTGGTGTCGGCGAAAACCTTGAACAGGTCGGCCAGGTCGTAGAGGAGCTCTTCGTCGGGAAGCTGCTCGAATTGCTCACTTGTTGTGCTGCGGTTGCAGCCGCAGGGGCAATCGTCGTCGTTTGCGGGAGAGCCTTGCGTGATGTCCTCGGCGGAGGTGTCGCTTCGGTGCTCGAATGCGCTCATCGCTTCTCCTTTCAGCTCGTTTAAACATATGAGCAACTGTTCATAAGTATAAGAAGCGAATCGGCCCTGTCAACACCTCTGGCGGTCTTTTTGGGCTACTATGCGAAATAGCCCTTGTGCACGTAAGGATCGAAAGGATCGAACATGTCATTTCAAGAGATCAGCCCGAAGGAACTGGACGTCAACCCGTTTTCGAAGATCGGCCAGCAGTGGATGCTCGTCACGGCCGGTACGCCCGACTTCTTCAACACGATGACCGCGAGCTGGGGCGGCGTCGGGGTGTTCTGGGGCATGGACGTTGCCACCTGCTATATCCGCCCGCAGCGCCGCACGAAGTTCTTCCTGGACAACAACGACACGTTCACCTTGAGCTTCGTCACCGAAGAGCATCGAAGCGCGCTCAAGCTCCTCGGCAGCGTTTCGGGCAACGACGACCCCGACAAGGTGGCCAAGACGGACGTCACGCCGTTTTCCGTCGACGGCACGGTGGCATTCGAGGAATCGGACCTGGTGCTGGTTTGCCGAAAGCTGTACGTGCAGGACATGGTGCCGCAGAGCATCGCGGTGAAGTCCAACGATGCAAAATGGTATCCCGACAAGGACTACCACACCATGTACATCGGCGAGATCCAAAAATGCCTGGTGCGCGAATAGGATGCTGCTTTTGCGTATGTTACATAAATAGTAACATTTGATACCGATTTCCGGCGGCATATCTGATAGGCTCACGTCCTCGCAACTACGGATTGCAACGACTGAAACGGGGGGTTTCATGAAAAGACGAGTCATTTCCATCGACGAAGAGCTGTGCAACGGATGCGGCCTGTGCGTGTCCGCCTGCCACGAAGGGGCTATCGGTCTGGTCGGAGGCAAGGCACACCTGATGCGCGACGATTATTGCGATGGTCTGGGCGACTGCCTCCCCGCATGCCCGACCGGCGCCATCACCTTCGTGGAGCGCGAGGCTGCCGCTTACGACGCCGCCGCGGTTGCGGCTGCACAAGCTGCGAAGGCCGCCGCGGCAGATCCCTCGCCGCACGCCGGCGGCTGTCCCGGGTCGCGCATGCGCGTGATCGAGCCGCAGGGTGGCTGTCCCGGATCGCGCATGCAGGTGATTTCCGGCGATGGCGTCACCGACGACGCCGTGCAAGACGGCGCGCGCCGTCCTTCCGCCATCTCATCGTGGCCGCTCGAGATCAAGCTCGTTCCCCTTCGCGCACCGTACTTCCAGGACGCCGACCTGCTCATTGCGGCTGATTGCACGGCATTCGCTTACGGCGATTTCCACCGAGACTACATGCGCGGGCGCACCACGGTCATCGGCTGCCCGAAGCTCGATGGCGTGGATTACTCGGAAAAGCTGCAGGCCATCCTTGAGGCGAACAGCATCGCATCCGTTACGGTGGCGCGCATGGAGGTGCCCTGCTGCGGCGGCTTGGAGAACGCCGCACGAACGGCGCTTTCGCGCTCGGGCAAGGACATCCCCTTCAGCGTGGTGACGTTCGGCGTCACCGGCGAAGTCCTCTAGGCGCATCCATCGACGCGGCATCCCGCAAGCTCATCCCCGCTGCCCGATCGGGCAGCGGGGATTTTTCTTGCACGGCAAACCATTCTTGACAGTACCCCCATGGGGTATATAATCACCTTCATCAACAGATGCCCCTCGGGGGTATGCAATAGAGAAGAGGGTGATGTCATGGCGGATGGTCTGAAGGCGAGCGGCAAAGCTCCCAAGGCGTGCTGCTGCCACCACAAAGCCACGCCGCGCAGCGAGGCGATGCAGGCCGACCTGCAAAAACGCCTCAATCGGGTGATCGGCCAGCTTAACGGCGTGAAAGCCATGATCGACGACAACCGTTACTGCGGCGACGTGCTCGTGCAGCTTTCCGCTGCCGAAAGCGCGGTCCACAGCATCTCGGCCATCTTGCTGCAAAACCATTTGGAAACCTGCGTGGTCGAGCAGATCGAGCAAGGCAACACCGAGATCATCGACGAGGCCATGAAGCTCATCAAGAAGTTCGCGCGGTAACGGCAGGAAGGTTTGAAGCATGAAACGTACCTTTGACGTGACGGGCATGACGTGCGCCGCTTGCTCCTCGCGCGTCGAAAAGGCCACGGCAGGCGTTGCCGGAGTCGAAAGCGTGGCCGTGAACCTGCTGAAGAACAGCATGGACGTCGAGTTCGACGGATCCGACGCCACGGTCGGGGCCATTTCCGCCGCGGTCGAAAAGGCCGGCTACGGGGCTTTCGCGCGCCCGCTGCCCGGCGAGGCCGCTTCCGCGCAATCGCCTGCGCCGCAAAGGCAAAACAGCGCCGCCGCCGAGGCGAAGCAGGTGAAGCTGCGGCTCATCATCAGCTTCTGCTTCACCATCCCGCTGTTCTACCTGTCCATGGGCCACATGATGTCGTGGCCGCTGCCCGACATCTTCCTCGGGCATGAGAACATGCTCACCTTCGCCTTCACGCAGTTTCTGCTGCTGCTCCCGGTCATCTTCGTGAACTTCAAGTTCTTCCGCGTGGGCTTCAAGACGCTCGCGCACGGATCGCCGAACATGGACTCGCTCATCGCCCTTGGATCGGCGGCGTCGACCATCTACGGCATCGCGGCCATCTACCGCATCGGATGGGGCATGGGGCACGGCGATATCGATTTCGCCCATGCGGCGGCCATGGACCTGTACTTCGAATCTGCCGCCATGATCTTGACCCTCATCACGCTGGGGAAGTACTTCGAGGCGCGCGCCAAGGGCAAGACCACCGACGCCATCGGCAAGCTGATGGATCTCTCCCCGAAGGAGGCGACGCGCAGGGGCGCCGATGGCGCAGAGGAGCGCGTGGGCATCGATGAGGTGCGCGTCGGCGACATCCTTGTCGTGAAGGCGGGCGAAGGCGTTCCCGTCGACGGCGTGGTCCTCGAGGGCAACGGCGTGGTCGACGAATCGGTCATCACCGGCGAGAGCGTGCCGGTGGGCAAGCTTGCGGGCGACGCGGTGACGGGCGCGACCATCAACACGACCGGCTGGTTCGCCATGCGCGCCGACCGCGTGGGCGGCGACACGACGCTCGCCGGCATCATCCGGTTGGTGGACGAGGCCACCTCGACGAAGGCTCCCATCGAAAAGGTCGCCGACAGAATAGCCGGCATCTTCGTCCCCGCCGTCATCGGCGTGGCGCTTCTCACCTTTGCCGCATGGATGATCCTCTTTGGCGCAGATGTGTCGCTGGCGCTGACGCATGCCATCTCCGTGCTCGTCATCAGCTGCCCCTGCGCGCTCGGCCTGGCGACGCCGACGGCGATCATGGTGGGAACCGGGCGAGGCGCCACGAGCGGCATCCTCATCAAGTCCGCCGAGGCGCTCGAGGTCGCGCACGACGTGAAGACGGTGGTCTTCGACAAAACCGGCACCATCACCACGGGAAAGCCCGCCGTCACCGACACGGTGTGCGCGCCGGGCGTTGGCGCTGATGAGCTTGCCAGCCTTGCGCTGTCGGCAGAGCAGCGAAGCGAGCATCCCCTGGCTCGAGCAATCGTCGCCTGGGCTGAGTCGTCCGGTGCACAGTGTCAACCGGTCGATACCTTCGAACGGATCCCCGGTGGCGGCGTCTGCGTATCGATGAACGGTTCTGCGGCGCTTGCGGGCAATGCGGCCCTCATGCAGGCGCGGGGCATCGACATCTCTCCACTTGAGGCGCGTAGCCTTAAGCTCGCCGATCAGGGAAAGACGCCCCTTTTCTTCGCGTTCGGCTCGCGCGTGATGGGCCTTGTCGCCGTTGCAGACACGGTGAAGCCCACGAGCGCCGCCGCCATGGACGAGCTGCGCGCGATGGGCATCTGCACCGTCATGCTCACCGGCGACAACGAGCGCACCGCGGCTGCGATCCAGCGCGAAGTGGGCGCCGACGAGGTGATCGCCGGCGTGCTGCCCGAGGGTAAGGAGCGCGAGATCCGCCGCCTGGCCGCCCAGGGGCGCGTCGCCATGGTCGGCGACGGCATCAACGACGCGCCGGCGCTTGCGCGCGCCGACGTGGGCATCGCCATCGGGGCCGGCACCGACATCGCCATCGACGCCGCCGACGTGGTGCTCATGCGCTCAGATGCGCTCGACGTGCCCGCCGCCATCCAGCTTTCGCGCTCCACCTTGCGAAACATCAAGCAGAACCTCTTCTGGGCGCTCATCTACAACACCGTCTGCATCCCCGTGGCCGCCGGCGTGTTCAGCTTCACGGGATTTACGCTCAACCCGATGATCGCCGCAGCCGCTATGAGCTGCTCGAGCGTGTGCGTCGTGACCAACGCGCTGCGCCTGCGCGGATGGAAACCGCGTTTCGAGACCGACGCGGCCAAGCAGCTGATGCTTTCGGAAGACGGGAAGAATTCAGGTGAGGAAGCGACGGATGCTGCGGCATCCGTGCTGAAGGAACATGAAACCGATGCGGGAAAACCTGCGGAAAAGGAGATCGTCATGGAGAAGAAGATCGGTGTCGAGGGCATGATGTGCCAGCACTGCGTCGCGCACGTGAAGAAAGCGCTCGAGGGCGTCGAAGGCGTCGAGGAAGCGGTCGTCGACCTCGACGCCAACTCAGCCGTCGCGAAGCTTTCCGCCCCCGTCGACGATGCCACGCTCACCGCGGCCATCGTCGATGCCGGCTATGAAGTCACAGGGATCGAATAGCGGCGAAAACCCTGAGCCATCGAAGACGAAGCAGCGCCCGCCTGTCATCACGCCAAAGCGGGCGCTGCTTCGTCTTGCCGCAAGCGCAAGATGCGGAAACCCCGGGTCGCAGCGGTCAGCTGTGCGCGACGATCCCGCGGATCGCCTCGATGAAGCGCTCGTTGTCCTCGCGCGTGCGCACCGATACGCAGAAACGGGTGCCCGGCTCGATGCCCGGCGTGCGATCGAGCGAGCGCACCAGAAAACCCCGATCCTGCAGCTTGGCAACTAGATCGTTCACGTCGCTCGCACCCAGGCGCAGATGCGGCCCAGGAGCGTAGGAGCACATAACGTAGTTGGCCTCGGCGGGGAAGATGGTGACGCCGGGCA
The DNA here is from genome assembly GCA_963633085.1 of Prevotella sp. CAG:279. Classification (GTDB taxonomy): domain Bacteria; phylum Actinomycetota; class Coriobacteriia; order Coriobacteriales; family Eggerthellaceae; genus Senegalimassilia. Next base: position 10,858 of record CAVGWX010000026.1, on the reverse strand, counting down.
CGAGCGACAGCATGCACTGCATCCAGGGGATTTCCGTCTCGAAAAGCCCTCGGGTCGTCTCCAGGAGCTCGGGATGGTCGATGGACAGGCGCGCGAAGGCCGCCGCAAGCCTCGGTGACGCGGGCGGCTTCAGCTGATCGCGCAGGCGCGCGGCCGTTTCCGGGTTCGCGATGGCGCACGAAAGGGGGAGCCCGGGCAGGGAATACAGGTCGGTGAACGAGGCGACGACGATGAGGTTCGGGCGGTCGAGGACCATCTCCGCGACGCTTTCCCCGCCGAGGGTCATATCGATCCCTCGCTCGTCGACCACCACCCACTCGCAGATATCCAGATACGCCCGAAGGGTATGGCGAGGCAGAAGCCGGCTCGTGGGAAAGCCCGGGTTCGACAGGATCGCCGCATCAAGCGCGCACACATCGGCGCCCGCGACGGGCGGGTCGGGCGTCACCTCGCCGGAAGGGTTGACGATGTCGACGATTTCGTGGCCGGCTTGCGCGAATAGGTGGCGGTAGGTGGCGCGCGCGGGAAGCGGTATGCCCACGCGCGCGAGCGCCATCGAACGGGCGACGGCATCGAGCACCTCGTTGGCGGTACCGGTTGCCGCGATGTTGCCCGCCCCGACCCCGTAGCGCTGCGCAAGCAGCAGCGGGAGCTCTGAGAGGTCCTGCTTGGACCGGTCGGCGTCTATGCCGGATTTGCCGATGGCGTGCATGGCCGCCATGAACGGCTCGGGGGTGCCGAGCGGGTTGTAGGTTTGGGAGAAGTCGAACCAATCGATCGCGGTCGCCGGCGTGCAGGGGAGGATCGGCGGCTTTTCCAGGCGCTCGGCAGCCCCATAGGCGACGGCTCCGGCGTTGCGCATCTCGAAAGCCACGGCTGCACCTCCAATCTGCTAGCATGGGTGTTCTTGGAACCGTTAATGCTAGCACAGAAAGCCTCTTCGCGAGGGCTTCATGCTAGACTTGACGCTATGAGCGAAGAGCGCCGACATACCGAAGAGCCCGAAGCTGAGCCCCCGCTTCCTCGCGAGAACCCCGACCCCAGCGGCCATAGCGACAGCATAGCCTCCGAAGCGTACGGCGGGTTTGCCCCCTGGCAAGGGCGCGCCATCCTGCTCGTCGACCTCGATGCCTTCTTCGCCTCCGTCGAGCAGCTCGATCATCCCGCCTGGCGCGGAAAGCCCGTCATCGTCGGGGGAGACGCAACCCGTCACGGCGTGGTGTCCACCGCCTCCTACGAAGCGCGGCGCTACGGCGTGCACTCCGCCATGCCGGCGTCGCAGGCCGCGAGACTGTGCCCGAACGCCATCTGGGCCCGCTCGCGGTTTTCCCGCTACAAGGAGATGAGCGCGCAGGTCATGGGCATCCTTAAAGACGAGACCCCGACCGTGCAGCAGGTGAGCATCGACGAGGCGTTCCTCGACGTCAGCCCCACGCGCGTGAACCGCGAGCACCCCGTGAGAATCGCCCAGCGCATACAGAAACGCGTCGAAGCGCTCGGCGTCACCTGCTCGGTGGGCGTCGGCTCATCGAAGACGGTTGCGAAGATCGCCTCCGACATGGACAAGCCGCGCGGCCTGACCGTCGTTTTCCCCGGAACCGAGCGGGCGTTCCTCGATCCGCTGCCCGTGCGCGCCATGAGCGGCATCGGCAGGGCGGCCGAGGAGCGCCTGCGGGCCCGCGGGGTGGAGACGCTCGGGCAGCTGGTGCTCGAGGGGATGCCGCGCCTTGAGCGCCTGTTCGGCAAAAACGGCCGCACCATGTATTTGCGCGCCTGCGGGTTGGACGACGCGCCCGTCAAAGCCGATGAGGGCGTGAAGTCCGTTTCCAGCGAAACGACGTTCGCCGACGATCTCACCGCACGCCTCGATATCGAGGCCGCCATCTTCACGCAGGCTTCGAAGGTGGGGCGCAGGCTGCGCCGGGCGGGCCTGCGCGGGTCCACCATCTCGCTGCGCATCCGCTTCGCCGACCGCACGACCCGTTCGGTTCAGCGCACGCTCGAAAACCCTACCGATGACGATCTGGCATTCAGCCCGATCCTGTGCCGCATGCTCGACGAGCTATGGAACCCAGGGACGCCGGTGCGTCTCATAGGCGTGGCGGTAAGCGGATTCGCCCAGGGGCAAGCGGTGCAAGGAAGCCTCTTCGATGTGAGCGAAGTGGCGCCCACCGCGGCCGACGGGCAGCCGCATATCAAGGACGAGGGGAAGCGCCGCGGGCTTCTCACCGCCACGGACCTCGTGAAAGATCGCTTCGGCGAGGGCGCGGTCCGCTTCGGGCACGAACTGCGAAACGCCGACAACACCACCGGAACCTCAGCGAAAAACCCCGCCGATTACCGCTAAGCAACCAACAGGCGAGGGCGAGGCACCACAGCCATTTCGCCTCTCCTCTCAAGGCGGTCGCGGCAGTCGCCCCTTATGCGTGGTCCCAGAAATCCTGCATCAGCTCGCGCCTGTTCGCCATGTGCGTTTTCTGCAGGATGTTGTGCACGTGCACTTTCACCGTTCCCGGCGCCAGCGACAGCTCGGTGGCGATGTTCTGGTTATCCTTGCCGAGCAACACCAGGCGCATGATCTCGGTTTCACGCGGTGAAAGCTTGCGCGAAGCGGCATAAGCGGCCAGCTCTTGATCCACGAACGCCTCAATTTGCTCGCCGCCTTGTTTCGGCAGCTCGGTGTGGCGCACGGACAGGTACTTCAGCGAAGAGCGGACGGCGACGAACTCGCACAGAAACGCCAGGGCGTTTTCCGCGAAGTTGCGCTCGGGGAAGAAGGGAAGGGGAGCGTCGGAGATTCCGGGGTTGATGATGAGCAGAAACACGACGTTTTCCGCAACCACGGCAAACACCATGAGCCACAAGAAACCGTATAAGCGCTTGAACCGTGAAAGACGAACATGGCTCTTGCCGCGATCGGCGGTAACGTAGCGATATGCGCCGAACAGAAGCATCCAAGCCATATAGGCCTCGCGAAGCGTGAAGAACACGAACATCTTCGAATAGCCATCGGGCATAACCGCCCAGACAAGGGCGCTTGCGGCAACGAACAGGACGCTCGGAGCGATGCGGAGCGCCTTTGAATCCTCATCGATATACTCGCAAACAACCCACCAGAATGCTGTGAGGAACCCGCACCCGAACAGGACGGAGCAAACCGGATCCCCGATGAAGAACGCTTCGGCGGCATCGCTCACCTTCGATGCCATCACATAGTCATCGCGAAACACGAGAAGGCAATCGATGTAGTACAGAAGAAACCCGATGAAGCAGTACAGCTGCACCTTGTTGCGCGAAACCAAATAAGAGGCGAGGCAGCTCGAAGCGGTGAGGATGGCGCACACCTGCACGCCGATCGAGTAATAGAACAGGAACAACCCGGAATCCATCGAGCCCCTTTTCCTTGAAGCCTCATTTCCCATATCTCTTCTCCGTAGTATAGGAGAATGTTTCAAGTCTGTAAAATACCTGATAGATAAGGTATATACCCTGGTTATACCTCTATATATACCCGTTTTTATTCTGGATTTTCGCCCATAAACCTGTCGAAAATGCACCTAGCCCGAGCCAAGCGGGCGAAAACAAGAGGCAGCGAGGCGCGTGCCGAGCCAAGCGGGACGACAAGGCTGCCGCAAACCTTCACTCGGGACACCCCCGAGGCTCTTTCAAGGAAAGGAGCAGCTTATGACCACGGAGGCAGCCGCCGCCGAAACCATAGGTTCGGCCACCAAGGCAAATAGGAAGAAACGCAAGAAGAAGCTCAGCTTCCCGACCGCCTTCACCATCCTGTTCGTGCTCACCATCATCGCGGTGATCGCAACCTGGTACGTTCCGGCAGGACAGTATGCGAAGCTGCAATACGTCGCCGACGGCAACGAACTGTCCATCACCAGCCCGCAAGGCGAGGTGTCGTCGGTGCCCGCCACGCAGGACGAGCTCGATAAGCTCGGCGTGAAAATCGAAATCGAGCAGTTCACCGGCGGGTCCATTAAGAAGGCCATCTCCATCCCCGATACCTACGAGCAACTCGATGCGCAGCCGAAGGGCATCGCCGACATCACGCAGGCGATGGTTTCGGGCACCATCGACGGCGTCGACATCATGGTGTTCATCCTCGTGCTCGGCGGCTTGATCGGCGTGGTGAACGCCACGGGCGCTTTCGAATCGGGCCTTATGGCGCTGACGAAGAAAACGAAAGGCCATGAGTTCTTGCTCGTGTTCCTCGTGGCGCTGCTCATGGTGCTTGGTGGCACCTCGTGCGGCCTGGAGGAGGAGGCGGTCGCCTTCTATCCCATCCTCGTTCCGGTGTTCTTGGCGCTCGGCTACGACTCCATCGTCTGCGTCGGCGCCATCTTCCTCGCTGGCTCCATGGGCACCACCTTTTCGACCATCAACCCCTTCAGCGTGGTCATCGCTTCGAACGCCGCCGGCATCAACTTCATGGAAGGCTTCGAGTGGCGCGTGGCGGGTTGCGCCGTCGGTGCCATCGTGGTGATCTCGTATCTGTTCTGGTACTGCAAGAAAATCAAGGCCAACCCCGAGTTTTCCTACACCTATGAGGACCGCGAGCATTTCGCCAAGCTCTTCAGCGTAAAGCGCGGGGAAACCGCCGAAGCGCACGCCGAGGGCTTCACCCTGCGCAAGAAGGCCATCCTCGTGCTGTTCGTCGGCGCGTTCGTGCTCATGGTCTACGGCGTCATGAACTTGGGCTGGTGGTTCCCGCAGATGGCCGCAATGTTTTTGGCCATCGCCATCGTCATCATGCTCATCTCGGGCACCGACGAGAAGACGGTGGTGAACGCGTTCATCGACGGCGCTTCCAGCCTGGTGGGCGTGTCGCTCATCATCGGCCTGGCCCGCGGCATCAACCTGATCATGGAGCAGGGCCTCATCTCCGACACGCTGCTGTATTGGTCTTCCAACGCGGTCGCAGGCATGGCGGGCCCGGCGTTCATCCTCATCATGATGCTGCTGTTCTTCCTGCTCGGTTTCGTGGTGCCCTCGTCTTCCGGCCTGGCCGTGCTCGCAATGCCCATCATGGCGCCGCTCGCCGACACCGTCGGCATCGACCGCTACTCCATCGTCTGCGCCTACCAGTGGGGCCAGTACGCGATGCTCTACCTCGCGCCGACCGGCCTGGTGCTCGCAACGCTCACCATGCTGGACATGAAGTACTCGAAGTGGCTGAAATTCGTCTGGCCCATCGTAGTCTTCACCCTGGTCTTCGGAGGAATCCTCCTCTGCGCCCAAGTGCTCCTAGCCTAAAAAAGCAAAACCAAACCCCCCTCCAAAACAAGAAGGGCTCCCAACCAGGGAGCCCTTCAAGCGCAACACCAAAAACAAAGAACCAGGATTCAACCGCAAGCAAGCTCATCTCGGCAGCGGGGGTTTCCGGGGTATCCCACAAAGCGAGTTCCGCACGAGTCCCCAAACCAAAATAGAGAAACCGGATTCAACCGCAAGCAAGCTCATCTCGGTAGCGGGGGTTTCCGGGGTGCCCGACAAAGCGAGTTCCGCAGCGACTGAAACAGCCCAGTGGGCTGTTTCACCAAGCGAGGACTGCCGAGCGACTCGGGCACCCCGGAAACCCCCGCGGTGCAATCAACAGATAAAGCTAGTTGCGGCTTGAAGCCAAGAAAAACAAAGCCATCGTCCCCGGCCCGGAATGCGCCCCGATGACCGGATCGACGTAGTTGATCATGATGTCCTTGACGCTGAAGCGCTCGCGGATCTTGTCCGCAAGCCACTGCGCCTCTTCTAAGCAGTCGCCGTGGTTGATGAACACCATCTGATCGGAAACGGGAGCTGTGGCCGTCTTCTCCATGTGGTCGAGCAGCCCGAGCAGGCTCTTCTTGCGCCCGCGAACCTTTTCCATGGGGATGAGATGACCGGCATCGTCGACGTGCAGCACCGGCTTGATGTTGAGCAACGTGCCCGCCCAGGCGCTCGTCTTCGAAACGCGCCCGCCACGCCACAAAAACATGAGGTCATCGACGGTGAACCAGTGCGCAAGCTTGAGCTTGTTGGATTCGACCCATTCGCACACCGCATCGATATCCTCGCCGGCAATGGCGCGCTGGCAGGCATGCCACACGAGCAGACCCTCTCCGCCGGAAGCCGCCAGCGTGTCGACGGTCAGGATCTTCCGATCGGGGTATTCACCGCGCAGCTGCTGCGCCAAAAGCTCGGTGGCCTCGTAGGTTCCCGACAGTCCGCTGGAAAAGCCCAGGTACAGGATGTCGCGCCCGGCATCGAGCAGCTCGCGGAACAGCGCTTCGGTATCGGCAAGGTTCGGAAGCGACGTGCGGAAGACCTTCCCTTCGCGCATCATGGTGTAGAAGCTTCCCAAGTCGGTCTTGCGGCCTTTCAGGTAGCTTTGGTAAACGGTATCCTCGCCATCGGCCATGAACGTCAGGGGCAGCACATGCAAGCCGTACCGGTCGATCACCTCTTCGGTGAGGTTGCAGCAGGAGTCGGTCACCAACTCGAATTTCATGGACATGAAAGCCCCTTTCCGAATCTTGATACGTTGTCGTATGCACGGGAAGAAGTATACCAGTCGACTTCGCGTGCGGCTGCGGCGACCGTTGCGGCAGCCCTGGCGACGACATCTGCGTCCTTTATAAAATTGTCCACCGGATATCGGCCAAATGCGACCCTATCCGATATACTAGCGAAGTTTGAAACCCAAGCGGGCCCGGTTCCCGCTTGCAGCATAGACGGCGAAGGAAGGCTATTGTCGTGGCGAATACGTACAAGAACACGATGAATCTCCCGCAGACGGATTTCCCGATGCGCGGCAACCTGCCCGCGTCCGAGCCGAAGCGCTTGGAGAAGTGGCAGCAGGAGCATATCTACGAAGCGGTGCTCGAGAAGAACAAGGACGGCAAGCCGTTCGTGCTTCACGACGGCCCGCCCTACGCCAACGGCCCCATCCATATCGGGCATGCGTTCAACAAGGTCATCAAGGACTTCGTGAACAAAAGCCATGCGCAGCGCGGCTACTTCACGCCCTACGTGCCCGGCTGGGACTGCCACGGCCAGCCCATCGAGCACATGGTCGAGGTGACGCTCGGCCCGGACAAGATGAAGGAGACGAGCCAGCCCGAGCTGCGCCGCCTGTGCCGCGAGTGGGCCACCAAGTACGTGGGAATCCAACGCGAGGGCTTCAAGCGCCTCGGCGTCAACGCCGATTGGGACCACCCCTACCTCACCTATATCCCCAACTTCGAGGCCGGCAACGTCGAGGTCTTCAAGGAGATGTACCTCAAAGGCCAGGTCTACCGCGGCCGCAAGCCCATCCACTGGTGCAAGAAGTGCCACACCGCCCTGGCTGAGGCCGAAATCGAGTACGGCGACGAAACGTCCCCTTCCATCTATGTGAAGTTCAAGCTCGACGCCATGCCGGGCATCTTCGAGGCCGCCGGTGCCGCTGGCGACGCCTACGTGCTCATCTGGACGACCACGCCCTGGACGCTTCCGGCCAACGCAGCGGTGTGCCTCATGCCTGGCGCCGACTACGTGATGGTCAAGGCGGACGGCTCCAACATGATCTTCGCGAAGGAGCTGGTCGAAGAGGTCGCCGAAATAGCCGGTTGGGAAAGCTACGAGCTGGTCAGCGATGCTGAGGGCAACCCGATCACCCTCAAGGGAACCGATCTGACCGGCCTTACCTACACCTGCCCCATCCGCCAGGACCTCAAGGGCAAAGTCATCTACGGCGACCACGTCACGCTCGACTCCGGCACCGGCTGCGTGCACACCGCTCCCGGCCATGGCCAGGACGACTATCTCGTCGGCATGCAGTTCGACATCCCGATCCTCATGCCCGTCGACGACGACGGCGTGCTCACCGCCGACGCCGGCCCGTTTGCCGGGCTCGACACCGACGACGCCAACCCGGTCATCATCGACTGGCTGCGCGAGCAGGGCACGCTCGTGGCCGAGCGCAAGATCGACCACAGCTACCCGCACTGCTGGCGCTGCCATGCCCCGGTCATCTTCCGCGCCACCGACCAGTGGTTCGTCTCCATGGAGGAGAACGGCCTACGCGGCCGCGCCCTCGACGCCATCGAGCGCGACGTGACGTTCTACCCGGGTTGGGCCGTCAACCGCATCGGGTCGATGGTCGCCGACCGTCCCGACTGGTGCATCTCGCGTCAGCGCAGCTGGGGCGTGCCCATCCCCGTGTTCAAGTGCGCCAAGTGCGGCGAGACCGTCGCCACCGAGGAAACCTTCGACGCCGTCATCGACCTGTTCTACAAGGAAGGCGCCGACGCATGGTTCACGAAGGAGCCCTCCGAATACCTGCCGCACTCCACGCACTGCGAGAAATGCGGCTGCACGGATCTGGTGCCCGAAAAGGACATCCTCGACGTGTGGTGGGAATCGGGCGTCACGCACACCTCGGTTTTGAGGCACCGCGCCGACGAAGGCCTCGTCTTCCCGGCCGACATGTACCTTGAAGGCTCCGACCAGCATCGCGGCTGGTTCCAGTCCTCGCTGCTCACGTCGGTGGGAGCCTACGGCTGCGCGCCGTACAAGAACATCCTGTCGTGCGGCTTCACCGTCGACGAGCAGGGCCGCAAGATGTCCAAGTCGCTCGGCAACGGCGTCGACCCGGCCGATGTGGCCAACAAGTACGGCGCCGACGTGCTGCGCCTGTGGGTTTCCAGCCAGGATTATTCGGTGGACATGTCCATCTCCGACGGCATCCTCAAGCAGGTTTCCGATGCGTATCGCCGCATCCGAAACACGTTCAGGTTCCTGCTCGGAAACCTTTCCGATTACGACGATGCCACGTGCGCGCCGGCGAAGTGGGAGGATCTGGAGCCCATCGACCAGTACATGCTGGCGAAGACGGCGAAACTCCTTTCCGACGTGGAGCAGGCATACGACTCCTACAAGTTCAACGCGGTGTACCGCACCGTGTACGACTTCGTGAACGACCTGTCGAGCGTCTACATGGACGTCACGAAGGACCGCCTGTACTCGGAGGCGCCGCAAAGCCCGCGCCGCCGCGCCGTGCAGAGCGTGCTCATGAACATCCTCGAGGTGCTCGTGCGCGTGCTCTCTCCCATTCTGTCTTTCACGACCGACGAGGTGTGGGGCTGCTACCCCGAGGCCATCCGCAACCGCGAAGGCCGCCCTGTCAACGTGCAGCTCGCCGGTTGGCCGCGCGTTGCCGACTTCAAGCCCGCGCTGCCCACCAAGGCCGAGCAGGAAAAGGTGCTCGCGACGTTTGCGAAGGCGCTCGAGGTGCGCGACGTGGTGACGAAGGCCCTGGAAGACGCACGCGGTCAGAAGATCGTCAACAAGAGCCAGGAAGCTGTCGTTTCGGTCACCGCGCCGAAGGACACACTCGATGCCCTCTCCGCCTTCGATGGGGGCGTGTTCGAGGAGCTGTTCATCGTCTCCGGCGTCGAGATGACCGAAGGCGAGGAACTGTCTTGCCAGGTAAAGCCTGCCGAAGGCGAGAAGTGCCCGCGCTGCTGGAACTATCGCGATCTCGGCGGCAACGCAAACCATCCGCACGTGTGCAAGCGCTGCGGCGATGCGCTCGATGCCATCGGGTTCGTCGAGGAGTAGCGGTTGCTCGGCATAAGCGAAAGCGAACAGCGAAACGATAAGAGGGCCGGCATCGTCGATGATGCCGGCCCTCGGCCGCATGCGGCAGGCGCATGGCGAACCAAGTTCATCGCCCTGGCGGCGATCATCGTTGCTTGGCTGGCCGCCGATCGGGCGACGAAGATGCTCGTCGACAGCGGCCTTAACCGGTCAGGCTCGCAGGGGGGAGACCCTATCCTCGGCCTCTTCTCCATTCACCTGGTCTACAACACCGGCGGCGCTTGGAGCATTTTCTCGGGCGCCACAGTGGCGCTCGGCATCTTCTCGGTGCTCATGTGCGCAGCGCTTGTCGCCTTCGCCGTCATGCAGCGTGAGCGCATCACCTGGCCGGAAATCATCGGGCTCGCGCTCGTGGTGGCAGGCGGGCTCGGCAACGCGCTCGATCGGTTCGCCCTTGACCACGTCATCGACTTCATCGATCTGGCGTTCATGGATTTTCCCGTTTTCAACGTAGCCGATATCGGGGTGACGTGCGGCATCATCGTGTTCCTTATCGGATGGCTTCATCGCCAACCGAAAGAAGACGAACAGCGATCCCAAGGAGGGCAGACGCGTTGAGTGTTCTGAAAAGCTATCAGGCGAATCCCGCCGACGCCGGACAGCGCATCGATGCGGTTTTGACGCGCGTGGGCGCTTACCCCAGCCGAAGCGCTGCGGCGCGTGCCGTCGAGCGCGGTTGCGTTTTCGTCAACGGCGCAACCGTTGCGAAAAAGCATGCTGTTTCAACAGGCGATACCATTGTGTACGAGCTTGAGGACGAGCAGCAGGCCGGTCCGGTCGCCGGCGAGGCCATCCCCCTGGACATCCGATACGAAGACGACGATATGATCGTCTTGTCCAAGCAGGCGGGGCTTGTCTGCCATCCCTCAATCGACCACGCATCGGGAACGCTCGTGAACGCCCTCGTGCACCGCTGCGGCGCCGCGCACCTGTGCAACGTGCAAGGCGAGGACGACCGCTTGGGCATCGTCCATCGGCTCGATCGCGACACGACCGGGTTGATGCTGGCCGCGAAAACCGACACGGCCGGCGCCATACTCATGTCCGACATCCGCGACCGAGCGGTCGATCGCCGCTACCTGGCGCTCGCGCACGGGATCATCACGCACGACTCGGGAATGGTCGACGCGCCAATAGCGCGCTCGCTTTCCGAGCGCACGCGCATGGCCGTGCGCGATTGCCCGTCGGCGCGCGAGGCGGTGACCACGTTTCGGGTGCTCGAGCGCTTCGC
>CAVGWX010000025.1:0-21135 GCA_963633085.1 Prevotella sp. CAG:279 | reverse complement strand
GCCTTGGTCTTCGGCTCGACGGCGATGTCGATAACCGGGTCGGCGAATTCCATGGACTCCAGGATGATGGGGGCGTCCTCGTCGCACAGGGTGTCACCGGTGGTGGTGTTCTTCAGGCCCACGACGGCGACGATGTCGCCGGCGGAGCACTTGTCGATGTCCACGCGCTGGTTGGAGTGCATCTGCAGAAGGCGACCGATGCGCTCCTTCTTGTCCTTCGTGGCGTTGACCACGTAGGAACCGGCGTCGAGAGAACCGGAGTAGACGCGCAGGTAGGTCAGCTTGCCGACGAACGGGTCGGTCATGATCTTGAACGCCAGGGCGCTGAAGGGGGCCTTCGGGTCGGAAGGACGGCTGTCCTCCTCGCCGGAGCCGGGGACGGTGCCCTTGATGGCGGGAACGTCGGGGGGAGCCGGCAGGTAGTCGACAACCGCGTCGAGCAGTTCCTGAACGCCCTTGTTCTTGTAGGCGGAGCCCACGAACACGGGGTTGATCTTGCACTCGATGACGCCCTTGCGCAGAGCGGCCTTGAGCTCCTCGACGGAGACCTCCTCTTCCATGAGGACCTTCTCCATGAGCTCGTCGTCGCAGTCCGCGGCAGCCTCGAGCAGCTCCTGGTGAGCGATCTCGGCGGCATCGGCGAACTCGGCCGGGATGGCGTCCATCGGCTCGGGGTAGGTCATGCCCTTGTCGTCGGCCTTGAAGTCCCATGCGGTCATGGTGACCAGGTCGATGACGCCCCAGAAGTTATCCTCGGCGCCCATCGGCAGCTGAGCTGCGACGGCGTTGGCCTTCAGACGGTCCTTCATAGTCTGGATGGCGTGCTCGAAGTCGGCGCCGACGCGGTCGAACTTGTTGATGAACGCGATGCGCGGCACGCCGTAGCGCTCGGCCTGGCGCCAAACGGTCTCGGACTGCGGCTGCACGCCGGCGACGGCGTCGAACACGGCGACGGTGCCGTCGAGAACGCGCAGGGAGCGCTCAACCTCGGCGGTGAAGTCCACGTGGCCGGGGGTGTCGATGATCTGGAAGCGGTATTCCTGACCGTCCTTCTTCCAGAAGCACGTGGTGGCGGCGGCGGTGATGGTCACGCCGCGCTCCTGCTCCTGGACCATCCAGTCCATGGTGGCGGCGCCGTCGTGAACCTCGCCGATCTTGTGGGTCTTGCCCGTGTAGTACAGGATGCGCTCGGTCGTCGTGGTCTTACCGGCATCGATGTGGGCCATGATGCCGAAGTTACGGGTGAGCGACAGGTCGTTAGTCTTAGCCATTACGCAGTCACGACCTAGAAGCGATAGTGCGAGAACGCACGGTTGGATTCGGCCATCTTGTACAGGTCCTCACGCTTCTTCACGGAGGCGCCGGTGTTGTTGGCGGCGTCCATGATCTCGTTGGCGAGGCGCTGCTTCATGGTGTGCTCCTTGCGCTTGCGGGAGAAGTCCACGATCCAGCGGATGGCAAGCGTGGTGGCGCGGCGGGAGTTGACCTCCATGGGCACCTGATAGGTGGCGCCGCCGACACGCTTGGGCTTGACCTCGAGCGTGGGGCGGACGTTGTCCATGGCCTTCTTGAAGACGGCCAGGGCGTCCTCGCCCGTCTTCTCGGCGACCAGCTCGAAAGCACCGTAGACGATGCCCTCGGCGGTGGACTTCTTGCCATGGAGCATGATCTTGTTGATCAGCTGCGTGACAAGGCGGTTGTTGTAAACGGCGTCCGGCTGGGTTTCGCGGCGGACGGCTGCTGCACGACGCGGCATGTAAAACTCCTTCTTATTCCTGCGCGCTTCCGAGAGGGTTCCCTCCCATTAGGCTGCGGCATTCCCGGCCCTTCCGGTCTTGCCTTTTGCGAGCCCGCGCGACTTAGCGGTGAACTTATTTCGGGCGCTTGGCACCGTAGCGGCTGCGAGCCTGCTTGCGCTTGTCGACTGCAGCGCAGTCCAGAGCAGCGCGGATGACCTTGTAACGGACACCAGGAAGGTCCTTCACACGGCCGCCGCGGATGAGCACCATGGAGTGCTCCTGCAGGTTGTGGCCTTCGCCGGGGATGTAGGCGGTGACTTCCATGCCGTTGACCAGGCGGACACGGCAAACCTTACGCAGAGCCGAGTTCGGCTTCTTCGGGGTGGTCGTGTACACGCGGGTGCACACACCGCGCTTCTGCGGGTTGCCCTTCAGCGCCGGAGTCTTCGACTTCGCGGCAGCTGTTTTGCGGCCCTTGCGGACCAGCTGGTTGATAGTAGGCAAAACGTTCTCCTTCTGCTACTTTGCCTTGGCGAGGGATCGCCCTCGTACTTGCGGTTGTTTCCAGGTGCGTTCAGCTGATACGCACGCGAAAACACGGCGCCTTGCTCCAGGCGCGAGTTGGTACTTTACCAGCGGCATAGGGGTGTGTCAAACGCCACGCCACCGGGTGTGTCCATGGTTATTTTAACCTATAAACGCAGGTGAGACAAGCTTTTTGGTTCCTTTCCATCATAGGCTGCACACATTTTCGAAAAAAGTTCTTGCATTTGATCGGCGCTCGAGCATGCAGGCCCCATGACCGTGAGGAACCGAGCACAAACAGCGCGCTCGGCTCCTTTAAAACGCCTCTTCGACCTCCACTTTCGCCTGATATCAGCTCCGAGCGCCCCGAATAAGCTCCTCGACCAGGCGGCACGTGCCGTTGAGGTCGTCTATGGAGAGATGTTCCTCGGTGGAATGGAAGTTCGCCATGCCCGTGGAAAGGGTGATGGCCGAAACGCCGCGCGATGCATGGATGTTCGCATCGGCCCCTCCCCCGGAATAGTGCAGATGCGGCTTGAGCCCCGCTGCGCGCGCCGCCGCGACAACGCCCTCGACGATGGGGTCGTCCGCCGCATATTCGACGGCGAGGTAGTCGACATGCCAGGTCACGTCCACGCTGCCGCCCGCCTGCGCCGCCGCGTTCTTGAGTGCGCGCGTGATCGCGTCCCGCTCGGCATCGGCACGCTCGACGGAAAGCGACCGGCACTCCCCCGCCACCGTGCAGGTTTCCGGAACCACATTGGTGGCGCCCCCGCCGCTTATGATGCCGACATTGGCCGTTGTGCGGGCGTCGAGGCGCCCAAGCGGCATGGCCGTGATGGCGTTCGCGGCCATGAGCACCGCCGAAGCGCCGCGCTCCGGTTCCACGCCCGCATGCGCCGCCGTGCCGCGGAAGGTCGCCTCGAAGGTGTAATGGCAGGGCGCGCCCTGGATGATGGTGCCGGCCGGGCCGTCGGCGTCGAGCACGTACAGCGGGGCGTCGGCGGGAAGCTGCGCGACGTCGAAGGCGGATGCACCCAGAAGATGCAGCTCCTCGCACGTGGTGAGCAGCACCCAGACCTCGGGGAGCGGCTCGCCTTGCTCGATGAGGCTTCGCAGCGCTTCGAAGATGGGGGCGATGCCGGATTTGTCGTCGGCGGAAAGGATGGTCTCCCCCGCGCTGTAGATGACGCCGTCGCGCACAACCGGCTCGATCCCGCAGCCGGGCTCGACCGTGTCCATATGCGCGGAGAGGATAAGCTTGCCTTCACCCTCCCCTTTGCGCACGGCAAGAAGGTTGCCCGTGTCCGATCCGGTTTGCTGCATGGAATCGTCGATGGTGACCGTAAATCCTAGGTCCTCAAGCTCGGCCTGGCAACGCGCGGCCATCGCCGCCTCCTTTTGCGACGGGCTGTCGATACGGGCCAGCTCGCAAAACAGATTCAGCAAACGATCGGCATTCATGTCCACTCCTCACCTGCATAGCGCTGCAAAGCGGCGTTGGCTTATTCGTCGGCCATCAGTATACGGGCGAGTCGATCGCGCGCTGGCGGTCGATCGCGCGATTGCGGAAATAGACCGCCCAATTGGCCGCGATGCAGATGACGTTGAGGAAGTAGACGACGAGAACCCAGTTGATGGTGCCGGAGGCGAATTTCGCCGCGATGCCCGCGACGTATCCGAGCGTGATCAGGGCGATGAACTGCCAACTGGTCCCCGCAGCCGTGCGAGCCTTGAAGTTCTTGTAGGCGTTCATCGGCCACGAGAGACCGAAACAGATGAGCATGATCGCCTCGAGGGCTTCCGCCATGATGAGTCATCCCTTTCGCGCCGGGCACGATGCCGGGCGCACGTAAGTATAGAAACGTACTTCGGTATAGCACTTCCAGAGGAATGCGGGCCAATGCTCACATGCCGTACAAATTAAAAGGCCGGCTGCTCGATCGCGGGGATCGAGCAGCCGGCCGAAATGAGCGGATGCTGCTGGCGTTTCGCAGGGGAACGCCTCAAGCGCTTTCCCTTTAGTGCGCCAAGATGGGAGCTGCCACCTGCTTTTTGCGGGAGAGCACGCCGGGCATCCAAGCGGAGACGCCGTTGAGGTCGACGCCGAACACGTCGGAGACGAACTGCGTGTCGCCTTCGCAGATGAACTGGCTGCCTTCGGCGAGGATGTCGGTGGCGAAGAACAGCACGAACTGGTAGCCCTTTTCGGCAACGAGGGCCTTGATGGCCTCGCGGATTTCCGCCTCGCGGCCGAGCACGGCCTGAAGATCGACCGTTTCGAACTGGCCGATGTAGACCTTGTTGCCGTTCGACAGCTCGAATTCCTTGGCGTCGGCGTTGACCAGCTTGTCGACGGGCAGCTCGGCCGGGTTCGAACGGCACTTGAAGATGTCCATGCCGAACTTCACCGGGTCGACCCCAAGGGCCGCGGCGGTGCGCGCGATGATGTCGCGGTCGAAGGCGGTGGTGGTGGGAGACTTCATGATGACGGTGTCGGTGAGCATGGCGCCGAGCAAAAGCGCGGCGATGCCCTCGGGCATCTTGACACCCTCGATCTCGAACTCGCGCGCGACGATGGCCGCGGTCGAGCCGACCGGCTTTGCGTTGAAGCGCAAAGGCTGCGCGGTCACGAGGCCGCCCAGGCGATGATGGTCGACGATCTCGACGATCTCGGCCGCATCGAGGCCGTCGGCGGACTGCAGGAGCTCGTTGTGGTCGACGAGGATGACCTGCTGGCCTTCGGCGACCGACTCGATGAGGCGCGGGGCCTCGATGCCGTGCTCGGAAAGCACCCATTCGGTCTCGGGCGGAAGCGCGCCGAGGCGGACGGCCTCGTAAGAAGCCTCTTCGCCAGCACGTTTAGCCAGCTCGTTTTTCAGGTACGCGTAGCCAACGGCCGCGCTGATGGCATCGTTGTCGGGGTTCTTGTGACCGAACACCAGGATGGGTGCCGCCATGTGATCGCTCCTTCTTGCCGGGGTGCGCCCGGCGCCTCTTCCCTATTTTCACGTCTTGAGCTGCAATGCGCTGCAGCCGACAGAACAGTATAGCGCGGCTTGACGCACCGCCGGCAAAACGCCAGGGAACAGCCACGAATAGCTGGACAAGCGGCGGGCGGGAACCATAGGCTGCCGAAGGGCGGCGGCGCGGCGGGCCGGCAATATGAACGCCACGTTTCCGATACGTGTCCGCTCACCTTTTGCGTCCTTCGCTCGGCTCCTTTTACGCTAGGATGATTTGCTGCGAGGCGCACCGAAAAGGTACGCGAAACACGTTGAGGCACAGGAGGACGCGCATGGAAACGCTGGGGCTGACCGACATTATCGGGCCGGTGATGGTCGGACCGTCGAGTTCGCATACGGCAGGCGCCCTGCGCATCGCCTACATGGCGCGCAAGCTGGCCGGGGATGTCCCCCGCCACGTGGGGTTCCATCTGCTCGGCAGCTTCGCGCACACGCTGACCGGGCACGGCACCGACAAGGCCATCGTGGCCGGCATGCTCGGGTTCGCGCCCGACGACCTGCGCATCCGCAACTCGTTCGCCCACGCGCGCGAAGCCGGGCTCACCTTTGAATTTCACTGCGAACCCGAACGGGACGACTACGAGCACCCCAACACCATCGACATAATCATCGACGCCGCAGACGCCACGCGCATGCACGTGCGCGGCGAAAGCGTCGGCGGCGGGGCGGCCGTGATCCGCAAGATCGACGGCGTGGACGTCTACATCACCGGGGAAAACCACTCGATCGTCGTGCAGCAGCGCGACGAGCCCGGCGTGCTCGCGCATATCGCGACCTGCTTGAGCGATCACGGCGTGAACATCGCCACCGCGCGCATGTACCGCGAGCAGCGCGGAGACGCGGCATGGACCGTGCTTGAAACCGATCAGCACATCGCCGACGACGTGCGCGCCTCCATTCTGGAAAGTCCTTCTATCCGGGGCTGCCGCGTCATCCCCGCCGCAGCCATCGGCGAGGCGGCGCCCGCCGTCGATGCGGAGGTGCAAGCCGCCGCGCTCGAAAGCCTGCATACGATTGATTTCGCAAGCGGCACCCAGCTCATCGAGCGCTGCCGCGCGCGCGGCGAGCGCATATCCGACGTGTTCTTGGCGCGCGAGAAGGCGGTGCAGGAAAGCCGCGGGCATAAGGATGCGACCGCCGACTATCTGCTGCATGCGCTGCAGGTCATGCGCCAGGCCGCCACGCGCCCGCTCGACGCGCCGGCGCATTCCATGGGGGGCCTGCTCGGCGGCGAGGCGATGCGCATGGCGAAGCTGCGCCGCCACAGCGCGGGCGTGCTGGGAGAGCCGGTCGCAAGCGCCGCGGCGTACGCGATGGCCGTGCTGGAGACGAACGCGTCGATGGGCCGCATCGTCGCCGCCCCGACGGCGGGTTCCGCCGGCGTCATCCCCGGCGTGCTTTTGAGCCTGCAGCAGGAAAAGGGCTACGCCGACGAAGAGCTTGCGCGCGGGCTTGCCTGCGCTGCGGCCGTAGGATATCTGATCACGCGCAACGCCACAGTTGCCGGCGCCGAAGGCGGCTGCCAGGCCGAAATCGGGTCGGCAGCGGCGATGGCGGCGGCGGCCGTGGTCGAGCTTGCCGGCGGCACGCCCGAGCAGTGCCTTGACGCGGCGGGCAACGCGCTGACGAACATGATGGGGCTCGTGTGCGACCCGGTGGCGGGCCTGGTGGAGGTCCCTTGCCAGAAGCGCAACGCCTCGGGCGCAGCGACGGCATTGGTAAGCGCGCAGATATCGCTTGCCGGCGTGGGAAGCTTGGTGGGCTTCGACCAAACGGTCGACGCCATGTACAAGGTGGGTCGCAGCCTGCCCTTCGAGCTGCGCGAGTCCGCCTTGGGAGGCCTGGCGGCAACCCCCGACGCCTGCGCCTGGTGCGAAAGCCACATGTGCGGGAGGTAAAACAGAGGTGATCTATCCAATCGATAACGCCCTTCGAGCTGCACCAATTCGAAGGGCGTTTCGCTTTTGCGAAATAGCCAGCGAGTCAAAACGGTACGGGGTCGGTGGCTCATTGGCAATCTAGCAGGCCTTCGGCTTCTACTTCCTTACGCATTTTGTTGGCAATGCTTAACGCAAGCGCATGTTTGATGCCAGCTTTTTCGCCAACCTCCACCATATCGTCCACTTCGATTCCCTTGCCCTTGCCATTTACTGTAGTTGCCCGCTCGCCATACGTACCCGCATTCTGCGTAAGGTCGTATGCCGGCGACAGCGACCACGCACGCGCAGCCTCATCGTAAAGAAACGAAAAATTCTTGGCATGATCGTCCCTGTTACCAACGAATACGTTAAAACACATGAGGCGATACAGCTGCTCAACATCATGCGCCGTTCCCGTTAGCAGCGTAGTCAACCGCATAAGCAGCTCATATTCAAGATTGGGAATGCGATGCGATGACTCCAGCAATGCACCGGCTGAAGCCATGTGCACTTTGCGCGCAGAACTTCCATCGATGCGATCGAAGCGCTTGACGCCAAAATACCCCGAGCAACGCTTCGAAGAAAACAAACGCGCTTCGGGCGTGTTCAGACCACATTGCTTGGCCAGCCGCATAACACGATATTCCCGCGCCCCAATATCCGCTACGTCCACAGACGAGGGGAATTTGACGATCCACTCTTCCCCATCCACCTGGGTTAGCACTTTTGGTCGCGCGCCGCCGGATGAACCGCCCAGCGCAAGAAGCTCGTCAAGGTCTTCCGAGTCGTTTGTAGACAGAAGTCGAGCGCATTCTTCAGCCACAGCATCGAAGTCGACACCACCCATGGAAATCGAAAGGCTCGTTTCAGGCTCGTATTCAAGCGCACCCATACCACTTGAGCCAACGAACGACAAGCGCGCCAAGAAGCCGACTTCACGAGGGTTTAGGTCGTGCTTTGCCAACGCTCTATCAACCAGCAATCTGCCCCAACCATCGGGCAAGCTGTCGTCGAAAATGCCGAAGATGCCGTCAAAAGGTTGCCAGTTCGACACGAAAACACGCTTTTCCAAAGGCAAGCTAAATGGGCTTATGCTAAACCCGTCTGCAAGCCAAGAATCAGCGTATTCAAACGCCATCAGCCCATCCGGAGTGGAAGCAATGGTACCAACCGTTTCGCCATGCATGGAAACGCGCACTTTGTCGATTGCGGGTATTTGCATGTGCTAGCCTTTCCGTTTGCTATCGGCTACGACGTCCTCGATGGAGGCGTAGCGTTTTTGCGCGAACAGGTTTGCGAAATCACTTTCGCAATGCAGAGCGAAAGCTATGTTGACCAGCGACGAAAGCGAAATCTGATGCAGGCGTTCGAAGCGTTTTATGGAGCCCAGGCTGACACCCGACTTTTCCGCTAGCTGGGCTTGAGTAAGACCGGCCTCTTTACGACGAGCGGCCACGCGATGAGCAAGGTCTTCGGCAACCTCACCCGGAAGTTGATGTTCTAGAATGTTAATCATAGATAGTATATTAACCAATTTAAATGATTATGCAAGAAATGGCTAATATACTATCTACGCGTATTCATCTGATGTTCTGCCAAAATGCAAATATTAGTACTGCCAGAAAGAAGTCGCGGGGAACTTCCCAGACGACCTCTTCCTTTGCTTCCCTACCCTATTTTCACGATGGGGGCGTAGTCCTTGAGCAGCTTCTTCGTCTGGCCCGATTTGGCGAAGCGGACGTGCAGCGTGTCGCCGTCGACCTTGATCACCTTGCCGCGGCCGAAGGTCTTGTGATCGACCATGTCGCCGGCCTTGAATGTCATCTTCGCCGCGGCCTTCTTCTCCGCGCCCGGGCGCACGTAGGCGCCCGAAACCGCGCGACCCGAACCGGCGCCGCGCGCCTCGCGCCGCTCGCGGTCGGAGCGCCCGAACGGCGAACTGGCGCTCGAGCGCCCGAACACGCGCCCGCCGCCGGCCTCCACGCCGCTGCCCGATATGCCGCGGCGGCTGCCGCGCTTCTCCCAGCCGGTCCCGGAAAAGCCCTGGCTGCCCACGCCCATGGTCTGGCGCAGCTCAGGCGGTATCTCGTGCACGAAGCGCGACACGGGGTTCGACTGCGTCTGGCCGAAGATCTGGCGCGTGTAGGCGCTCGTCAGAAACAGCGTCTTGCGCGCGCGCGTGATGGCCACGTAGGCAAGACGGCGCTCCTCCTCGATGCCCGCGGCATCGTCGGTGCTGTTCATGTGCGGGAACAGCGTCTCCTCCATGCCCGCCACGAACACGCAGTCGAACTCCAGGCCCTTCGAGGCGTGCACCGTCATCATGGTGACGGCCTGGCCGTCCTCGCCGAGCGTGTCGAGGTCGGTGCGCAGGCGCACCCATTCCAGGAAGTCGGCCAGCGAGTCGCCGCGCAGCACGCGCACCGGTTCGGCCTCGGCGTCGCCGACCTGGTCGCCCACCGTGGGCGCCGCGTAATCTGCGTCTTCTTCGTCGTGCGTGTCGACGAACTCGTCGACGACCGACAAAAATTCCTGGATGTTCTCGATGCGCCCGCGCGCCTCGTCGGTGCCCTCGGCCTGCAGCGCGCCGATAAGGCCCGATTTGTCGATTATCGCCTCGACCAGCTTGCGCAGCTCGCCGGAATACGACTGCGCGTCGTGCACGAGCTGGACGAACTCGCCTAAGCTGCGGCGCACGGAAGCGCGCAGCTCGGGGTCGGCCACGGCCAGCTCGGCGCCTTCCATGAACGTCATGCCCATCTCGCGTGCGAACTGCTCGACGCGCTCGACCGTCGACTTGCCGATGCCGCGGCGCGGCGTGTTGATGACGCGCTTCGCGGCGATGTCGTCGGCGGGGTTGATGACCAGCGTCAGGTACGCCATGACGTCGCGGATTTCGGCGCGATCGAAGAACCGCGTGCCTCCAACGATGCGATAGGGCACACCCGCGCGCAACAGCATGTCTTCAAGCATGCGCGACTGCGCGTTGGTGCGATAGAACACCGCGCACTGGCTGTACGACAGGCCGGCCCGGCGCTGCTTCTCTATCTCGCCGGCAATCCAGCGACCCTCGTCGCGCTCGTCGCTTGCCATGTACACGTGGATCTTCTCGCCGTCGGGCTGATCGGTGAACAGCTTCTTCGCCTTGCGGTGCTGATTGTTGGCGATGACGGCGTTGGCCGCGGCGAGCACGTTGCCCACGCTGCGATAGTTCTGTTCCAGCTTGATGGTGGTGCAGGCAGGGTAATCCTTCTCGAACTCCAAGATGTTGCGAATGTCGGCGCCGCGCCAGCTGTAGATCGACTGGTCGTCGTCGCCCACGACCATGATGTTGCCGTGCGCCGCGGCGAGCAGGCGGCAGATCTCATACTGGGCATGGTTCGTATCCTGGTACTCGTCCACCAAGATGTAGCGGAAGCGCAGCTGGTAGGCCTCGAGCACGTCGGGATGGTTCTTCAGCAGCAAGTACGCGTAGAGCAGCAGGTCGTCGAAGTCGAAGGCGTTAGCCTGCTTGAGGCGCTCCTGCAGGCGCTCGTAGACGCGCGCGGCCACCTTGCCCACCGGGTCTAAGGCCTCCTTGGCGAAAGGACCAGGGGCCAAAAGGTCGTTTTTGGCCGTGGAGATGCGGTTCATCAGCGCGTTTATGGGGAAGCGCTTCGGGTCGATGTCCAGCTCGGCCATGATCTCCTTGTACAGGCGCTTCTGGTCGTCGGTGTCGTAGATGGTGAAGTTCTTGTCGAAGCCCAGCCGTTCGGCGTCGGCGCGCAGGATGCGCACGCACATGCTGTGGAACGTGGACACCCACATGCCGCGGGTGCGCGGGCCGACCAGTCCCTGCAGGCGCTCGCGCATCTCGGCGGCGGCCTTGTTGGTGAACGTGATGGCCAGAATCTCCCAGGGGGCGACATTGAGGTCTTCCAGGATGTGCGCGATGCGGTACGTCAGCACGCGCGTCTTGCCCGACCCGGCACCCGCCAGAACCAGAAGGGGGCCTTCCGTGCATTCGACGGCGGCACGTTGCGGTTCATTTAGGGTTGAGATGTCGATGGGCATGGGGTACCTCGCTTGACGCGTTGCTGGTTGATGTGCGGCCGCCTACCGCCGAGCAACCGCGCGAGAAGGCGAACGGTATGCGGCGGGAACAGACGCGAAGCAAGATTGTACCGCCCCGCGCGCACGGCGCGGCAAAATCGATCGGCCTTCAGTCGAAAACACAGACCGCGAATCTCACGCGGCATCTTCCGAAAGCTCGGAAACCAGCATTCTTTGGCGGAAATTAAGCAAGATACCGTACATATAACCGCCAGTTCGATACATTTACCCAGGTAAGCTGTTTAGAATCGAACAACATTCTTCGCAATATCACGTACATAATGATCCTGCCCGACAAACCCGACGAG
The DNA here is from genome assembly GCA_963633085.1 of Prevotella sp. CAG:279. Lineage (GTDB taxonomy): Bacteria > Actinomycetota > Coriobacteriia > Coriobacteriales > Eggerthellaceae > Senegalimassilia. Next base: position 9,526 of record CAVGWX010000025.1, on the reverse strand, counting down.
TCAGGAGCAAACATGCGGTATCGCGATTCCCAAAAGCGCGCCCTATTCGCGATACGCCGCGCGATATGCCGTGGGCGTGATTCCGACGCGGGCGGCGAACAGGGAAGAAAAGTGGCGAGCGTTGGCGTACCCGACCTGGCGGGCAACGGAGGCGACGGGCAAGTCGGTGGAGATGAGCAGCCACAGCGATGCGGTAAGGCGACAGTCGATCAGGTGGTTGATGGGCGACGTGCCGTAGCGCTGCGTCATCGCGTGCCCGATGGCGCCGGGGCTGGCGTTGAAGCGCGCGGACAAGCTGGCAAGCGTGATGGGCTCCCGGTAGTGCTCGGAGAGGAACACGAGCACATCGTGCGCAAGCACGCTGGCAGGGTCCGTTCGCGCACTCACCTTTCGAGGGGCTCCGGAGAACAAGGCCGCCGCACGCGCGACCAAGGCGGCTGCGATCGTGACGCACGCCGCGTACTCCTGCGCACCCTGCCCCAAGGCGCTGCCGGACCCCGCTTCCCCGCCCCAGGCCTGCCGCAGCGACAAGATTTGCTGCATTCCCGATTCGAACAGCTGGGCGACAGACCCTTCCGCATGCACACGGGGGAGAGCGTCCGCCGCGACCACGCAAGCCTTCGGCAAGCCGGGCAGCTGGAAATCGGCTATGCCGAGGTTGTAGGAGTCAAGCGGGCAGGCGTGGTCGGAGAGCACCGCATGGGTGGCGTTCGGGCTGATCGCCAGCACATCGCCCGCGCAAACATGATAGGGAACGTCGTCGATCGTGTAGATTCCGGCACCGCCCGCAACATAAATAAGTTCGGTCAGGTCGTCATGGGCATGATGGCTGTAAAACCAGTGCGGGTTCCCGTAGGTATGCACGATCTTCCTCGGGCGCGGCAGGGCCTTCCCCGTAAAGGGAAAAGCGCTCGAGGCGGACGCCTCACGCGGAAACGAGAGGGATATCATCATGCCTCCTTAATAAACGCGCAACAAGGCTTTCGGCTTTATCATGATTAGCGAGCAGCTTACCTCATGAACATACCTCACGAAGGGGAGATGAGAACATGGCTCACACAAAGGGTTCAACGAAAAGCGCAGCGCGCCTGTTCACGCGCGTCGACGCGGACCATGCTCTGGATACCAAGAATTTCAGCGTATCGGATAGCTGCATAGCCTGCGGAATCTGCGAGCGGGGCTGCCTGGCCAGCGCCATCGAGGTGCGCGAGGGCCGGCCGGTTTGGGTGAAGGCGCGCTGCTTCATGTGCTTCGGCTGCCTGCGCATCTGCCCCACCGTCGCCATACGCTACGGAAGCTAGCGCGCCGGGAGCCGCTCGCGCGGGTGCCACCGCCAGCTGCCGCACCAAACCGTAAAACGCTCAGCGCGCCGCCCCTCGGCAAGAAAAAACCGCCCCGTCTTCCGCACGCAAGCGAAAGGCAAGGCGGTTCAGCATTTCGGCGACCATATCGCCTGAAAAGAGACGCGCAGATGCTACACGATCTTCTTCCCGAACACCGCGGCGATGTCGCGCAGCTCGGCGACCAAGTCGCGGAACTGAGCCGGAGTGAGCTGCTGCGGGCCGTCGGAAAGGGCCGCCGGCGGGTTGGGATGCACCTCGATCATGATGGAGTCGGCGCCCACGGCAACCGCCGCGCGCGCGAGAGACGGCACCAGGTCGCGCACGCCGGCCGGATGCGACACGTCCACGCAGATGGGATAGAGGCTCTGCTTGTGGATGACGGGCACGGCGGAGATGTCGAGCGTGAAGCGCGTGGCCGTCTCGAAGGTGCGCAGGCCGCGCTCGCACAGCACGATGTTGTCGTTGCCCTCCATGGAAATGTAGTCGCACGCGGAGAGCCACTCGGCAATGGAGCCGGCAAAGCCGCGCTTGAACAGGACCATCTTATGAGAGTCGCGCGTGACCTTGCCGATGTTCTTCAGCAGGCTGAAGTTCTGGAAGTTGCGCGCGCCGACCTGCAGGCCGTCCACGTAGGAATGGACGAGCTCGCAATGCTCGGAGTCCATGACCTCGGTGAGGGTTTTCAGGCCGTACTTTTCGCCACCGGCCTTCATGATCTTGAGCGCTTCCTCGCCAAGGCCCTGGAAGCTGTGCGGATTGGTGCGGGGCTTGTACGCGCCGCCGCGGATCCAGGTAAGCCCCAGATCGGAAATGCATTCGGCTACCTCGAAGAACTGCTCTTCGCTTTCGACCGAGCAGGGACCGGCGTAGATGGTTATCTCGTCGGTGCGGGCGCCGTAATCCGGCAGCTTCGTTTCAATGTGCTGTTCGCTCATGCGGACGGGGTCTCCTTCATAACCTTCAGGATAGTGCTGTAGATCTCGCGGAGGTTGTCGTTGTACAGCGGACCTTCGTTGAAGCTGTCCACCTTCTCGAAGATCTCCTCCTCGCGCTTCGGGTCGTACAGACCCATGTGGGCACCGGGCTTGAGGCCGCGAATGACCAGCGAATGACCGGCGCGCTTGTTCAGCAGCGCGACGATCTGGCGGTCGAGTTCGTCGATCTTGGCGCGATGTTCCTGGATCTGCTCGAGCGAGCTGTTCTCGTCAGACATCGGCTTTCCTTCCTTCAAATAGAGCGGTAACGAGCATGGCCGCGCTCGCCGGCACCTGCCGACGCGCCGCGGTATGCGAAAGCGGCCCTCGTGTGCGCATCATGATAGCAAAAGGCGCCGTTCGCGGCGGAAAGCTTGCCGGAAAAGGCGGATTGAGCGGTTAGGCGGAATGGGCGGGGCTGGATGGACGGGCGCCGAACGAGGCACTACGCGCTTCCCCAGCAGCAAAAACCTCCCCAAACGCTGCGCCCGAAGCTTTGGGCGCAGCGCCCTTCCCTACAGCATGCCGACCACGGTGGCCAGAAGCGGCACCGTGACCAGCGCGAGCGCCGTGGTGATGAAGGTGCCCTGCGCCATGGTCTTCGCGTCGCCGTTGTACTGGTAGCACAGCATGGTGCCGTTGGTGGCGACGGGCATGGCGGAAAGCACCACTAAGATGGACAGCAGAAGCCCCGAGCAGATATGGCTCATCACGAAGAAGATGACAAGCGGCGTGATGGCCATGCGCACCAGGCTTGCCGCCCACAGGCGCGGCGTGCCAATGAGCTTCGCGGCCGGCAGGTTCGCCAGCGAGGAGCCCACGATCAGAAGCGTGGCGGGCGTCGTGAAGTTGCCGATGGTCGAAAGCGCGTCGCCGAGCACCGGTACCGAATGCACGCCGAAAAACGCCAGAGCGCACGAGCCGATGGTGGCGACGTTGCAGGGGTTTACCAGGTCGCGCGGGTTCATGCGCACCTTCACGCCCTGTTCGTTGTCCGACGCGATAAGCCATACGCCTAAGGTGAACACGATCAGGTTGAACGGGATGTTGTAGACCACCGCGTAGATGACCGTCTGAGGCCCGAAGATGGCCGACAGCACCGGGTAGCCGATGAAACCGGTGTTGCCGAAGATGAGCATGAAGCGGTACACCCCGCGCATGCCGAAGGGAATGCGCAGCAAAAACGTGACGGTGAAGGAAACCGCGATGAGGATGACGAAGCTGAGCAGCGAAAGCGCCATGATCTCGGCGATGGTTGCCTGATCGGGCAGCTCGTCGACGGCCAGCACCGACGAGAGGATGAGACACGGCAGCGTGGCATTGAGCACCAACGTGGAGAGCTTCTTGTCCATGTCGGCGTCCATGACGCGGGCCTTCTTGCATCCGTAGCCCACGGCCACGGCGGCGAATAGGACCACCATCTGGATGAAAATGCTGCTGAACTGCTCAAACACGTCGATGCGCCTCTTGCCTTCCGGTCAGACCGTGCGCAACACCGCGCACGCGCATCAAGTTTGCACGCTGGTCCGCCCCGCGTCAACCGAAAATGCCGCCAGGCGCTACAGCACGCCGCCGAGCTGCAGCGCGAAGATGGCGAGCACCACCAAGCCGACGACGATGCGGTACCAGCCGAACGCGGCGAAATCGTTCTTCTTGATATAACCCATCAAGAACTTGATGGAGATGACCGACATGACAAACGCCGATACGACACCGATGATAAGCACCATGATCTCGACCGACGTCATGGCAAGCCCGGCGGCGAAGAACTTGATGCACTTCACCAGGCCCCAGCCGAACATGATGGGGATGGCCAAAAAGAACGTGAACTCGGCTGCGGCTGTGCGGCTGCAACCGCACAGCATGCCGCCGATGATGGTGGCGCCGGAACGGGACGTGCCGGGAATGATGGCGAGCACCTGGAAGCAACCGATTTTCAGCGCCGTTTTCCAGTCGATGTCCTCAACCTCGGTGACGCGGAAAATGCGCTTTTCGGCAGCCTCCTCGAGCGCCTGATCGTCATCGAGCAGGCGCGACGGGCGGGCGTGACGGCCGCGACCCGCAACGCTCGCAACAGCGGCAACGCTTTGGAGCGCCTCCTGCATGCGACGGCGGTTGCGGTTCTCCATGACAATGAACACGATGCCGTACAGGATAAGCATGGCGGCAACGGTAACCTTGTTGTAGAAGCGCTCGTTGACCCAGTCGTCGAACAGAAGGCCGACGATGGCGGCGGGGATGCAGCCGATGACGACCATGCCCCACAGCCGCCACGTGCTGCGCTTCTGCTGCGCGGTTTTGCGCGGGCTGAGCGGATTAAGCTTATGGAAGTACAGCGTGAGCACCGCCAGGATGGCGCCTATTTGGATGACGACCAGGAAAAGAGCCAGGAACTGGTCGGACACCTGCAGCTTGACGAAGTCGTCAACGATGATCATATGGCCCGTCGAGGAGATGGGCAGCCATTCCGTAATGCCCTCGACGATGCCAAGCAGCAACGCCTTCAACGCTTCGATGATCATGTCTTCCCTTCCGTTTTCGTGCGAACGCGCGCCATGACAGACGCGCAACGGATTCGGTATTGTATGGCCGATTGACGGCGCGTTTGCATGCGATACAGGCATATGCCCCGGAAAGCAGACGTCGGGCACGAAGTTTTTACACGCGCTTGATGTTGGCGCGGAAGACGGGCTTTTCGCGGGGCGGCGGGCGAATGCTCACGCGGTCGCGATCGGGCTTCGCGCCCGGATAGCCGCAAGCCAAGCGCCGGTGTGCGCCGGTGCGGGTAGCTTTGTGTTGGAAATAGCTGCAGGCTCTGCCCGATGCGCTGCCCATCGTGTAAGATGTGCAGCAGAAATCACCGCATTTCAGCGCCTCTTCCACGCTTTAGGCGCCACCGGAACAACCGTGAAAGGACACCACGTGAGCAGCCAAACCTCCGACCAAAAAGTCCTCGTGTTCGACTTCGGCGCGCAGTACGGGCAGCTTATCGCCCGCCGCGTGCGCGACTTGAACGTGTACTCGGAAATCGTGCCGTGCGACATCACCGCCGCCGAAGTGCGCGAGCTGGCGCCGTCGGCCATCATCCTGTCGGGCGGGCCGGCTTCCGTATATGCCGAGGACGCCCCGAAGATCGACCCTGAGGTGCTTGAGCTGGGGCTTCCCATCTTGGGCTTCTGTTACGGGCATCAAACGATCGCCGCTACGCTCGGCGGCGTGGTCGGCCACACCGAGAAGGGCGAATACGGCGCGGCCGAGCTGCACGTTGCGGGCGGCGCGCTGTTCGAGGGCACGCCGGCGACCCAGACCGTGTGGATGAGCCATCGCGACGCCGTGACCGAGGTGCCCGCCGGCTTCACCGTGACGGCCTCGACCGACGTGTGCCCCGTCGCCGCCATGGAGTGCGCCGAGCGCAAGATCTACACGACGCAGTTCCACCCCGAGGTAAAGCACTCCGAATACGGCCAGCAGATGCTCAAGAACTTCCTGTTCGGCGTGTGCGGCCTTGAAGCCAGCTGGACCATGGATAACCTCGTGGAGACCATGACGGCCGATTTCCGCGCCAAGGTCGGAAGCGACCGCGTGATCCTGGCGCTTTCGGGCGGCGTCGACTCGAGCGTTGTGGCCGCGCTTGGCGCGCGCGCCGTCGGCAAGCAGATGACCTGCGTGTTCGTCAACCATGGGCTTCTGCGCAAGGGCGAGCCCGAGCAGGTGGAGGAAGTGTTCACCAAGCAGTTCGACGTCGACTTCATCCACGTGCATGCCGAGGAGCGCTATGCGCAGCTACTCGACGGCGTGACCGAGCCCGAGCAGAAGCGCCGCATCATCGGCACGCAGTTCTGGAAGGAGTTCTTCGCCGTGGCCCAGCAGCTCGAGGCAGACGGCAAGCCGGTCACCTACCTGGCGCAGGGCACCATCTACCCCGACATCATCGAGAGCGGCGCGCGCAAGACCGGCGGCAAGGCGTCGACCATCAAGAGCCATCACAACCTGATCCCCTTCCCCGATGGCGTGCACTTCGATCTGATCGAGCCGCTCGACCACTTCTTCAAGGACGAGGTCCGCGCGCTGGGCACGGCGCTTGGCCTGCCCGACCACATCGTGCACCGCCAGCCCTTCCCCGGCCCGGGTTTGGCCATCCGCATCATCGGCGCGGTGAGCCCCGAGAAGCTGGAGATCCTGAAGAACGCCGACGCCATCGTGCGCGAGGAGCTTGATGCGTACAACGAGCGCCTGTACCAGGAAACCGGCGAGCGCAACAGCGAGCACAGCTGCTGGCAGTACTTCGCCGTGCTGCCCGACATCAAGAGCGTGGGCGTGATGGGCGACGAGCGCACCTACCAGCGCCCGATCATCCTGCGCGCGGTGGAAAGCTCCGACGCCATGACCGCCGACTGGGCGAAGCTGCCCTACAATGTGCTGGCCAAGATCAGCGGCCGCATCGTGGCGGAAGTGCCGGGCGCGAACCGCGTCTGCTACGACATCACGTCGAAACCGCCGGCCACGATCGAGTGGGAGTAAAGCGACCCAAATTACGGGTTGTAACGGATTGTCTCAAAACGAGCGTTTCCGCAGGTAGATAAGGGTGTTCTCGGGAAACCGAGAGCACCCTTTGTTACACCCTGGGACGCTTCGTCGGGGATTATTCTTCCATCGATTCTTCCATGGAAGAATTGTCCATCCGCTTGAATGTTGCTTGGAAAGATGAGAAAGAGCCCGTGACCCAGATTTGACCCGACTTGAGCCCTCAAATCGACGTCGCGGGCCTTTCTTTCCCGTCCATAAAATCTGTTGCATGCCTCTGACCTGCGATTACGCGATCTTATCTCAGCCGCTAGCCACACGCGACTATTCACTTGCAAAAGCGCAATCAGGCTCTCGATGAGTTCCATGCTAGGAGGCAAAACTTAACTCGCACGCGCCCGCAACCTCCTTGACCTGCTTCGACCCCGATGGTATAAAATTACGTATTCTGGGCTGGCCGAAAGGCCCTGGTCCACCCAAGGGCGGGGACTTTTTCCCCGCCATCTTCTTTTTTTCGAGGAGAGCGATGTCCGAGCTGAGCGTCTTCATCGACGAGTCTGGTGATTTCGGTCCCTACGAGCGCCACACCCCGTACTACATCATCACCCTGCTCTTCCACAACCAGAGCGCCGACATCTCCGAGCAGATAGACCATTTGAGGCGGCATCTCGTCGAGCAGGGATTCGCCGAGACCCATGCCATCCACTCCGCGCCCCTGATCAGGCGGGAGAAGGACTACTCGGCCATGGACCTGACCGCGCGCCGCAAGCTGTTCAGGTCGCTCTTCAACTTCATGCGCCTGTGCGACATCTCGTACAAGTCCTTCGTGTTCAGGAAGAGCGAGTTCGCGGACCATGACAAGATGGTTTCCAGGATATCGCGCGACATGAGCATGTTCCTGCGGGACAACCTCGCATTCCTGCAGGGCTTCGACAGCATCATCGTCTACTACGACAACGGCCAGAAAGAAATCACCAACCTGGTCAACACGCTCTTCAACGCCTTCCTGGAGGCCGACGTCAGGAAGGTCTCCCCGTCGGATTACAGCCTTTTCCAGGCCGCCGACATGTTCTGCACGCTCACGCTCCTCGAGGAGAAGCTCCAGCGCGGCGGCTTGAGCAACTCGGAGATGGAGTTCTTCGCAGGGGTGAGGAGCCTTAAGAAGAACTACCTCAAGCCGGCTGCGGCGAAGAGGATCTTCAGCTGACAGCAGCCTGATCTTTAGAAAGGTGGCAGCATGAATCGACTGAAGCTTATAGGAACGGCTGCAGACGGAGGGCGGTCCGCGACGCTGCTCGGCGCCGCCGTTCTCTGCGCGGCGATCTACGCCGCCGATGCCCTGCTCGTAACGCTGGGCGACACAGGGTCGGCGGCGCTCGCCGCGAACGTTGCCCTGCCGCTCGACCTGATGGTGGTGGCGCCGCTCGCGTTCTGGCTGCTCTACGCCCGCCCCCGCGGGAAGTCGCCGATACTCGTCCTGCCGGTCATCTACCTCGGGGGCCTGGCATCGGCCGCGATGTCAGTTGAGGGCGCGTTCAGCCTGGTCCCGTTCCTGCTCGTGGCCGCGGCAGCGGTGGACGCCGCCGTCCTCTGCCTGGAGGTTCCCAGGCTCGCGCGGCTCGCCAGAACTTTGAACGATGAGGCCAGTAGCAAGCGGCTCTCCCCCTCGGAGCGCTTCAGGCATTGCTCCGAGGGCGTCTTGGGATCCTCCCTTCCCGCCAGGATGCTGGCAGCCGAGCTTACGATGTGGTGGTACCTTCTCAGGTCCTGGGGCAGGCGTCCCCATTCGCCGGAGGGGTCCGTCCCGTTCAGCTACCACAGGGAGTCTAACGCCGCCGCCTTGACCGGCGTGCTCGTCTTCCTCGCCGCCGTCGAGGCGGTCGCGGCGCACGTGGTGCTGTCGAAGATCTCCATCGCGCTCGCCGTCGCGGCGACGGTCGCCACGGCGTACATGCTCGCCTGGCTCGCGACCAACACGAGGGCGATGGCGCTTGAGCCGATCCTCGTGGGGGAATCGTCGGTCCTGGCCCGCTGGGGCTTCATGTCCGAGCTGAGATTCGAGCGCTCGAACATCCGCGAGGTCGTTCTCGGCGACATCGACGTCCCCAGGGCCGAGCGCGCCGACCTTTCGTCGCTGGGAGGCTCGCCGTGCTGGGTGGCCCTCGAGAGCCCGGTGGCGTACAAGCCGTTGCTCGGAACGGCGAGGGCGGTCCGCTACGTCAAGATCTCGCCCGATGATCCCGCCGGATTCAAGCGCGCGCTTCTCGGCTGATATCGCCGTGACCCACCGTTACCCACGAAAGCGCCCTGCCCCGCCCGAAAAACCGTGACCCAGATTTGACCGCATGGCTCGCCCGATTTTTGTGAGACTCAGTGTCAATAGGACGAACTGGAGCTAACTGGAGATGCTTTTTGGTCATCGGGTGGGATTGACCGGACATCTGTTCGTGTATCTAACATATTAGCCGATAGAGCGGCCATTTCAAGTGAGATGGCCGCTCTATTTTTGCGGAATCACGCCAGCTGCTGCACACGAGCCGATGCCACCGCTGGCGCCCGCGACAAGAGCTCTTTATGGGGAAGGTCGAGAACGGCTTCCCTCGTTTTTTACCTGCATTGCTCCCTATGCCTGAAAAGCTAGTTTCGGTCGCAATAGTTCCCGAATAGGGTATTATTGCGACATGA
>CAVGWX010000024.1:0-23524 GCA_963633085.1 Prevotella sp. CAG:279 | reverse complement strand
GCCCGCGAGCGTTCAGGCCTTCCGTCACCACGCCCGTCACGGCGCCTCCCGCATCGGATGCGCCCTTCGCCACGGCGCCCATCATGCCCTGGTCGTAACCGCCGAATACCAGATCGTGCCCACGGTTGGCCAACGTGCGGCCCAATTCGTAAGCGGCGTCGAGATACACGGCGTCCAGATGCAGGCTCGACGACCCGAAAACGCAAAACCTCATGCAAAGCTCCTTCTTTCGCGACAAGAATGCGAACAGGGTACACCATCGCGGCGCTTTTCTACACCGCGCCGCCCTTGTCGTGGCCGGGCGCGCCCTGCTCGGGCGTGCGCGCCTCCGTTTTGCCGCGCGAATTGTCGGCTTCGGCGAACCAGGAATCGCACAGCTGCTGGTAGGAACCATCCTCGCGCATCGCGTCGAGCGTGCCGGAAAGCGCCGCGGCAAGATCGGACGCCTCTTCTCGAAGCACGAGCGCATAATCGGATTCGGCGCCCTCGATGGCCTGCACCACCTGCTCGTCGCCGTACGCCACGCGCAGGTGGTAATTGGCCGCCTGCTCATCGGCCACCACCGCGTCCACGTTGCGCGCCTGCAGGGCGGAGAACAGCTCGATCAACGTGGCGTATGCAACGATGGAAGCGTCGGGCAGGTTTCGCGCGGCCCATTCCTGGCCGGGGGAGCCGGCAAGCACGCCGACCCGGGCGCCTGCGACGTCATCGACGCCGGTGATGGAGGAGGATTTCTTAACCACCAGGCATTGCGAAACGCGCAGGTAGGCAACGCCTGTGAACCCAGCCGCGAAGCAGCCATCCGCGCTCGCATCGCCGGCCGACCCGCCAGCCCCCGCCGCCGAAGCGGCCTGCGCCCGTGCCTCGGCGAGCGCATCGGCGCCCGAAAACGTCACCGCGACGTCGGCCTTTACCGCCGCGCCGCGCACCTGCTCGCCCGGGCTCACGCGGCAAACGGCGCTCCCAAGCGAAGAAGCCTTCGACCAGGCGCAATCAAGGCCCACGCGGCTCGCAACCGCCTCGACAAGCTCGCAAGCGAAACCCGACCGGATCCCATTGGCTTCCTGGAAGTACGGCAAGCTGTCCGCAACGGCAGAGACCGTCAGCGTTCCCGCAGAAACCAACCCCCAGCCATCAGCCGCCGAATCCACGCCCGAACCCGAGCCGCCCGACGCCCCGCCGGAAGATCCCGCCCCCGAAACGGCGCTGGGCCCGGCGCACCCGCCGAGCCCAGCGCAAGCCGCGACGCCCAACGTCGCGGCGACGAATTCGCGGCGGGTCATCGTCCCGCCGGCCATTACGCAGCGTCCTCCACGCTGTCCAGCAGCTCCTCCAGAAGATCGGCGTCTTCCTCGACATAGCCCATGACCAGCTGAGCCAGGCCCTGGTAGAACATGGTGCGCGCGAAGCGGCGCATGTCCTCGGTCATCATGGGAAGCCAGTTCAGCAGATGATCCTGCGCGAAGGTCTGCTGCGTGCGCAGCTGCTCGATGGCCTTGTCCTCGTCGCCGGCGCGCAGGGCGTCGGCCGTGCGCATGGCCATGCGCTGCATGAACTCCAGCTCCAGCGCGATGTGGTCCTCGCCCTCGGTCCAGCGCCCGCGCTTGAGGTTGTTCTCGCGCAGCGTCTGCAGAACCTCGGCGCGCGCCTCCTGCATCATCAAGCGGCGCTCGGAGGTGTAGACGCTTTCAAACGGGTAGGCCGCCGAGAAGCCGTTGACGCCGTGGCCGATGAACGTGCGCACGAAATCGATGGCCAGCTCGGTGATGCTGTCGTCCCAGGAGGTGCGCAGGTAGTCGTAAAGCAGGTGATAGCCCTCGTCCACCTTCGCGTTGCCCGTGGCGGCCGGGAAGCGCATGCCCTGCAGCTCGGTGAGCACCGGCTTGTCGACTTCCTTCAAAAACAGGCGCGACAGCAGGCCGTAGGTGCGCGCGCGGCCGTCCATCAGCGCGGCAAGGTTCATTTCCTCTTCGGCGGCGCCCGCTTCGGGCGACACGGTTGCTTCGGACATCGTCTATTCCCCCTTCTTGGAAAGCGCGGCATCGACCTCGGGGGCCATGGTTCGGCCCAGATCGGTCAGCTGCCATGCGTGATTCTTCCACTCCAGCGCATCGGTGCGCTCCAGCATGTCGATGAAGTGCGCCCCGAAACGGCGCGGGCTCTTCACCACGTCGAAGGCATCCACCAGCTCCTCGATCTCCACCTTGGTGCGCGGGCGCTCGTCGACGGCCCGCATGACCGCGCGATACACCTCCAGGTAGCGCGAATCGCGGTCGAGCACGATATCGCGGAACGACGCGCCGGAGGTCATCTGCGCATGCACGGCGCTACCCGCCTCGGTCGTGCGCCACGTCGGGTCGACGCGCTCCTTGATCTCCAGGTACTCGACGCCTTCCTCGACGTCCTCGCGCTCGTCGGAGGTTTCAGGCATCTCCAGCTCAAGGGCGCCGGCGCGCTCGAGCATGCGGCACAGCGTGGTGGTCCCGTACACGGAACGGTTGTCCTGTTGCAGCGCGTCGACCTTCTCGGTCAGATCGCTGTTCAGGCAGCCGCCTTCGCACCAACCCAGGATGGAGACCAGCACCGGGCGGCGCGCCGGGTTGTGGTCGAGCATGGAAAGCACCGCATCGACGGCGCTGCCCTGGCGCGCAGGCGTGTAGACGGCCTCGCGCTGCATGTTCTCGGGCATGTTGCGCATGGTGGGATAGTCCACCGTGTCCAACGGGTTGTCGTCGTCCATGTCCTCCTGGTCGATCTCCTCGTCGTCGACCTCCAGCGGATCGAAATCGTCATCAAGGTCCCAGGAAACGTCCAGCTCTTCGGCCTTCGCGTTCTCAGACATCGCATCCCCCTTCGTTCAATCGGCCTTGGCACCCCTGCGCCAAGACGCGCCGCCCGATGTTTCGCCCGGGTCGGCGCCAAGGCCCGCAAACCCCTGTTCGCAGGCCGGTCCTCTTCGTTGCAACCCAGTATAGGAAGCGCGCAGGGTGCATCATCATCCCGCAAACCCTAAATCGACCTGCACGGGCACAGGCGGGGCGGCCTTTTCGCCCCGTTGCATCATCCCCGCAGGTTGATTCATCGTTTTCGCAGGTCAGAACCGTGCTTTTCCGTTGCTGAAACAATTTTGCGCCCGTATACTGTGAACCACGTTGCCAGAAGCGGGGCATTCCGTTCTTCAATGAACTTGCAGAAGGGAGGCTCTTATGGCCAACGCATCTTGGGGCAAGAGGGTTCTTGCCATCGCGGTTGCGTGCTGCGCATGCGCGTTGATCGCCGTACCGGCCTATGCGTTCTACTACGTCCACAGCGATGAGGGCACTCAGGTGGAAAGCAAGGGCGTGTACGAGATCACGTGCGTGCTCGACGAAACCGCCCAGGGCGGTAGCGTTCGTAGCGAGCTGGTCATCGTCCCCGAGGGCAGCACGGTCAAGGACCTGCTGAACGAGGACGTTGCGTCCAGCAACAACCAGAACGGCCTTGGCGCCATTCACAACTACGACGCCACCAGCTTGGCGGACTACCTGTCCGGCAAGCAGTACACGTGCACGGTGTACGCGGCCATGTCGCAGAAGCCGGGCACGCAGACCACGCACGACGGCCAGGGGACCACGGGCGAAAGCACCGTGCTCAACCGTTACGACAACGTGGTCATCAAGGTGGCCTAGCGCCGCCGAAGGTCCGGGCCGGTCGACCAGCCGGCCCGGACCGCACCGCTCAATCGCGAACCCGGTCACCACACTTTAAGTGTTCCCCCTCAAATCCATAATCCGCGCACATCATCCTTCGAGGATGATTTTTATGTTTGCGCAGGTCACCTTTTGTCCGCCAGCGCGTCACCCCGAAACATCGCCCACACTCTCCCTCAATGATGCGAAACGGGCAGGTATCATACGATGACGAGGATCATCACAGGAGGGTGGAAGCGTATGGGGGTACGTATTCCGAGAATCACGCTCAAAGCCGATTTCGGCGATGACAGCGCGTTCGGAGATTTAAGTTTGCTATCGGTCGGTTACGGCCTGCATCAGGCATGGGTGTTCGCGACCATGTTCGGCACGTCGTCGGTGTTCGGGGCCACGCGCCTGTTCGAAGGCCTCTACGGCAGCAGCGTGTCGCTGTCTTACTTGGTTTCCATCTGCGTCTACGTTTTCTGCCTTCTGTTCATGGGGCTGACGAACCAGCGCTTTCTGCGCCTCTACATATCGCGCGCGTTCCTTACAACCGGGGCCTTGCTATCGTTTGCCGGCACCGCGCTGCTCCTGGCGCCGTTCCTGCCCGACTTTCCCGCGCTCGAGCTTATCTCCGGCGTCATGACCGGTATCGGGTCGTCGGTGCTCATCATCTACTGGGGCACCGCGTACGCCCGCTGCGACAGCGCCTCGATCGTCTTCAACACCGCCATCGCCGTGTTCGTGTCGTTCGGGCTGTTCGCCACGGTGCTGCACTACGCGCCGCAGCCCATCGCCGCAGGGGCGACCGCCGTCATCCCGCTGCTCGAGCTGGTCATCCTTTGGAAGAAGACCCCGGAATCGTTCTACAAGCGCGACGACGTGCCCCTGTTCAAGCCGCTGCCCATCAACCAGGGCAAGTTCCTGCTGCGCTTCGCCACGCCCGTGTTCGTGCTCGGCATCGCGCTCGGCATGCTGCGCAGCCAATCTTTGCAGACCGTCGTCTCCAACCAAGACATCGTCGCGCAGCCCTTGCTGCTGCTTGCGGCGGGCTTGGCGACCGTGCTCATCCTCATCACCATCATGGCGATCAACGGCGGCGATAGGTTGAGCCGCTTTTTCCAGCCGCTCATCCCCTTCATCGCCGTGACGGTGTTTTTCATCCCCCTGGCCGGCGACGATGGCAATCTGCTGGCGAATACCTTTCTGATCGTCGGCTTTTTGTGCTTCGAGTCGCTCATGTGGATATTCTTCAGCGACCTATCGCAGCGCTTCCGCCTCTCGCCCGTGTTCGTGTTCGGCATCGGGCGCGGGACCATGGCGGCGGCGGTCCTCATCGGGTCGCTCGCCCCCATCGCGGCGGCGAGCACCGTCCACGAGATGGCGTTCGGCGAGCAGACCATCATCGTAGCCATGCTGCTCATCATGGTGGTCGCCTACGCGATGCTGCCGCGCGAGCAGGAGATCGAGACGATCATCATGCCCTGCCCGCTGGTCAAAGCCGTTTCGGCGAGCTTCGAGCACGAGCAGGAGGCCGCCAAGGCGGCAAGCGCGCGCGGCTGCGGGACAGCCCCCGAGATGGAGGGCCTGGTCGCACGGGCTGCGGCCTATCCTGCGGAAAAGCTTGCCGAGGGCGCCGTCTGCGACGACTTCGAAGGGGATGCCCTCGAGCAGCTGGCTGGCGAGCGGGAGGTCCCGGCCCCTGCGGGTGCAGCAGACGAGACGGGCGCGGGACCCGAAGACGCCGCCGAAACCGTTGCCGAAACGGCATCGGCGGGCGATTCAGCTGCCCCGGCCCCGACGGATGCCTCGGGTCCCAACCCGGCACCCGCGCAAGCGGCAGCGACCGCCAGCGCCCCCGAGAAGCGCTCGCCAGGCCCCTCGGAGGCGCGCCGGGCAATCGAGCGCACGAGCGGCGAGGGCGCGCAAGACCCCAACGAGCGCGTGCGCGGCGGCGGGCGCTTCCGCGGCAAGTGCGAGACGGTCGCCAACACCTACCTGCTGTCGCGCCGCGAAACGGAGATCCTGTTCTTCCTGGCCAAAGGCCATAACGCCGCCTATATCCAGGAAAAGCTTTTCATTTCCGAAGGCACCGCCAAAACGCATATCCGCCACATCTACCGCAAGCTCGACGTCCACAACCAGCAGGACCTCATGCGCATCGTCGAGGACGCGCCGCACCCGGAGGACTAGGGGCGCGGCGGCGGGCACCTTGCCCGGCACCTGCAGGGAAGGGGATCTATCGGCGCCTCCCTTTCCTGCAGGCCCTCAGGAGCAGAGCGCAGGAAAGCTCGGGGACGGGCAATAAAATGACGATTGCATCAATATCCCCACGTCGGGATAGTCGTGTGTCACAATGATGTTTTGATTATCGAGCATGGCTGCAACGGGTGGCCAAGCGGCAACACGGCAACGCAAGGAGCGGCAATGGGCATCTTCTCGAGGTTCGAAGGCAAAATGGAGGACACGTTCGAAGGTGCGGCGGACAAGATGTTCGACGCCCCCATCTCCCCTGTTCAAATTGCCAAAAAAGCCGAAAAGCAGATGCGCCGCGAAAAGATGGTCGGCGCCGGCAAGCAGTACGCGCCCACCTTGTACACCGTGCTGGTGAACCCCGACGACGACCGCCGCCTGTTCGGCTACTACCCCACCTTGGCCGGGGAGACGGAAACCTACCTTGCCGCGAAGGCCTCCGAGCAGGGCCTGATGATGGACGGGCAGCCGCTCGTGCGCTTCATCGTCGACGAGGGCCTCAAGCACGGCAAGTTCGACGTCATCGCCGAAGCGGTGGCCGCCCCCATCATCAGCCAGCTGCGCAACGAGGAGATGCAGCGCTACGGCCTTTCCGACGGCAGCTACGGCCCGGAAACCGCCTACCCCGCGCAGCAGTTCGGCAACTCGCAGGCCGCCGTGCCCGCGCAGCCGCGCTACGACCAGCGCTTCTCGCAGCAGGCCCCCGCAAACGCCTGGAACCAGCCCTATGGGGCTCCCCAGCGCGACGAATACGCCTACGAGGCGCAGCAGCCCCAAGCGGCGGCCCCGGCGGCAGCTCCCGTCGCCGCCCCGCAGGCAGCACCTGCACCGCAGGCCGCCCCGCAGGCCGCCGGCGCGGCTTCCGCAGCCAAAACGATGGTGTTCACCGGCGATCCCGACGACCTTTTGCAGCAGCGCGGCGCCGCGGCCGTCGGACATGCGCACCTCATCGACACGGCGACCAACCGCCCCTACGAGCTTTCCAGCGCCCACATCACCATCGGGCGCGAATCCCGCAACGACATCACCATCTCCGACATCAACGCCTCGCGATCCCATGCCGAGCTGACGCTGACCAGCCAGGGCGTGTGGACCATCACCGACTTAGGCTCGACCAACGGCACGTACGTCAACGGCCGCGCCATCGCAAGCCAGCCGCTCAACGAGGGCGACCACATCTCGATCGGCACGACCGACCTCGTGTTCACGTTGGCGTAGGAAAACCCGGAAGGAATCTCCGTGATCGACTACGCGCTTCTTCTCATCCGCCTGCTGTTCGTCGCGCTCCTGTACCTGTTCCTCTTCGCCATCATGAAGACGGGCATCGGGGCGGTGCGCGGCCAGCGCAAGCGCGAGCGCACCTGGAACCTGTCCGTGGAGAGGGGGCCGAAGGAGCTGCGCGGCGTGTCCATCGTGGTGCGCGGCCCGGTCATCGTCGGGCGCAACCCCGGCGCCGACATCGTCATCGGGGCCGGTTACGTTTCCGGTAGGCACGCGCGCTTCACGCTCATGGGGCAGAACCTGTTCATCGAAGATCTTGGATCGACCAACGGCACCGCCGTCAACGGTCAGCTTATCAGCGAGCCCACCGCCTTGCGCAACGGCGACACCGTCAACGTCGGCGACGTGGCGATCCGCGTGAGGTACGCATAATGGCACAGAAAAAGCGATCCTCTTACCGATCGACCCAACGCACGCGCAAAGGCGCCGTCACATCCTTCGGCAGCCGCACCGACGTCGGCTGCGTGCGCGACCACAACGAGGACAGCCTCGTGGTGCGCCCGCCGCTGTTCGCCGTCGCCGACGGCATGGGCGGGCACGCCGCCGGCGAGGTGGCCTCGGAAATAGCCGTGAACGTCCTGGCCGAGCTGGCGCCCGAGCATCCCGACGGGCAGGCCCTGCAGGCCGCCGTCGAGGAAGCGAACCGCGAGATCATCCGCGCAAGCCGCGACGGGCGCGGGCGCGAGGGCATGGGCACCACCATGACCGCCTGCATGCTGGAGGGGGAGCGCCTGCTCATCGCGCAGGTCGGCGACTCGCGCGCCTACCTGCTGCACCAGGGCAAGCTCCAGCAGCTCACGCGCGACCACAGCCTGATGGCCGACATGATCGAAGCCGGCCAGCTCACGCCGGAAGAGGCGCGCCACCATCCCCAGCGATCGGTCATCACGCGCGCGCTCGGGTCCGACCCCAACACGCGCCCCGACATCTACGAGATCAACGTCGACGCCGGCGACCGCCTGCTCGTCTGCTCCGACGGGCTGTCCTCCATGGTGAGAAACGAGACCATCGAGGCGACGCTGCGCCGCGTGCGCGACCCGCAGCGCTGCGCTTCCCAGCTGGTCAACGAGGCTATCGCGGCCGGCGGGCACGACAACGTCACCGTCATCGTGTCCAACGTGGAAGGGTTCGCGGAAAAGCGCCGCAGGAAGATGGCCCGCAAGACCAAACGGGCCGTGGCGCTGGTGTTCCTGCTGCTCATAGCCATTCTCGCAGGCACGGCCTTCGGGGTGAGCAAGTGGCTCAACACCGTTGCCTACCTGGGCATAGACGACGACAAGGTTGCCATCTACCAGGGCAAGCCCTGGGAGATCGGCAGCATATCGCTCTCCCAGCACCTAGAGACCACCGACGTTGCCACCAGCTCGCTGCAGCCCAACACCGTCGAGCACCTCAAAGAGGGCATCTCCTGCGACACCGCCGACGCCGCGCGCGACCTGGTGAACAAATACCGCGAGGAAGCTTCGTCGAGCGCGAAGTCGGGCGAGGGCGCCGCCTCCGGCGATAGCAACGCTTCCAAGACCGAAGGCTCCTCCGCGCAGCAAGGCGGCGCCAGCCAATCTGCCGGGTCCGACCAAGCCTCGCAAGGGTAGCGCCACATGACACGTCGCAACATAGAACTGATCCTGCTCCTGCTCGCCGCGCCGATGGTGGCGCTGCTGTTCGTCGTCATCGCCATCCGCGAGGGGCAGGCCGTCGGCTTCGATTCCCTGTCCGTGCCCATCGGCATCTTCGCCGCCTTCGTGGTGGCCCATCTCGCCGTGCGAAAGCTCGCGCCCGGCGCCGACCCGGCGCTGCTGCCCCTGTCGTTCGCGCTTTCGGGCATCGGCATCGCCTTCATCACGCGCATCGCCCCGTTCTCAAGCGTTCCCACCATGGCGCAGAACCAGGTCATCTGGCTGTTCGTGGGCGTGGCGTTCATGATCATCATCCTGGCGCTGTTCCGCAACCTGGACAAGGTGGCGAACTACAAGTACACGCTCATGCTCGCGGGCATCGTCCTTTTGCTCTCGCCCATGATCCCCGGCCTTGGCCAGGAGATCTACGGCAGCCGCATCTGGCTGCACGTCGGAGGGTTCTCCTTCCAGCCCGGCGAGATCGCCAAGGTCATCATCGTGCTGTTCATGGCAAGCTATCTGGCGGAAAACCGCGAGATGCTCTCGGTGTTCACCGTGCGCGTCGGGCCGGTGCGCCTACCCGACATCCGCTCGCTTCTGCCCCTTCTGATCATGTGGGGCATCGCCATGCTCATCGTCGTGTTCGAGAAGGATCTCGGCAGCGCGATGGTGTTCTTCTTCGTGTTCCTGATCATGCTCTACGTGGCCACCGGGAAGAAGTTCTACCTGGTCATCGGCCTTGCGCTCATCGGCGTCGGCTGCGCGGTGCTGTTCAGCGCCTTCAGCCACGTGCAGGTGCGCGTGAGCACCTGGCTCAACCCCTTCGCCGACGCACAGGGCACCGGCTACCAGCTTTGCCAGGCCGTCTATTCCATCGCCGACGGCGGCCTGTTCGGCGTCGGCCTGGGCAACGGCCTTGCCGGCGGCACGGAGAGCTTCCAGCAGATTCCCGTCGTGGAATCCGACTTCATCTTCGCCGACATCGCCGAGGAGGCGGGCCTGCTCGGCGCGGCAGGCGTGCTGCTGCTGTTCTTGTGCTTCGCCATCCGCGGCTTCCTGACGGCAGCCCGCGCGAAAAGCGACGTCTCCAGCTTCGTCGCCGTGGGCCTGACCAGCATGATCGTCCTGCAGGCCTTCATCATCGTCGGCGGCGTGACGCGCCTCATCCCGCTCACCGGCCTCACGCTGCCCTTCATCAGCCAAGGCGGCTCGTCGCTTCTGGGCAGCTTCATCATCGTCGGCTTCCTTTTGCGCGCAGGCGACGAGGCGACGGGCATCGAGACCGAGATGCTCAGCGGCACCACGTCGTCGCTTCACGCCAACAGCGTGCTCGGGCGCATCAGCCTCGGCAAGCGCCTCACGCATTCCATGCTGTTCTGCAGCGCGCTGTTCGCCCTGCTCGTGGCCAACCTGACGCTCATCATGGTGGTCGACGCGAACAACTACCAGTCCATGCCGGGCAACAACCACACCTTGGCCAAGGAGCAGAAGAGCGAACGCGGGACCATATCGACCTACGACGGCATCGTGCTCGCCCGCAGCGTGCTCAACGACGACGGCAGCTACGACCGCATCTACCCCGCCGGCGACCTGGCAACCCACGTGGTCGGCTACGTGTCGCAGCAATACGGCGAATCGGGCATCGAGGACGCCTACGACGACACGCTGACCGGAACGACGAACTTCGCCACCTGGACCGACGTGCTCAACAGCATGGCGGGCGTGGGCACGGCGGGCAACGACGTGACGCTGACCATCAACTCGAAGATCCAGCAAGCCGCCCAGGACGCGCTTTCCGGATCCAAGGGCGCCGCGGTGGTCATGGACCCGAAGACGGGCGCCATCCTGGCCATGGCAAGCGCGCCGACCTATAGCGCGCAGGATTTCGAAACCGTCCTTTCCGGAGCGGCGACCAGCGAAGATTCCTCGCTCATCAACCGGGCGACCGGCGCGCTGTACGCCCCCGGCTCGACCTTCAAGATGGTCACGCTCGCAACGGCCCTGGAAAACGACACGGCAAGCGAATCCACCACCTATTCGTCGCCCGGCACCATGGACATCGGCAACGCCAGCGTGTCGAACTTCGACAACACCTCCTACGGCACGCAGACGCTCGAGCAGGCCACCTGGTGGTCGGCGAACACCGTCTACGGCCAGCTGGGCGTGCAGATCGGCGCCGAAGCGCTGGTGGCCGGCGCCGAGAGCTTCGGGTTCAACCAAACCTTCGACTTCCCGCTCACCATGTACACCTCGCTCATGGCCGACCCCTCGGAGATGACCGAATGGGAAACCGCCTGGGCCGCCGCCGGCGAGCCGGTCAACCCCCTGAACCACAAGAGCCCCGCAGGCCCGCAGGCCACCGTCCTGCAGATGGCCATGGTGGGAAGCACGATCGCCAACAACGGCGACGAGATGAAGCCCTACCTTGTCGACGGCATCTACAACGCCAACGGCGAGCGCTCGTTCACCGCATCGCCCGAGAAGCTGCGCAGCTCCATCAGTGCAGACACCGCCAAGCGCGTGCGCGAGGTGCTCAAGGGCGTGGTGAAGAGCGGCACCGGCACGGCGGCGCAGATCGACGGCGTCGAGGTTGCCGGCAAGACGGGCACGGCGGAGAAAGCCTCCACCAACGACAGCTGGTTCGTGGGCATGGCGCCCGCGGATGACGCCGGAGTTGTGGTCGCCGTCGTGATCGAGGACGGCGACGAGGGCGTCGGCGCGCAGAAAGCCCACGATATCCTGCAAACAGCTTTGGAAGTTCAAGGCCTTTTATAGATAAACAGCAAGGGGCGCGGTATTATGGTGAGAATCACTTACCAAGCCCGCATGTGACCAAAAGGAGTTTAGACGTGACCGGAAACATGATCGGCCGGGTGTTCAACAACCGATACCAAATTACCGAGCGCATCGGCATCGGCGGCATGGCCGAGGTGTACCGCGCGCAGGACAACGTCCTGGGGCGCTTGGTTGCGGTCAAGGTTATGCTCCCGCAATACGCCGCAGACGAGAATTTCACGCGACGGTTCAAGCAGGAGGCCGCAAGCGCGGCGAACCTGCAAAGCCCCTACATCGTCAACGTGTACGACTGGGGCCAGGACGACGGCACATACTACATCGTCATGGAGTATGTGCGCGGATCCGACCTGAAAACGGCCATCAAGCAGCGCGGCGCCATCAACCAGCGCAAGGTCGCCGAAATCGGCAGCCAGGTTTGCCAGGCGCTTTCCGTGGCGCACGGCCTCGACATCATCCATCGCGACATCAAGCCGCAGAACATCATGGTCCAGCCCGACGGCAACGTCAAAGTGATGGACTTCGGCATCGCGCGCGCCAAGAACTCGACCAAGGAGCAAACCTCCAGCGTGCTCGGCACCGCGCACTACATCTCGCCCGAGCAGGCACAGGGCAAGGAGCTCACCGCCGCCAGCGACATCTACTCGCTCGGCGTGGTGCTCTACGAGTCAGCGACCGGCCAGCTGCCCTTCGACGGCCCCGACGCGGTGAGCGTCGCCATGAAGCAGGTGCAGGACGAGCCCGTCCCCCCGCGCGAGATCAACCCGGAAATCGACCCGTCGCTTGAGGCCATCATCCTCCGGGCCATGGCGAAGAACCCGATGGAGCGTTTCGCCACCGCCAAGGACATGCGCTCCGCGCTCAACGACTACCTCGCCGGGCGCCCCGTCATGTTCGGGGACGGCTTCACCGCCGCGCAGACGCAGGTCATGAACGGCGTCGCATCCCCGATGAACAACATGGCCGACGGCACCGCGGTCATGCCCGCGGTCGGCGGCGGCATGAGCTCGCAGAACGGCGCGCAGTCCCAGTCCTTCCGCTCGGACAACACCGCACCGAAGAAGAACGGCAAGAAGATCGCCGGCATCATCATCGCCATCGTCGCGGTGATCGCGCTCATCGGCATCGCGGCGTTCGCCGTGACCGGGGGCGGCACGAAGGCCGACGAGAATGTCGAGGTCCCCAGCGTCACGGGGTTGACGCTCGACGAGGCGAAGGCGCAGATCCAGTCCGCCGGCTTCACCGTGGGAACGGTCACGCAAAGCTACTCCGATTCCGTCGACTCGGGCAAGGTCATCAGCCAGGACCCGACGGCGAAGGCGAAGAAGGCCAAGAACAGCACCATCAACCTGACCGTCTCGCAGGGCAAGCAGGAAATCGAGGTGCCCGATCTGACCGGCAAAACCGCAGATGAGGCTAAGAAGGCCTTACAGGCGAACGGCCTGAAGTACCAGGCCGGCACCGCCGAGTATTCCGACACGGTATCCAAAGACCACGTGGCTCGCCAGGACGTGAAGGCCGGTTCCAAGGTTGCCAAGGACACCGTGGTCACCTACTACCTGTCGCTGGGCAGCGAGGGCACCAGCGTGCCCAACGTCGTCGGCCAGACGCGCAGCGCCGCCACCAGCACGCTGAACAACGCGGGCTTCTACGTCACCGTCGAAGAGCAGTATTCCGACAAGGTCGAATCGGGCAAGGTCATCAGCCAGTCCCCTGCCGCCAACGAGAAGCTCAAGGCAGAAGGCACCGTCAACCTGGTCGTGAGCAAGGGCCCCGAAACCACCACCGTGCCTAACGTCGTCGGCAGCACCGAAGGCACCGCCATCACCACGCTGAACAACGCCGGGTTCCAGGTCACCACCGAATACCAGACCAGCAGCAGCGTGGCAGCGGGCAACGTCATCAGCCAGACGCCCACCTCCGGCTCTTCCCTGGCGCCGAACAAGACCGTGCACCTTATCGTGAGCAACGGCTCCAGCTCAAGCTACTCTTCGGGCAACGGCACGTCGGACGGCACTTCGGGCGGTTCCGGCTCCGGCAGCTCCACGTCGGGTGGCTCCACCTCGGGCGGCACCTCCGGTGGCACGTCGGGCTCCACCTCGGGCGGTTCCGGCTCCGGCAGCTCCACCTCGGGCGGAACCGGCTCGGGCACGTACTAGCGCAACGCACAATCGCAGTTGCATCAAGGCAATGGAAAAGGGACTCGCAATGCGGGTCCCTTTTCCATTGCATAGGCCGGCCGGCCGGACCGCTTCATCCCGGCATCGCCGGCGGCCTGGTCGAGCTATCGCTCGACCCCACGAATTCTTGCCGCGAGGCCATAGCGTCGCGGCACGGTGCTCGCAAAACTCCTTTTCCATTGCATAGGCCGGCCGGCCAGAGCACCTTATCCCGGCATCGCCGGCGGCCTGGTCGAGCTTTCGCTCGACCCCGCGAATTCTTGCCGTGAGGCCATAGCTTCACAGTACGATGACTGCAAACACGTCAGTATTTCGTGGGCGCGAGCGAAAGCTCGCGCATCAATAGGCCAGCGCTGAAAGCGCGTCGGTTTTTTGCAATACCGGGCGCAGCAACGGCAGGTGAGCGGCGGCGCTGACCTAAATCTTCTCCTTCAGCCCGTTAAGCTCCGGGAAATCCATCGCCTGCGGCACCGATCCGCTATCCGGCGGCGCACCGTTGACGATTCCCGCATCGTCGACGACACCGCCTGCCCCATCCAGCAGCGCATCGAACTCGTCGGGCGGCATAGGTCGGTAGAAGTAGAACCCCTGCGCATAGCGGCCACCCAAAGAGCGCAACAGCTCCAGCTGCTCAGAGGTTTCCACACCCTCCACGATAATGGGGATCGACAGCGACTTGTCCATCTCCAGCACCGATTTGATGATCCCGACGCTGCGGTCGCAGTCAGCCTCCGACTTCGGCAGGAAGCGCCCGTCGAGCTTGATCACGTCCGTCTCTATGTTGTGCAGCATCGAAAGCGAGGACAGGCCCGACCCGAAATCGTCCATATACACGCGGAACCCGATCCTCCGCAGCGCGGACACCAGGCGCTCTATCAAATCCGCGTCTTTCACATAGCTGGTCTCGGTCACCTCGATGCTGATCAGGCGCGGCGGCACCTCGAACATCTTCATCAGCCGCACCAGGTAGGCGATGACGTCGAACGAGGCGACGTCCACGCGCGACACGTTGATGGACACGGGCACGCACGCCAACCCCTTCTTCAGGCGTGCGCCCATCCAGGAAAACACGCGCATCCAGATGAATTTGTCCAGCTCGGGCACCAGGCCTTCGTCCTCAAGCGCGGGCACGAACACCGCCGGGGAGACGCTCGTCCCGTCCGGGCGGTTCCAACGCGCCAAGGCCTCCGCCCCGACGATCTTTTTCGTGAGCATGTCGCACTGCGGTTGGACATGGAAGCTTATTTCACCATCGACCAGGGCTTTCTCGAAGCTGTCGACCAGCTTGCGATTATCTTCGGCCCTCTGATAATCCAGCGGGCTGAACAGCTTGATGCGCGGGTCGTCGGTGCGCTTGGCCTCGTTGCAGGCGAACCGCGCCTTGGAGAAGCGCTCCATGTCGACGGCCTCGTCGTCGCCGAGCCGATACAGGCCGATGGCCGGGCGGAACCCCACCGCGTCGTCGTAGCGCGCAATGGCCTGCCGCACGCAATCGTATACCTCGTGCGCGAAATCGCGCCCGAAGAAACTCACCAGCCCGAAGTCGTCGCGGCCCCAGTAGCCGGCGACGCCGCGGTCGCCTTCGGTGAACTCCCGAAGCGCCAGCCCCACATCGGCCAGCAGGGCATCTCCCCGCTCCCTTCCGTACCACTCGTTGAAGGTGCGGAAATTCCCCAGGTCAACCTTGATCAGCGCAAGATCGTCGCTTACGTGGGCGTCTCTGAACGCATTCGCCAGGCGAAGGAACCCGCCACCGTAAGGCAACCCGGTGACCGCGTCAACGCCCTTCGACGATTCTTCCTTCCCGGATAAGGCCCGCGAGGAACCTTGCGGGTCTTCGCCTCCGATCCGCAAAACGTTCGCCGCGCCGCGGCGCTCGAGCAGGTTGAGGATAGCGAGCGGCTGCTCTTCGACGCAGGAGTAATGCGCCGAAGACACGCTCACTTCCGGCTCCACCTTGCACCCCTCGACCTCATACGGCTGGGAAAGGCAATCGATGAGCAGCTCCTTGATATGGTAGGTGTCCTCCAGCGAAACGTCCTCGCGGATCAGCACGAATTGCGTGCTTTTCGAGCGGTACAGGATCGAAAGCTTCGAGGCAACCGATTCGATGCGCGCCACCACGTCTCCGATGACCTGGTTGCCGGCGCCATAGCCTAATGATCGGTTGACCTCGGCCAAGCCGCCGATGTTGACCATGACGAACCCAATTGGCTTGTTCTCTCCCCGATACCCCCCGATGGCGCTGATCAGAGCCTGATAGTTCCCCAAGCCGGTCTCGGAATCGACCCCGTCGGCGATGCCGCGGTTCACCACGTAGCCAACGTACATGTTCGGTTCCGTGCCGTTGGAATCCAAGCGGTACCCGCGCGACTCGCAGATCACGTACGCGCCCTGCGCGTTGCGGGCGCGATATTGCAGATGCATCGAATGGGTTTCCCCGCTTGCTATCTGCTTGAACGTCTTCGCCATAAAGGCGCGGTCGTCGGGGTGGACGGTTTCCAGCCACAGCGGCACCGGATCGCCCGCGTACTCTTCGGGAAGGCCGATGTCGCGCGCCGCGGAATGCGACCAGCACGCAACCTTCGCATCCAAGTTGTGAACCAGCAGGTAACGTCCGTCGAGCGACATGGACAGGGCATCGAACATGCGCTTATTCATGCTGATCCCGATAGGGGAAAGCCTGATCGAGCCGTTATCGAACCCCTCGATCTTCGGCTTGTTGCGCACCTTGTAGCCATACATCTTGCGATCGGCGTCCACGGTCGCCTCCTGCATGAGGTCGCCCGCAGAAGGATCGGTGCGCGAAACGCCGAAGCTGAACGAATACGGCATCCTCGCATCGCCGGCCTGCGTGGCCGCTAGCAGCTGCGCGCGGCACGTTTCGAGACGCTGCGAAAGCTTCGCCTCGTTCGACCCCGCCGACAGGACGACGAACTCGTCGCCGCCGAGCCTGAACAGCTCGTCCTTCTCCTCGCAGTACAGGTTCAGGTATTCGGCGACCTTGCAGACATACCCGTCGCCTTCGGCATGGCCGAAGTGGTCGTTGCAGTATTTCAGGTTGTCGATGTCGATGAATGCGGCGACGAACTCCTCCCTGCGCCCCCACAGCAGCTCGAGCGAGCGGTTGTAAGCGGCTTTGTTGCCGACCCCGGTGAGCGCGTCGGTGTACGCGCTTTGCTCTAGCTGGCGGCGCTGGTCGTTCATGTCGGCCGCCGCCTCGTTCAGCGCCTCGGCGAACTCGTTGGAGGAACCCTCGCCTTCGCAAGCGCAGGTCGGAGCCTCGCCGCCGGCCGAGAACGTTTCGACCACGGCAAGGGCTTGCGCCAGATTCGAGCGGATGCCGTCAAGGGAGGATATGAGCGGGTTGGCGTGGTCGACCGGCGGCGCGCCGCCCCCTTCGATCTTGCCGCGCGCAAGGTCCTGCGTCATGCCCTGCACCTCGCGCACGAACGACCCGAGCTTCTCTATCTTGATCGCCAGGGGGCGCTGCACCGCGGGAAGCGCGTCCACCTCGATAGAAGCCGATGCGGGGTCGTGCAGCACGTTGTCTAGATACGAAAGCAGGACCTGCGATCCTTCGATATAGTCCCTGCCCCGAAGGTGATGCGCGGCAGGCAGGCCGTCATCCGGCGTGGACGAGCCGCTTTGAGCGGAATCCGCCCTGTATGAACCCTTGCCCATATCCCCTCGCTCCCCTCCGACCCGTGCGCAAGCAATCAAGACGTTGGAACATCATGGTTAGTATAGTTGTTTCGCCCTTCCCCTCGCCTTCCGTTTCGCCATTTTCCCCACCAACGGATTCGCCGCAAGGATGAAATGAAGCATCGCTATACTGGTGCGAAGCACCGCGGCGAACTTGGCGCCGCGCATACACAACAAGGAAGGGTAAGGCTATGGAAGAAGCCTACGAGCTCATCAGCACGGGCGCGTGGTCCATCGTGCCGCCGCTGCTGGCGCTGGCGCTGGCGCTCATCACGAAAGAGGTGTACTCGTCGCTGACCGTCGGCGTGTTCGTCGGAATGGTCATCTACCAGTTCTCCCTCAATGGCGCCGGCGTCGATCAGCTGGTGACGTCGTTCACCGATGTTCCCAACGTCATGGCGCTGCAGATATCCAGCAACGGCGCGCTGCTGCTTTTCCTGGCTCTGCTCGGGGCGCTCACCGTGGTCGTGGCGACCGCCGGCGGCAGCCGCGCCTACGCCGAATGGGTTTCCACCCACATCAAGAACGCGAAGATGGCGCAGATCCTCACCGCCATCTTGGGCATCATCATCTTCGTGGACGACTACTTCAACTGCCTGACGGTCGGCGCGGTCATGCGCCCCGTCACCGACCGCTTCCACATCAGCCACGAAAAGCTCGCCTGGATCATCGACTCCACGGCCGCCCCGGTCTGCATCATCGCGCCGGTGTCGTCGTGGGCCGTGG
Organism: Prevotella sp. CAG:279; assembly: GCA_963633085.1. Taxonomy (GTDB): domain Bacteria; phylum Actinomycetota; class Coriobacteriia; order Coriobacteriales; family Eggerthellaceae; genus Senegalimassilia. The sequence continues at coordinate 5,299 of CAVGWX010000024.1, read as the reverse complement.
CCGTGGGCGGCTACCTGGGAGACGACGGCTTCACCACCTTCGTGCAGTCCATCCCCTACAACTTCTATGCGCTGCTCACCATCTTCTTCGTGTTCTTCATGCTCATCACCGGCAAGAACGATTTCGGCCCCATGCGCCAGGCAGAGGAATCGGCGCGAGCCGACATCCCTGATGAAGGCAGCGCGCTGGAGAAGGTGTCGAGCATGGGCCTTTCCGAGGCCGCAAGCGCCGACCCCACCGACCACTCGGCGCTGGAATCGGTGGTCACCGAGCAGGCCGACGTCGAGATGAGCGCCGCGGACGCCATGGAAGAGTACAAAGGCCTCGATATCTCCGACAAGGGCAAGGTATACGACCTGGTCATTCCCATCCTGACGCTTATCGCGTTCTCCATTTTGGGCATGATGTACACCGGCGGCTTCTTCGAAGGCGTCGAATTCTCCGAAGCCGTCGGCGTAAACCCCGTCGGCGGCCTGTGCATCGGCGCGACCGTCGCCATCTGCGTCGCCGGCGCCATGTTCCTGCCGCGCGGGCTCACCACGCTCTCGGGCTTCGTCGAGAGCCTTTCCGAGGGCGTGCGCTCCATGGTCGGCGCCATCATGATCTTGGTGCTTGCCTGGAGCCTTGGCGGCTGCTGCCGCTATATGCTCGGCACCGGCGAGTTCGTGAGCGGCTTTTTGACCGGCATCGGCGTGCCGCTCGCCATCCTGCCGTGCATCATCTTCGTCGTCGCCGCGTTCATCGGCTTCGCCATGGGCACGAGCTGGGGCACCATCGCGCTCATCCTCCCCATCGTCATCGGCGTCTACCCTGCCGACGACCCGCTGTTCCTGGTGGCCATCGGCTCCACCTTGGCCGGCGCCGTCTACGGCGACCACGTCTCGCCCATCTCCGACACGACCATCCTGTCCTCGGCCGGCGCGAAGTGCAACCACCTGCGCCACGTGGCGACGCAGCTGCCCTACGCCTCGCTCGTGATGGTGTGCTGCTTCATCTGCTACATCCTCGCGGGCTTCACCGCCAACCCGTGGCTGTCCCTTGCGGTGGGCGCGGCGCTCGTGGTTATCGGCACCGCGGTGCTGCACCGATCGAATTACGGGTCGAAGAAGGACTAGTTTCCTTGCGAAACCAGAGCGGGGGCTGGCGTGTCGAAAGACGCGCCAGCCCCCTGCTTTTTACCGGGTGGTTAATAATAGCGGTGAGCAGATTATTACGCCGATGAACTGCAGAGATGCCATATCGAAGCAAATCTATAGGGTTTTCCCGAATAATCCCGTAAGCTTTTGTGAAATACCACACTCCGTGGGTGGTATTTTAACCATTCCGCATATAGTAAGGGACAAATAACCCATGCGGAAGGCAACTAAGACCGCACGAGGACGGGAATGATGGCAAGGCGCGCTACCGCCGAAGATCTGCGCACGCGGGTTCTCAAGAAACCCGCGTGCGCGCGTCGAAAGACCGTTTTCGTGCTTTTGGGCATGGTGCAGGGGAGAGTGAGGGGATTATGCGTTTGAAGGCTTCGACCGAATACGGGATGCGCGCGGTTTTGTACCTTGCGGAAAAGGGAACGGTCTGCTCTTCACGAGACGTGGCGGAGGACATGTCCATTCCTCGCGATTACCTGATTCAGCTCGCGCAGCTGCTGCGCAATGCGGGCATCATCATCGCACGGCCCGGCAAGCACGGCGGATACTGCCTGGCGAAGGACCCTTCGCAGATCAACGTGCTCGACATCGTCAACGCGCTGCAGGAAGACAAGAAGCGCGCGAAGCGCAAAAGCCCCGCCAAGAGCGACAACGAACTGGCCAACGATATCTCTGCGGCGTATTTCCTCATCGAGCGAAGCATCGAGGCCCACATGGAATCGCTCACGCTCACCATGCTGCTCGATTACATGCACAGCGAAGAAACGGACAACGAGTTCGTCGCGCGCCAGATGCTCGGAGAGGTCGAGCGCCTGCGCAACGGCACCGACTCGCTCTAGAAACGGCGTCGCGCCTTCGACGCTCTACCCGATGCCCAGCACCTGCATGACCAGCAGGATGACGGTGAGCACCGTGACGATGGCCACGGTCACCCAAATGAGGATCCTCGAGACCCGACCGTTCTTGAACTTGCCCATTACGCGCTTGTCGGAGGAGATGAGCGCCATGAACACCAACAGCACCGGCAGCACGAGGCCGTTGATGAACTGGGCCATCAGCATGACGGCCATGAGGTTGATGTTCGGGATGAGCACGATCACGGCCGACAGCACGATGACGAACGTGAAGATGCTCTTGAACAGCGGCGCTTCCTTCCACTTGAAGGACACGCCGGCCTCCCAGCCGAACGCCTCGCAGATGACGAACGCCGTGGTGAGCGGCAGCACGCACGCTGCCAAAAACGACGCCGCGATAAGCCCGATGGCGAACAGCGCCTCGGCGTACTGCCCGGCGAACGGCGCCAGGGCGCGGGCCGCGTCGGCGGCGTCTTCGATGGTGATGCCCTGCGGGAACAGGACGGTGCCCGTGGTCACGATGATGAACCAGGCGACCAGGCACGCCGCCACGGTGCCCGAAACCACGTCGACCTTCTGCGTGAACAAATCGTCGGGCGTCACACCCTTTTCCACCACGTTGCTTTGGTTGAAGAACATCATCCACGGCGCGATGGTCGTGCCTATCATGGAGATGACGAGCGAGATGAACTGCTGATCGCTCACCACGTGCGGCACGATGGTGTTGATGGCGGCGTCCTCCCAGTTCGGTTCCGCTAAAAACGCCGCGATGACGTAGGTGAGGAACACCAGCGACAAGATGAGGAACACCTTCTCGACGCGCTTGTAGCTGCCGCCGACGATGAGCAGCCATACCGCCACCGCCGCGACGGGCACGGCGATGTATTTGGTGACGCCGAACATCTCCATGCCCGACGCGATGCCGGCGAATTCCGAGAACGTGGTGCATACGTTGCCGATGAGCAGGGCAAACATAGCCAGCGCGGTCAGGCGGATGCCGAAGCTTTCGCGGATGAGCGCCGCGAAGCCCTTACCGGTGACCGCGCCCATTTTCGCGGCGGTCATCTCCACCACGATAAGCAGGATGCACATGAGGGGGATGACCCACAGCGTGGCGAACCCGAAGCTGGCGCCCACGGTGGAATACGTCGAGATGCCGCCGGCGTCGTTGCCCGCCATGGCCGTGACGATGCCGGGGCCGAGCGCCGCTAAGATGAGCAGCAGCTTGCTTTTCCGCTTTACGCCCGCCGCATCGCCGCCGCTCACCGCCTCGCCGCCTTGCGCTGCGCCAGACGCAGCCGCCTTGTTCGCCAGCGCCGCCTCCTGCTCAGGGCTGCGAACGGCCTCGCCCGTCTTGAAGCTCGCGCGCTCGCGCGGGTTGTTCGCATCGATGCTCACGGCGGCGGCCGTGCTGGTTTTCGCTTTCCCGAAATGCTTCAACGCCCTGCCCTACTTCCACTGAAAGCCGACGATCTGCAGCAGCACCAAGGTGTACAGGGCCAAAAACAGCACCGCGCCGATGCCGATGCCGACCCATTTGAGGACCGATGCCGTGGTCTTGTCGCCGCTCACGTCGTCCTCGATGGCGTCCCATGCGTCGTCGACGGTGACGATGCCGAGCAGCGCTCCGTGCTCGTCCACGACCGGCATGGCCGTCAGCTCGTACTTGAAGATGTCCGCCGAAACGTCTTCCTCGGTCTCGTCGGGCGTGCACGAGATGACGTCGTCGTACATCACCTTGCCCAACGGCACGCTGTCGTCGGTCAGCACGAGCGTGCGCAGCGAGCTGACGCCCACGAGCTTGTCGTATTCGTCGAGCACGTAGATGTAGTGGACGGTGGGGTGCTCCTCTTCCAGCCCGCGCAGGACCTCGATGGCGTACCCCACGGTGTCGGTGTCGTGCACGGCGACGAACTGCGTGGTCATCATGCCGCCGGCGGTGCCGTCCTTGTATCCGAGCAGGCGGCGGATCTCGGAGGCATCCTCCAGGCCCATCAGGCGCAGGAGCGTTTCGGCCTTCTCGTAGGACAGGTCGCGCACGATGTCGGCGGCGTCGTCCGGGTCCATGTTGCCCAAAAGGCCGGCGGCCTGCTTGTTGTCCAAGCTTTCGATGAAGTCGGACTGGTACTCGTCCTCCATCTCGGAGATGGCCTCGGTCGCCTGCGCGTCGTCGAGATGCTGGAACACGTTGGCTCGCTGCTGCGGGTCGAGCTGCTCCAAGATGTCGGCGACGTCGGCCGGATGGAGCTCGTCGAGGCGCTTGTGCGTGACGGAAAGCTGCACTTCCGACAGGTCGCGGTCGAGCAGGTCCATGTAGTTCCAAGCGATGATCTGCTCGTCGATCTTCTTCCCGAACGCCTTGGCGATGCCCACCACACCGCGCTCGAGCCACGTGGAAAGCCCGCGCAGGATGCCGCGAATGCCCACCTCGGCGCCGAGCAGGCGCAACTGCGAGCCGGAAACGGAAAGCTTGAGGTCGTTCACGCGCACGACCTTCATGCCCTGCGTGTCGACGATCTGACGGTCCATGAGATCGCGCGCGAGCAGCACCTCGTCGGGCTGCAGGTAGCTGAAGCGGATGTCGTGGGCCTCGACCTGCAGGGTGATGCCGTCCTCGTCGAACTCGTCGACGTACTTGCGCCACGAGATCATGAAGGGGATCTTGCCCGGCCCCTGAAACGCCAGGCTGGTGATGCGGGGGAACACCTCGCCGGTGGAGATGGCGAGGTCTGAGATGGTGCCGATTTTCTCGCCGGTGTTGTCGACGACCGGCTTGCCAAGCATTTGCGATAAATAGAGCATGCGTTTCCCTTACTGTCCATGCTCGTTTCGGCAGGAACGTCTTGCGTGCGGACGTTATCCTACTGCCAAGCCGTCTTCAGGCTGTCAGTATCACGTAAAGAGTCTGTCAAAACGAACGAGCAGCCTTTTCCTTCGGCCGCCAACGTAAGGGAGGTAGTCGAAGGGAGGCTACATACTGTGAGGTTTCGAACTTCGAACCTTCAACAGGATTCCTTTCCTTGGCCTACAAAAAACAAAAACCGCATGTGCCCTTATGGGTCATTGCGGGTTTTATCTGAAGTGGTGCGCCAAGAGGGATTCGGAAAATCGCTTCGCGATTTTCGTACGTCAGGCCTTCGGCCTTCCTCAGAAAACAGTCACTGGCTGTTTTCCCCTCTCGGGTTCGAATCCATCGAGCTTCAGGCTCGTCGGATTCCGCATCGTTTCGCTTCTCGTTAAAGAAGTGGTGCGCCAAGAGGGATTCGAACCCCCGACGTACTGATTCGTAGTCAGTCC
>CAVGWX010000023.1:0-23994 GCA_963633085.1 Prevotella sp. CAG:279 | reverse complement strand
CAAGCGGACCTGCACCAAGCACCCCAAGAAGGCAGGCGGGAAGCGTCCCGCCCCCGCCTCGTCTCGAGTGCCTCGCAGCGCGTTTTTGCCCGTCAGCCGCGCGGATATGGAAGAGCGCGGCTGGGAACAGTGCGATTTCGTGTTCGTGTGCGGCGACGCGTATGTGGACCATCCTTCCTTCGGCATGGCCATCATCACGCGGCTTTTGGAGGCGAACCACTACAAGGTGGGCGTCATCTGCCAGCCCGACTGGCACGACGACGCTAGCGTCACCGTTCTCGGCCGGCCGCGCCTGGGCTTCTTGGTCTCCTCGGGCAACATGGACTCGATGGTGAACCACTACACGGTGGCGAAGAAGCGCCGTAGCACCGACGCGTTCGCTCCCGGCGGCAAGATGGGCCTGCGCCCCGACCATGCGGCGGTGGTGTACGGCAACCTTATTCGGCGCACGTACAAGGACGTGCCCATCATCTTGGGCGGCATCGAGGCGAGCCTTCGCCGCCTGGCCCATTACGACTATTGGTCCGACAAGCTCAAGCGTTCCATCCTGCTCGATTCCGGCGCCGACCTGCTCAGCTACGGCATGGGCGAGCACTCCATCGTCGAGGTGGCCGATGCGCTCAACGCGGGCCTTTCCATCGGGGACGTCACGTTCATCGACGGCACGGTGGTGCGGGCGAAATCGCTCGAGCACGTTTACGACTACGAGCTGCTCCCCTCGTTCGACAGCATGCGCGCAGACAACCTCAACTATGCGCGCAGCTTCGACGTGCAGTACCGAAACAGCGACCCGTTCACCGGAAAGCGCCTGGTCGAGCCGTATTCCGACCACGAATTCGTCGTGCAGAACCCGCCGTCCAAGCCGCTGACCACTTCCGAGATGGATGCGGTGTACCGCCTGCCCTACGCGCGGACCTATCACCCGATGTACGACGAGGCGGGCGGCGTGCCCGCCATCCGCGAGGTGAAGTTCAGCCTGACCAGCAACCGCGGGTGCTTCGGCGAATGCTCGTTCTGCGCGCTCACCTTCCATCAGGGGCGCATCGTGCAGGTGCGCAGCCATGAATCCATCATCGCCGAGGCGAAGCAGATGATCGCGGACCCCGACTTCAAGGGCTACATCCACGACGTGGGCGGCCCGACGGCCGACTACCGCGCGCCCGCCTGTGAGGCGCAGCTGCGCCGCGGCGCCTGCCGCAACAAGCACTGCCTTTCCCCTTCTCCGTGCCGCAAGCTCAACGCCGACCATTCGGACTATCTGGCGCTGCTGCGAGAGCTGCGCAGCTTGCCGGGCGTGAAGAAGGTGTTCGTGCGCTCGGGCGTCCGCTTCGACTTCGCCCTGGCCGACAAGGACGGCGGGCGCGCCTTCGTGCGCGAGCTGTGCGCGCATCACGTGAGCGGGCAGCTGCGCGTGGCGCCCGAGCACGTCTCCGACGCGGTGCTCGGCGTGATGGGGAAGCCCCAGCATAAGGTCTACGAGCGCTTCGTGAAGCTCTTCGAAGAGGCCAACGCCGAATGCGGCCTTGAGCAGTTCGTGGTGCCCTACCTGATGTCGTCGCATCCCGGCAGCACGCTCGACGAGGCCATCGAGCTGGCGGAATACGTGCGCGACATGGGCTTCAACCCCGAACAGGTGCAGGACTTCTATCCCACGCCGTCGACGATCTCGACCGTCATGTACTTCACGGGGGTCGATCCGCGCACCATGGAGCGGGTGTACGTGCCGAAAAAGCCGCACGACAAGGCGCTGCAGCGCGCGCTCATCCAATATCGCGACCCGAAGAATCACGATCTCGTGTTCGAGGCGTTGCGCCAGGCGGGGCGCATGGATTTGGTCGGCTACGACAAGCAGTGCCTCATCCGCCCGCGCAAGAAGGGCGCTCCGGCCGCCTCTGCCGCCGCTCGTCGGCAGGGAGGGCGCGGCAAGGCGCATTCGTCGCGCAAAGGTGACAAATCCTAGGGATATCAAGGGTATAATAGGTTAACCGTAGTTTCCGGCGCTTTGCCGGGGATTCGTTCCTTTGCGACCGAGGCGCGTGAAAGGCGGCGATGCGCGCAATGAAAATCTCAACGAAAGGCCTCTACGCGGTGCGGCTCATGCTGTACCTGGCCGAACACGACGGCGGCGGCCCCGTTTCGCTCAAAGAGGTTTCGGAGTCTTTGGGCATCTCCAAGAAGTACCTCGAGCAGATTGTCTCGAACGTGGTCACCGCGAAGCTCGTGCGGTCGGTGCGCGGCGCGGCAGGCGGCTACCAGCTATCGAAACCGGCGAGCGTCATCACCGTGCTCGACGTGCTGCGCGTGACCGAAGGGTCGCTGGCGCCGGCGTCGTGCCTGGAAAACGACACCTTCGAGTGCGACATGGAAACGCCGTGCATGGAGCTGGGGGTATGGCGCGGGCTGTATCGCGTGATCAACGAATACCTCGGAAGCATCACGCTGCAGAGCGTCATCGACCAAAACTCAGCGGTTGCGGCGGACAGCTACTCGATCTAGCGAAAGGACGTAGGCGAAAAGCCCACGTCCTTTCTTTTGCCTTACGGGGCCGGGGTTGGGGTTAATGCCCTATAACCCGCTAGGCAATCAGGGAAATTTTTTCGAGAATAATATTGACAATGCCTACAGACATTGTAGGATACGTGTCATATCAAAGCAGTCGCGCTCGATAGGTGAAAGGGCGCACCAAAGACGAGAGGATATCTCATGGCAATTCACAAGAGCGTTTCCGAGCTGATCGGCAAAACCCCGCTGGTTGAGCTGACCAACTACGAGAAGAACCACAACCTCGAGGCGACCATCGTCGGCAAGGTCGAGCTGTTCAACCCCGCCGGTTCGGTGAAGGACCGCATCGCCAAGGCCATGCTCGACGAGGCGGAGGCCGCCGGCAAGCTGAATTCCGAGACCGTCATCATCGAGCCCACTTCCGGCAACACCGGCATTGGCCTGTCCGCCATCGCGGCGGCGCGCGGCAACCGCATCATCATCACCATGCCGGAAACCATGTCCATCGAGCGCCGCAACCTCATGAAGGCCTACGGCGCGGAGCTCGTGCTCACTGACGGCAGCAAGGGCATGAAGGGCGCCATCGCCCGCGCTCAGGAGCTGTCCGAGGAAATCCCGAACTCGTTTATCCCCAGCCAGTTCACCAACCCCGCCAACCCGGCCGTCCATGAGGCCACCACGGGCCCCGAGATCTGGGCCGACACCGAGGGCAAGATCGACATCCTCGTCGCCGGCGTGGGCACGGGCGGCACGCTTTCGGGCACCGGCAAGTTCCTGAAGTCGAAGAACCCCGACATCAAGGTCGTCGCGGTCGAGCCGGCCGGATCCCCGGTGCTTTCCGAGGGCCACGGCGGCGCGCACAAGATCCAGGGCATCGGCGCCGGTTTCGTGCCCGACACGCTTAACACGGAAATCTACGACGAGGTGCTGCCCATCACCGACGAAGAGGCCTTCGAAACCGGTCGCGAGCTTGCCGGCAAGGACGGCCTGCTGGTGGGCATCTCCTCCGGCGCCGCGGTCGCTGCCGCCACGAAGCTGGCGCAGCGCCCCGAGAACAAGGGCAAGGTCATCGTCGCCGTCCTTCCCGACACCGGCGAGCGCTACCTGTCCACCGCGATGTTCAACTTCTAGAAAACCGCTGCCGCACCGCCCAGGTCGATGCGGTGCAAAAAGGGCCGAGCGTTTTGCGCTCGGTCCTTTTTTGCGTGGGGGACGATCGGACGTCGTTCGCGCTCGGCCGCGCGATCATCTAGCGGTTGTCGACCGCCTCCGGATGCAGGTCGTGGTTCGCCAGGCGGTCCCAGGCAACCTGTTCCCAGCGCGTGTTCGGCTTGCCGTAGTTGCACCACGGGTCGATGGATATGCCCCCGCGCGGCAAGAACTTGCCCCACACCTCGATGTATTTCGGGTCCATCAGCGCGATGAGATCCTTCATGATGATGTTGACGCAGTCCTCGTGGAAGTCGCCGTGGTTGCGGAAGCTGAACAGGTACAGCTTTAAGCTCTTGCTCTCCACCATGCGTTCACCGGGCACGTAGCTGATGTAGATGGTGGCGAAGTCGGGCTGCCCGGTGATGGGGCAGAGGCTCGTGAACTCGGGGCAGTTGAACTTCACGAAGTAGTCGTTGCCCGGGTGCTTGTTGACGAACGTCTCCAGCACGCTGGGGTCGTAGGTTTGCGGATAGCGCACGCCCTGGTTGCCGAGCAGCGTGACGTCGTCGGTCCCTTCGCGTCGGGGCCCTGCGGGGGCGGGCGCTGCAGGGGCGTTTTCGGAAATCGTTTCGCTCATGGGGAATCCCTCCTCGGTGGTTGTCGGAAACGGGCCGCTATCGCTGTTCGGCTGCTTGCGCGTCGAGCTTATCGAGCAGCGGGTCGCGCATGCCGGCAAGCTCGAAGGCGCGGTTGCGGTCGATGCAGGTGCCGCACTTGCCGCACGGGTAGTCGCCGCCCTCGTAGCAGCTCCAGGTGAGCCCGTAAGGGACGCCCAGCTCAAGGCCGTGCTTCACGATGTCGGCCTTCGACCAGGTGACGAACGGCGCCTCCATGTGCAGCATTCCGCCCGTGCCCTGCACTATGGCGGCGTTCATGGCCTCGACGAATTCCCGCGAGCAGTCCGGGTAGGCGTTGCCCGCCCAATCGTCGCGGTGCGCGCCGTAGAACAGCACCGAGCAGTCCAGCGACAGCGCCATGGAGGCCGCCGACGACAGGAACAGCCCGTTGCGGAACGGCACGTACGTGCTCACCGGCGACCCGTCGGAATTCGCCAGCTGCTTGGCGTAGCTTTCGTCGGGGATGTCCTGGTCGGACTGGGCGAGCAGGCTGCAGTTGCTGTCGGCGAAGATGGCCGAAAGGTCCAAGAAGCGCTGCGCTGCGCCGTAGTGCGCCGCGACGGCCTTCGCGCTTTCGATCTCCTTTTCGTGGCGCTGCCCGTAGCTGATGGACAGCGCAAAGACGTTTTGGGCCCCGAAACGCTCGACCGCCATGGCCAGAAGCGTCGTGGAGTCGACGCCGCCGCTGCACAGCACCAGCGCCTTTTCGTCCTGCTCGTTCCCGATCGCCGCGGTTGCTGCCGGGGCAGCGGAGGTCACGGCGGTCGCGTTCGTTTCGTTGCGGAGGTTTTCGCAGTTGTTTTCCGGCATGGTTCACACACCCTTTTCCGTGTTCGGCCAGATGATCTTGTGCAGCTGCAGCTGCATGGTTGCCCAGGTCATGCGGTTTTCCTGCATGAAGGCGACGATGTCGGCCGCCTCGATGCGCCCGAAGACCGGGCTGAGGTAGACGGCAACGCGTCCGGGCAGGTCGAGCTCGTGCGCAACCTGCAGCATGCGAGCAAGGTCCGCTTGGCTCCCGCAAACGAATTTCACGGTGTCGCGCTGGTCAAGCGGCGCGAAATTGCTCGCGATCATGTGCTGCTCCATGCCGCTTGAGGGCAGCTTCCAATCGACGGTGAAGGAAAGCACCCCGGGCGTTTCGTCGCCTGTGCGCTCGCGCAACGCGAACAGCGGAGACAGGTCGGCCGCCCCGTTGGTTTCCACCTCCACGCGCAAGCCTGCGCCGTCGGGGCCCGCTTCGGAAAGCAGCGCCTCCGCCAAGGTGGGCAGCAGCGGCTGCAGCGCCGGCTCGCCGCCGGTGAGCGTCACGCAGCCAACGCCCGTTTTGCGAACCCAGGCGACGATGTCGTCGCAGGCCATCTGCTCGGCCTCGGCTGCGGCCTGCTCGCTGTTCGCCCACATGGTGTCGCAGTACGAACAGCGCAGGTTGCATCCGGTGAAGCGCACGAACGCCGCCAGCTTGCCGGCCGCCCGACCCTCGCCGTTGATGCTCACGAAGCGCTCGGCTATGGGCAGGGTTTTCGGGCTCGCGCAAGCCTGCGCCTTCGCATTGGCGCCTTCGCCATCTTCCGGTTCCAGATTCGCTTTAGGGGCGACAGGCGTTTCGAGCGCCATGCGATCCGAGCTTTCGCGCACGTCTTTACGCACGGTAGATCGCGCAGTTGTTCGGGGTTTCGTACACGTCTACCTGTGAAACGGGGAAGCCCGCTTCGGCCAGCTTGTCGAAGAAGTAGCGCGCCAGGTTCTCGGCCGTGGTGCGGAACGGCATCATCGAAAGCGTGAATCCCTCCTCTTCCAGGCAGGCGATGGTTTGCGGCTTGAGCGAGCCCTCCTCGACCACGAACGAGTGGTCGAGCTCTTCGGTCAGGCCGCGCAGCGCGCCCTTGAAATCGGCGAAGTCGATGACCATGTCCTTGTGCGTGCCCTCGGCCTGCAGGTTTTCCTGCGCCAGGTAGGCAACGACGCGCCAGCGATGCCCGTGCAGGTTTTCGCATTTGCCGTGGTAGTCGGTCAGGAAGTGAGCGGCGTCGAAGCTGCTCTCGGTTTTGAGCCCGTACATGAAGGTCCTCCTCGCGTAAGCGAAAACGCTGTCGATAGGACAAGCCGGGAACCTGCCTTGGCGCAATGCCGAATCGCATGCGTGCAGGCCAAGCCCGCAAGCCGCGGGCGAGGGGCACCTAGTTTTGTTTATCGACAGGAGGTTTTCGAACTGTCTATCGATTGTGGGGGCAAGCATAGCACGCGCCTTCGCCCGGGGCGGGGGCGTCGGCGCGCGCCCATCGAACTACCGCATCGCCAGCACGGCGCGCACCAGGTCGTCCCAGCTGTGCGCCACGAGCGTCGGCGCTTCGGCGGCAAGGCGTTCCTCGTCGAACATGCCCCAGGTCACCGCCGCCGTTGCGCACCCGGCGCCGGCTCCTGCCTGCAAATCGAAGGGGGCGTCGCCCACATAGATGCACTCTTCGGGCGCGACGCCGAGCATCCTGCAGCCAACCTCGACGGGCTGCGGGTCGGGTTTGGGTCGCTCGATGTCGTCCCAACCCACCAAACAGCGGCAGTACGGCCATATCCCCGTGATCTCAAGGCCGCGCACCGCCGTGTCGTGCCGCTTCGACGTGACCACGCCTATCGCCAGTCCGGCGCCTGTGAGCTGCTCAAGCGCCTGCGCGGTGCCGGGGAAGGCCTTGATCATCGCGTCGTGCACCGTCTTGTTGTGCGCGCGGTACACGTCGCAGAACCGCTGCTGCAAATCGGGGTCGTCGGTGAAGTCCTTCACCTGCACGTTCAAGGGTTGCCCGACCTTCTGCAGGTACTCATCGTCGGAAAGCTGCCGGCCGAGCACCGCGGGGCCTGCGTGGTGAAAGCTTGCCAGAATGAGATCGTGCGAGTCGACCAGGGTTCCGTCGTTGTCGAACAGGACCGCCTTCAAATGCGCCATGGGCACCTCCGCATCGTCGTTTTCTTGCGGCTAGTGTCGCACGGCGGGCCGTCCCGGCGCCCAAGCAGCATGCAACGGGCACATCCCGGAAAAGCCGCCGCCCCTCCCGGTGAAATTTGCGTCGCATCCTCCGGATGCTCTCTATGAAGGTGCGAGCTGTCGCTCGCACCCACGTGAAAATGCCTGTTGAGAATACCTTTTAGAAAAATTCATGGGGTCGAGCGAAAGCTCGACCCGTATTCGAGAGCGCGTAGCGCGACGCATATTTCCCGAGCAAGCGGGCGGCTAGCGGTCGGTATAACCAGTTCCGCCTGCGCGTTAAAAGCTGACGCGCCTTCGGCGCCGGCTATTACGGTGCGAGATAATATCTCGCACCCACGAAACGCTTGCTGCTTGGTCCTTCGCACCCACGAAACGCTTGCCGCTTGGTCCTTCGCATTCAAGAAATCCTTGCCGCTTCGTTATCCCGGCAGTCAGGTTTTGTGGGTTTGAGCGAGAGCGCTTCTCAAACCGCACTAGAGAGCGCTCGAAGAGCGCGACACCTTTCTTCCCTGCGGGGACGCAAGGACAGTGCAGCGGTCACGGGCTCGCTCTCGTCTTAACCCTGCTCGCTCCAACGCCTTATTCGTCGCCTTATTCGTTGAGTGTTTTCTTACATTATTGTAAAAACCATCGCATTTTGCGGGGGGGGGTGCTATCTTTCATAAGGTTAATGAGCCATCGGTTAATTGGCGATCGAGATAACCGCCCGCACCGTTTTGGGCGCGGTGGCGGGTCGTTGCCGCAGAGGGGGTGCGTCGTGCGAGGGCGGGATTCGCAGAGGAAGGGCCGTTTTGCGTCCGAGCGCGCGTTGATCATCGTCGTCCCGTTCGTCGTTTGCGCCCTGGTCGTTTGCGGGTTCATCGCCTACCAATCCTATATCCAGAACAAGATCTTCCGGGAAAGCTCGGACCATCTGCAAACCACTTATGAGCAGGTCGATAAGACGTTCTCCATGTTCACGCAACGGAACTGGAACGTGCTTGCCGACTGGGACGCGGAATTCGCCAGCGCGCAGGCCGGAGAAGATGCCGCATCGGTCATCGATCGTTGGCGGGCTTTCGTTCAGCGCAAGGAATCCTGGTTGTACAGCGATTTCTACCTGTTCAACGAGAATTGCGATTATCTGACGGTCAGCGGGCGCCAAGGGCGCGACGATAGCGACTCGAACGTGTTCGACGACCTGTTTGAAAACAGGAAACCGACCATATCCAGCTACCTTTCAAGCGGAACGCGAAAAATCACGTTCGCGATACCCTCGTCGTCCCCGATCGAGATCGACGGCGTCACCTATACGGGCCTGGCTATTTGCTACGACAACGAGGTCGTTCAGGGCATGATGACGAGCAACGTTTTCAGCGGGACGAGCGATTGCTACGTGATCAGGAAAAACGGCGATGTCGTCTTGTCGCTGTCTCCGAAAAGCGAGTTTCCCGACTATATCGGCAACATGTTCGATTTCCTTTCCTCGAACGTGGAGTTCGAGTACGGCAGCGCCGACGACATGCGCAGCGACGTGGAATCCGGCGAGTCCGGCAGCGCCTTGTGCAGCTATGGCGACAACAGGGACGTGATGGTGTGGCAGGCGTCGTCGGCGGAGGATTGGTGGATCGTCGGCGTCGTGCACGACGATGCCGTCAACGGCGGGATGCGGGACATCCAGACGGTCACGCTCGTCGTCGTCGTGGGCCTGTTCCTCTGCGTCGGCGTGCTTGTGCTCGGCGGCCTTGCCCTGCTGTCGCGGTATCGCCTGCGCAGCAAGGAGGAAGAGCGGGCCGTCATCGAGCGCCAGAAGGAGCTGTCGGACGAGCTGTTCGGCGGACTAGCCAAGATCGTCGACCGTTTCGCTATCTGCGACCTGGAAAGCGACACCTATGAATACTGCGAAAACGAGCTCGATCATCTCCTGTACCCCTCGCGCGGTCGCTATCAGGAGATGGTTGAGCGCATGTCGAAGCTCTACGTGGTGACGTCCGAATCCGGCAACATGAAGATGGGTGGGCAGCTTTCCGTCGAGCATCTGCGCGAGGCGCTGCGCGCCGATGGCGATGTCGCGCATTTCGAATACGCCGGGCGCGGGGGCGACACGTTCAAGATCATGAGCATGGTGCCGGTGGAGTGGACCTCTTCCGGTGAATTGAAAAAGGTGCTGCTTTGCTGCCAGGACATCGGGCGGCGCGTCGAGCTTGAGAACATCACGAGGACCGACGGGCTTACGGGGCTGTTCAACGAGCGATATTTCGCCGAGATACTCCATGCTCGACAGGAGGCGAACAAGCCCTTCACGCTGCTGTATCTGGATCTGGACCGCTTCAAGCCCGTCAACGACACCTACGGCCACGACGCGGGCGACGAGCTGCTCAAAGAGGTTGCCCACCGCATCCAGGGGTGCATCCGCGACGAGGACTTCGCGTTCCGCATCGGCGGCGACGAGTTCTCCATCGTGTTAGCGGCGGAGCTTCCCGATTCGCTCGTCCAAGCTAAGATCGAGGCGCTGAAGGCTGCCATCTGCAAGCCGATCGAGGTCGACGGTCATACGGTTACGGTGGGCGCCAGCTGCGGTTGGGCGCGGTTCCCCTTCGACAGCAAGCAGACCGCCGCCGTGCGCAAGATCGCCGACGGGCGCATGTACGAGGACAAGCGGCGAAACCATGCGGGTCGCTAGCGTGCCGCGGCCGCTAGATACCCAAATCAAAATAATAGTCCGAAATGAGAATATTCGCGATTGACCCATATAGGGCCAATCGCGTACTATGTCACAAACTTGCAAAGGCCCGTGCACAGGCCTTTGCTCGTCTCTAGGGGTAAAACCAAGGAAGGGAAACCACATGATGAAGAAGCAACTTCGCGTTGTGATCGCCGCCGTGTGCGCGTTCGCAATGGTCGGCGCCTTCGCTCTGACCGGCTGCTCCTCCAGCAGCTCGTCGGACTCGAAGTCCTCCGACACCAAGCAGGAGCAGAAGGCCGAAGAGTCCAAGGATGCGGTCCAGCTGCAGATCTTCGCCGCCAACTCGCTGTCCAAGGCCATGGAAGAGGTTCAGGCCGCCTACATCGCCGACGGTCACTCCAACGTGTCCTTCGCCGACACGCAGTACAAGGCCTCCGGCGAGCTCAACGAGATGCTCGGCGCCGGCTCTTACGCCGACCTGCTGATCAGCGCGTCGAAGGGCTCCATGGACACCGCCGTGTCCAAGGGCTACGTTGACGAGGGCACCCGCGTCGACATGTTCAAGAACGACCTGGTCATGGTGTCCAAGGAAGGCACCGACCTGAAGGACGTCACGCTGCAGGACATCGCTGACGGCAAGTACACGTTCTGCGTCGGCGACGAGTCCGTCCCGGCCGGCAACTACGCGTGCCAGTCGCTGTCCACCGTGGGCGTGTACGTCCCGGCTGGCGACGATGCGGGCAAGACCGGCAAGGACATCTCCGGCAAGGGCGGTTCCTTCGCCGACGGCTACAGCCCGGTTCTGGACACCTCCGTGGGCAACGTGTGCAAGCATGCCCAGTCCGGCGACGTCGACGTCGCTTTCGTGTACACCTCCGACGTGTACCGCTTCGGCGGCGTGCAGATCGTCGGCACGGTTCCGGCCAACACGCACAAGAACATCGTGTACCCCGGCGCCATCACCAAGGAGTGCAAGAACGCCGAAGCCACCCAGGAATTCCTGGATTGGTGCCTGAGCAGCGACAAGGCTCAGGAGATCTGGCAGAAGTGGGGCTTCGAGCTGGCGTAAGACCGCTTGGCGCGCCCGCGCTGCAAAAATCATGTGCACAGAAGGGGATGGGCCGGGCCGGTTCATCCCCTTACCTTATCGCTCGGTATTTTCAGAAGTAGTAGGGGACAGATGAGAAACGCGAAACGGTATATCGCAAGCCTGGCTGTTGCGGCGGTGCTTGCACTGGGATGCGCGTCGGCGGCGTTCGCCGATGATGCGCTAGGCGACGTCGATACGCCCAGCGCGCCGGCGAAAACGACGGCTGGCGCCCAGTCGACGGCGGGGTCCGATGCGGCCTCGGCGCAGGCGGGCGGCATCGACATTTCGGACGTGCAGGTGTCCAAGGACAACGACGCCGCCACCATAGAGAGCAGCAGTTTTGCGATAGACGACTTTTCGCGCGCCCAAAAGGGCTCGAACCGCAGCATCGACGGGGAATATCGAGGATATGCCTACCTGCTCGGCGAGGGTGCGGGGCAGGTTGCGCAGCTGGTGGCCGTCAACGACTACGTGGTGGTCTACGTGCCTGCGGCCATGGTGTCCGAGCAGGGGCTGAACCTGGCCAACGCTCAAACCCAGCAAACCCTCCAGCAGCTGTTCTGCGGGCTCGACGAGGGCCAAAGCTCCGGATCGACGCCGCTCTCATCGCTTTCCACGTGGTATTTCACCTCGCAGCAAACCTACGATGTGGGGGCGGTGCGCTTCATGTTCGACCAGGAGATCTCGGGCAAGGCCTACGCGCTTGTGATCGGGGTGGACGGCAGCGACATCACCGACTCCGAGAACGCCAACTACGCCAAGCCGAGCTTCGCCGATTTCGGGCGCATCCTGCCTGCCGACGAGGTGACCATCGTGGCGAAGGCAACCGGCCTTGAGGCGATGGGCGAGTTTCTGGCGAACCTCGATTGGAGCCCTTTGTGGGTGAGCTTGCGCACCACGGGCATCGCCATCATCTTCATCGTGCTGTTGGGGCTTCTGGCGGCCTATTTCTGCCTGGGGCTCTCGCCGCGCGTGAAAAGCATCTTCGACGCCATCTTCACCATCCCGATGGTGCTGCCGCCCACCGTGTGCGGCTTCATCCTGCTGTACGCCTGCGGCTCGAACACCGCGTTCGGCCGGTTCTGGATCGAGACGGGCTTCCCGCTCATCTTCAGCCCCACGGCATGCGTCATCGCGGCCGTGGTGGTGGCCTTCCCGCTCATGTACCGCAACGCCCTGGGCGCGTTCGAAAGCCTCGATCGCAACATGCTCGACGCCGCGCGCACCTTGGGCTGGAGCAACGCGAAGATCTTCGTGCGCCTGATGCTGCCGCTGTCGTGGAGCTCCATCGCCGCCGGCATGGTGCTCGCGTTCGCCCGCGCGCTCGGCGAGTTCGGGGCGACGCTGTTCATGGCCGGCAACTACGTGGGCATCACGCGCACCATCCCCATCGCCATCTACTTCGAGTGGATGAACGGCAATTCCGACGTGGCGTGGTTCTGGACGGCGGTGATCATCGTGTTCAGCTTGGTGGTCATCGTGTTCATCAACCTGTGGTCGAACCACAACACCAAGTACCGCAAGCGCGAGAGCAACTAGGGGAGGTTTTCCATGAGCTTGGAAGTCGACATCGAGAAAACCTTCAAGGGGTTTCACCTGCAGCAGCAGTTTTCCGCCGGCAACGAGACGATGGGCCTGCTCGGCGCGTCGGGATGCGGGAAGAGCCTGACCATGCGCTCGATCGCGGGCATCGAGCGGCCCGACGCGGGCAAGATCGTCGTGAACGGCACGGTGTTCTTCGATCGCGCGAAGGGGCGCAAGGCGAAGGTGGACCTCACCCCGCAGCAGCGCAAGACCGCGCTTTTGTTCCAGAACTACATGCTGTTCCCGAACCTGACCGTGGCGCAGAACGTGGCGGCGGGCATCGGCAAGGACGTCTCGCCGGCCGACCGCGACGCGCTGGTGAGCTCCGAGCTCAAGCGCTTCGGCTTGGTGGGCTTCGAGGGACGCTACCCCGCGCAGCTTTCCGGCGGCCAGCAGCAGCGCGTGGCGCTCGCGCGCATGCTTGCGGCGCGCCCGGGCATCCTGATGCTCGACGAGCCGTTCTCCGCGCTCGATGCGCACCTGAAAAGCGTGCTCGAGCAGAACCTGGTCAGCCTGTTCGACGCGTTCGAGGGAACCATCCTGTACGTGAGCCACGACATCGACGAGGCGCTGCGCTTCTGCGACCGCATCGCGGTGGTGGAGGCCGGCCACATCATGGAACTGGGCACGGGGGAGGACTTGGTGAACCACCCGCAAAGCCAGGCGGGCATCAAGCTTTCCGGATGCAAGAACGCCACCCCGGCCATCAGGCGCGGCGACCATGCGGTGTGGCTGCCGAAGTGGGGCGTCGAGGTCAAGACGGCCGACGCGGTGCCCGAGGACGTGAAGTGCCTGGGCGTTCGCGCGTTCTACCTCCAGCGCGCCGAGGGGCCGGGAGACAACTGCTTCCGCATGCGCGTCGATCGCGTGAGCGACGCGCGCTTCGAGCGAACGGTTCTTTTGGGATTTCTGGACCGATCGGAGGAAGCGGACGCCGCGGTCGAGCGCACCGACGACGAGATGCGCTACCTGCACCAGCACCTGTTCTGGCGCGTCGATAAGCTGAAAGTCGCCCCGGCCGACCTGCCGCACGAGGGCGAGGAGCTGTGGATCCGCGTTCCCGAGGACAAGCTGTACTTGGTGGAGAAGTAGCGCGCCGCCGCGGTGCGCGAACTGCGTAATTGCTACCCGTGCGGTTGCATTCGCGGCGGTCGTGGTACACTTGACCCTCAACGAGAGGGGAGCTCATGAAGGACGGACACGGCCGCACCATCGATTATCTGCGCATTTCGCTGACCGATCGCTGCAACTACCGCTGCATCTACTGCATGCCCGAGGAGGGCGTGAAATCGCTGTGCCACGAGGACATCCTGCGCATCGAGGAGATCGCGCACGTGGTGCGCGTGCTTGCCGGACTGGGGATCCGCAGCGTGCGCCTGACCGGCGGCGAGCCGCTCGTGCGCAAGGGCGTGGTCGATCTGGTGCGCGACATCCACGAAACGCCCGGCATCGAGAACATATCGCTGACCACCAACGGCGTTTTTCTGCCGCGCATGGCCGACGACCTGCGGGAAGCCGGCCTTTCGCGCGTCAACATCTCGCTCGACACGCTCGATGCGGCCCAGTTCGCCGCCATCACGCGCCGCGGCCAGCTCACCGAGGCGCTCGACGGCATCGACGCCGCCCTCGCCGCCGGCTTCAACCCGGTGAAGATCAACGCCGTTGCCGTGCGCCAGCTTCACCAGGACTACCTCGCCTTCGCGAAGCTGTCGATCTCGCGCCCGCTGCACGTGCGCTTCATCGAATACATGCCGGTGGGGGAAAGCTCGGGGTCGAACGGTTGCGGCTGGGGCCCCGACGACGTCATCAGCTGCAAGGAGCTGTTTGATCGCATCAACGAGGCGGCTGCGGCCGAGGGCCTGCCGCAGCTGGTGGCAGCAGGGGACAACCAGCCGCTCGGCTGGGGCCCCGCGAAGTACTTCGCGTTTCCCAAAGCGAAGGGCACAGTGGGCTTCATCAGCCCTATGAGCAGGCATTTCTGCGGGGAATGCAACCGGATGCGCCTCACGGCCGACGGCAAGCTGCGTCCGTGCCTCTTTTCCGATAACGAATACGACATCCGCGGCGTGCTGCGCAGCGGCAAGCCGGAAGACGAGGTCGACCGCGACCTGCGCGCCGTGTTCGCCCGCGCGCTCGGCGCCAAGCCCGACGACCACGACGACATCACCTCCACCGAGCGCCGCATGAGCCAGATCGGCGGATAGGCGCACCTTGCCTGCGCCGGCCGCGTGCATCGTTTGCGCTTGCGATGATGCCGCCAGCGCTTACAATCAAGCTGACGAATCGCCGCGTGGCCGCAAGCGGCAGCGCAAGGAACATGAGGATTAAGACACCGACGAGGGGGATTTATGAGCGAGCAGCAGCTGACGCATATCGACGAAAAGGGCGACGTCCGCATGGTGGACGTCGGCGACAAGGACATCACCAAGCGCATCGCGAAAGCGGAAGGGTTCATCAGCATGCACCCGGAAACGCTGGCGCTCATCGTCGAGGGCAAGGCGGCGAAGGGCGACGTGCTGGCGTGCGCGCGCGTGGCCGGCGTGATGGCCGCGAAGCAAACGAGTTCGCTTATCCCGATGTGCCATCCGCTGAACATCACGAAGGCGAAGGTGGAATGCGAACCGGTGCGCGAAGGCGAGCGCGAGGATGGCCGGGTGGGCATTCACGTCGTCACCACCGCAGGAGTGACCGGCAAGACCGGCATCGAGATGGAGGCGCTGACCGCCGCAAGCGTGGCCTGCCTGACCATTTACGATATGTGCAAGGCGGTCGATCGCGGCATGGAGATCACCGAGGTGCGCCTGCTGCTGAAAGACGGCGGCAAGACGGGCCTGTGGACGCGCGAGGGCTAGCGCGGCGCTTTGCCCGGCCGCGCCGGCGCTTGGGAGGCGCCCGGCGACCTCTTGCGGCTTTCCCTGGCTAGCGCTTGGTCTTGCGGAGCACGGCGTAGCAGATGAGCGCGCCGATGACTGCCGCCACGGTGTCGACGGCCCAGTCGAGCGGGTCGCAGCTGCGCCCGGGGGTGAATATCTGGTGGAACTCGTCGGTGACGCCGTATACGCTCGACAGGGCGCAGGCTATGGCCGGAGCCCATTTCGAAAGGGCGTTAACGGGGCGCGCGACCAATTGCGCGCCGGCGGCCCCTTCGGGCCGCAGGTGGAACCGCAGGGCGTTGGTGAGCGCGGCGCCGAGCGCCAGGTATTCGCAGAAGTGCCCGACGGGGCTCACGTCGACCTCGTGTCCGGTGAGGGCGAAGGCCTGCGCCGAGAGCCACTGCTTGATGACGGAGAAGATGCCGGAGGTGTTGTCGATCTGATAGCCGTTGCGGCAGGACATGCCGAAGATGAAGACGGCGACGACGGCGACGACGATCCACGATATAAGGGATGCCCGCTTGCGGTTCGCAAGCGCCGAGGGGGATTGCTCCTGGCGCTCGTCGTGGTCCGGGGCCGGCTTTTCGGTGTTGATGCTTTTGGTCATAATGCCATAAGTGTAGCAAAACGCCCCCGCGCGATGCTGCTCGGCGGGGGCGTTGCACGAATTCTTGACGCTCGGGCGCAGCGCGGCCGGTGCGCGGGGCGCTTGCACCCGGCCTGCTTTTGGCGCTTTTCGGGGGGCGCTTAGAGCTGGCGCAGGACGTTGGCCATCTCGATGGCGCCGACGCCGCACTCGAAGCCCTTGTTGCCGGCCTTGGTGCCCGCGCGCTCGATGGCCTGCTCGATGGTGTCGACGGTCAGCACGCCCATCATCACCGGGACGCCGGTGGCCAGCTGGATCTGCGCGATGCCCTTCGACACCTCGTTGCACACCACGTCGTAGTGCGAGGTGGCCCCGCGGATAACCGCGCCCAAGCAGATGACGGCGTCGAACTTGCCGCTGTCGGCCATCTTCTTCGCCACCACGGGAATCTCGAACGCGCCGGGCACCCAGGCCACGGTGACGTCCTCTTCCGGCACGTCGTGACGGCGCAGCGCGTCGGTGGCCCCGCCGAGCAGCTTCGTGGTGATGAACTCGTTGAAGCGGGCGCACACGATGCCCACCTTCATGCCCTCGTTGACGACCTTGCCCTCGATGATGTTGATTGCCATGACGGTTTCCTTTCGGTTGGTTGCGCCGGGGTTCCGGCGGATTTGCCTTGTCGGTTCTTTGGTGGGTGCGTTGCGCGCCTCGCTCGCTTCTCGCGCGGGCTGCGGCGTCGCGCCCCGCTCGCGCTTAGTCGTCCAGGTGCTCGAACAGGTGCCCCATGCGGTGCGCCTTGGTTTCCAGATAGCGGCGGTCGTGCTCCTGCGGGGCTATTTCGATGGGCACGCGCTCGGCGATTTCGAGGTTGAAGCCGGAAAGCCCGTAGACCTTTTCGGGGTTGTTCGTCAGAAGGCGCAGCGACTTGCAGCCGAGGTTGCGCAGAATCTGCGCGCCGCTCCAGTATTCGCGCAGGTCGGGGGCGAATCCGAGCGCCTCGTTGGCCTCGACGGTGTCCATGCCCTGCTCCTGCAGCTCGTAGGCGCGCAGCTTGTTCATCAGCCCGATGCCGCGCCCTTCCTGGCGCATGTACAGAAGCACGCCGCGCCCCTCGGCTTCGATGGCCGCCAGCGCCGCATGCAGCTGCTCGCCGCAGTCGCAGCGCATCGACCCGAACACGTCGCCGGTCAAGCATTCCGAATGAACGCGGCACAGCACGTCGCGCCCGTCGCCGACCTCTCCCTTGACCAGGGCCACGTGCTCCTCGCCGGTGATGTCGTTGACGAACCCGTGCGCCTCGAACGTGCCGAACGCCGTGGGCAGCTGCACGCAGGCCTGCTCGTGCATGTGGTTGTCGTGCATGCGGCACCAGTCCTGCAGCTGCTTGATGGAAACGATGACCAGGTTGCGCTCTCGGGCCAGTTCCAAAAGCTCGCTCGTGCGCATCATGGTGCCGTCCTCGCGCATGATCTCGCAGCACAGGCCGCACTGCTTCATGCCGGCATGGCGCATCAGGTCCACGGTCGCCTCGGTGTGCCCGTTGCGCTCGAGCACACCGCCCGCCTTCGCCACGAGGGGGAACATATGCCCGGGGCGGCGGAAGTCGGCCGGCTTGGCATCGGGATCGACGCACTTCATGGCGGTGATGGAGCGCTCGGCCGCGCTGATGCCGGTGGTGGTGGAAACATGGTCGATGCTGACGGTGAAGGCGGTCTCGTGGTTGTCGGTGTTCTCGGAAACCATCTGCTCGAGGTGCAGCTTGTGCGCGATCTCGCTGCTCATCGGCATGCAGATGAGGCCCTTCGCCACGCTCGCCATCAGGTTGACGTTGGCCTGCGTGGCGAATTCGGCGGCGCAGATGAGGTCGCCCTCGTTTTCGCGGTCGGGGTCGTCGACGACGATGATGACGTGCCCGGCGCGCAGCTCCTCGAGCGCTTCGGGGATGGTGTTCATGCTCATGGGGTGTCCTTTCGGGTTGGTGTTTCCGTAAGTGATGTTTTTTTGGCTGGTCAGAAACCGTTTGCGGCAAGGAAATCGAGGCTGATGCCCGGCTTGCCGCAGCCCGGGCCCGGGCTGTCCTCGGCGGTGCTCCCGTCGCTGCCGCCTGCGGGGTCAAGCCCCCCGGTCTGAAGCAAGCGGCGGACGTATTTCCCCACCACGTCGTTTTCCAGGTTCACCGCGTCGCCGGGCTTGCGTGCCCCGAGGGTGGTCTCGGCGAAGGTGTGCGGGATGATGGAAACCTCGAACGCGTCGGCAAGCAGGCGGGAAATCGTCAGCGATATGCCGTCGATGGCCACCGACCCTTGCTCCACCACTAACGCCAGGATGCTTTTCGGCGCCTCCACGGTGATGCGCACCGCGTTCTGGTCGCGCTCAAGGCGGCGGATGCGCCCGGTCCCGTCGATGTGCCCCGAAACGATGTGCCCGCCGAAGCGACCGTCGGCCGCCATGGCGCGCTCGAGGTTGACGGGGCTGCCGGCGCGCAGCGCGCCGAGGCTCGACTTCGAAAGCGTCTGCGGCATGACGTCGGCGGAAAAGCCTGCCGGCGAAAGGTCGGTGACGGTCAGGCACACGCCCATCACGGCGATGCTGTCGCCGAGCTTGGTTCCTTCAAGCACGCGGCTCGCGCGGATGCGCAGGCTTCCCGCGCGTCCGGGGGCCGGTATCTGCTCGACGCGGCCGACTTCTTCTACGATTCCGGTGAACATGCCTCGCCCCCTTCCTGCACGGCGCTCATCTGATCGGCGACGCCCGTATGACCGTCTCGCGTGAACACCAGCTTGACGTCGGGGCCGATCATGCTCACGCGCGGCGCTCCGAGGGTCGTCGCGTCGGCCATCTTCGAGGCTCCCTGCCCGCCGACCGCGCTCGGCGCATCCGCGCCGCCGACCACCTTCGGCGCCAGGTACACGACCGATTCGTCGACGAGGTCCTCGGCGAAAAACGAGGCATGCACGCCGCTTCCGCCCTCGATGAGCACCGAGTCGAGCCCGCGCTCGCCCATGGCGCGCAGAAGCGGCTGCAAGGCAACGCGACCATCGGCGTCGGCGGGAAGCTGCCACACCTCGGCGCCGGCCGCTTTGAGCGCGGAGGCCTTTTCCGGCGCGGTGGTGCAGGTTGCCACAACAAGCAAAGCTTCGCCCAGCGAGGCGCTTTGCACGATGCGGCTGTTTACGGGGATGCGCAGCTGGGAGTCTAAAACGATGCGGACGGGCTGGTGCGGGGGGGCGTCTCCTGCGCGGCGGCAGGTGAGCAGCGGGTCGTCGGCGAGCACGGTGTTGATGCCCACGAGGATGGCCGCTAGGCGATGGCGCAGCTCGTGCCCGTCGGCGCGCGCGGCCTGCCCGGTGACCCAGCGCGCATCGCCTGAGGCGCAGGCGATCTTGCCATCGGCGCTCATGGCCCATTTCGCCACCACGTAGGGGGTGTTTTTGGTGATGAAGTGGAAGAACACGGGGTTGAGCTGGTCGCATTCGTCGCGAAGGACGTCCTCGTCGACGCGTATGCCCGCCGCCCGCAGCTGCGCGGCGCCCTTGCCGGCAACGAGCGGGTTGGGGTCGCGGCTCCCCACGACGACGCGCGCGATGCCGGAGGCGATGAGCGCCTCGGTGCAGGGCGGCTGCTTGCCGGTGTGGCAGCAGGGCTCCAGCGTGACATAGGCGGTTGCGCCCCGTGCCGCGCCGCCGGCTATGTCGCCATCGGCCGCCTCGTGCGCAGGCTGCGCCGTTTCGGCCGTCGTGCGCTTCGCGCAGCTTGCAAGCGCGTTGCGCTCGGCGTGGGCGCAGCCGCAGCGTTCGTGCCACCCCTCGCCGATGATGCGCCCGTCGCGCACGATCACGCAGCCGACCAGCGGGTTCGGGTTGGTCCAGCCCGCCCCGCGCGCGGCGAGCGCGATCGCTCGGCGCATGAAGCGCGCGTCGAGCGTCTCGTCGGCACCGGCGCCTTGCGCGCCAGGTGCGCCGGCTGCCCCGTGCGCCTCTTCGATTGATTCGGGTATGCCTGCCATCGGTTGCCCTTTCTCTTCAGAACAACCCTGCCGGCGCCAGGCATGAAAAACGCCCGCAGGGAATCTGCGGGCGCGTTCGGCAAAATAACGATGGTGCCGCGCCGCAAAAGCGACGCAGCTGGCATTGCGGGGATGCCGCAACGCCCACGCAGGAAACCCTGCGTGCGTTTGCCCTGTTCTTTCATCCGGACTGTAACCGTTGGTCCTGGATTTCCACCAGATCGGCCTTGCATCTTGCGAGGCGCCGCGCTTGGCGGAAGGCTCGCAATCTGAAAGGCTCGCGGACTTCGGGGCGCTGCAGCGTTTTGCAGCCCGCCGTTACCGCCAGTGAGGATTTTCACCTCGCCCTGAACAGATATCTTGGTTGGGCAGTATAGGACCGCCGCGCCGGGTGCGCAAGAGGGAATTTTGCAGGAGCGGTAGCCGGCGGGCAGGTTGCCTACGGGTGCTTGCAGGTTGCCTACAGGCAGGCCGAGCAGTTCGTCTCGTCGCCGAACAAAAGGTCGTGCTCCTCGCCGGAAAGCGCGTCGCGCGCCTGGTCGCGCAGGTTGTTCATGCCCGAGAGGAACTGGCGGTACAGGATGAGAGTCAGGTAGCGCCCCATGCAGGTGAGCGTCAGCTCGTGGGCGTCGTCGACCTCGAAGGCCCCATGCGTGCGGTAGTACGCCATCTCTGCCGGAAGCAAGCGCTCGATGCTGCAGCCGAACTGCTTCTTGAAGTCGTCTTTGTCCAGGTGCAGCTGGTAAAGGTGCAGCAGGAAGTAGTAGCGCGCCAGGTCGCGCTGGGACATGACGCACTTGCCCATGATGGACATGTGCCCGGCCTCGATGGCCTCGTTGTATTCGGCCAAGCTGAACGTGTTCACGTACAGCGCGCCGTCCAGGTGCGTGATGGAGCCCGATCCGATGGCCGGGTATTCGTTGTAGGCCACCTGCAGCTCCTCGGCGTACAGGTCGTGGTCGTGGGCGCCCTCGGCGTTCAGGCGGTTGAAGGTCCAGATGGTGTCGCGGCTGAAGAAGGGGGCGTCGCCGCCGGTCAGCACCTCGTCGAGGATGCGGTAGTAGCGGAACTCGCGGTTGTAGTCCATGTTGCCGAGCGACTTCTCCATCTTGCGCGTGGTGGCGTTGGAGACGTACAGCGGGCTGAACGTGGTTTGCCGCGCGCCGCAGGCGACGATCTTCTCCAGGTCGTTGATGAGGATTTCCTCGGTTTGGCTCGGGAAGTTGAAGATCATGTCGACGTTGATGGAATCGAAGTAGGGCGCGGCTTCGCCGATGCGCTCGAAGATCTCCTCGCCGCTGCCGTACTTCTTATAGCGGTCCATCTGCTTGAGCAGGTCGTTGTTGAAGCTTTGCACGCCCACGGACAAGCGCTGCACGCGGCCCTTCAGCTCCGACAGGTAGGGCTGCACCAAATGGTTCGGGTTCGTCTCCACGCCCACTTCCTTGATGTGGAAGTTGTCGCGCGCCAAATCGATGGTCTCGCACAGCTCGTCGAGCAGGATGGTGGGGGTGCCGCCGCCGAAGTACAGCGTTTCGAAATCCCAGCCGCGCTCCTTGAGCATCATCATCTCCCGGCGCAGGTTCTTGAAGTACGGGCGGGCGATGTCCTCGCGGAACACGTAGCGGTTGAAGCTGCAGTAGGGGCAAAGCACCTGGCAGAAGGGTACATGCAGGTAGAGCATGTACTTCGTGCCCGGCTTCGGGCCTGGGAAGAATTTCTCATCCGTCGGCTTCAAATCAAGGTGCTGCTTGGTCATCCCCTTGACCAAGTTCGTTAGAAATCGTTCGGAAAGCAAGTTTGTCCTCCATACATCCAAACGTCAAAAATCGGTGAATGACCATCATAGCCGTTTGAACGGTCGAGACGGCCATAATGGACAAACTGGGGAAAATGATGGGGAGGTTCCATATTTGCTGCATTTCGGGTGGCATTTGAGGTTGCGTTTGCGCGGCGGTCGGGCGGCGCCCGTCGCCCCGACCGCGCCGGTGCCCCGCTTGCCTTAGCGGGAGGCCGTCCGCGTTTCAATCGTGTTGCCGGATAAGGTATAGTGATGCCTCCGTGGTCTTTCATGCGGCCGAGCACCAACGCGCAGGTGATGCGGCCCATTTCTCGGCGACGCGAAGCTGCCCGAGCGGGGCTTTGCGCCTCTTCGCCGTCACGGTTTCAGCGTCACCGTTGCGAAAAGGGGAAAGAATGGATTTCAACACGTGGCTTATCGAGGTTACCGGCGAGATCGATACCTTCATGTACACCTATATCCTGCTGATATTGCTGGTTGCGGTGGGCATCTACTTCACCATCCGCACGCGCGGCGTGCAGATCCGCTTCATCGGCGACATGTTTCGGCAGGTCACCGAGAAGAAGCACGTCAAGGGCGAGCGCTCCATCTCGTCGTTTCAGGCGCTGATGGTGTCCACCGCTTCCCGCGTGGGAACGGGCAACATCGCCGGCGTGGCCACCGCCATCGCCACCGGCGGCCCGGGCGCGGTGTTCTGGATGTGGCTCATGTCCATCATCGGCGCGGCATCGGCGTTCATCGAGTCCACGCTCGCGCAGATCTGGAAGGTGCGCGGCATCGACGGCGAGTTCCGCGGCGGCCCGGCGTACTACATCTACCAGGCCCTGGGCAGCCGCAAGTTGGGCGTTCTGTTCAGCGTGCTGCTCATCCTGTGCTTCGCGTTCGGCTTCAACGGCCTGCAGGCCTTCAACGCCTGCAGCGCCCTTGAGTACTACATTCCCGACTACCAGACCAACGGCGTGGCCGTCGCAGCCGGTTTGGGCCTGGTCGTGTTCACCGCCGGCGTCATCTTCGGAGGGTCGAAGCGCATCAGCGTCATCACGTCCATCATCGTCCCGGTCATGGCGCTCGCCTACATCGCCATCGCCCTGTGGACCACGCTGACCAACATCACCTGGCTGCCCGCGGTGTTCGGCCTCATGTTCCAAAGCGCCTTCGATTTCGATTCCGTCTTCGGCGGGTTCGCCGGTTCGGTCGTCATGCTCGGCATCAAGCGCGGCCTGTACTCCAACGAGGCCGGCATGGGCTCGGCCCCGAACGCCGCCGCCACCGCCAGCGTGTCGCACCCGGTGAAGCAGGGCCTGGTGCAGAGCCTGTCCGTCTACATCGACACGCTGCTCATCTGCACCTGCTCGGCCATGATGGTGCTCGTGTTCTACGTGCAGGACCCCGCCGCCGCCGAGACGCTCAACGGCATGCCGCTCGTGCAGATGGCGGTGAACAACGTCGTGGGACCCATCGGCATCCACTTCATCACGTTCGCCATCTTCATGTTCGCCTACTCCAGCCTTATCGGTAACTACTTCTACGCGGAAAGCAACTTCCGCTTCATCAAGAACGACAGCAAGGCGGCGCTCATCGTGTTCCGCCTGGCGTGCCTGGTCGTCATCTTCTTCGGCGCGGTGAACAGCTTCGATCTGGCATGGAACCTCGCCGACATCTTCATGGGGCTGATGGCGCTCATGAACCTCATTGCCATCCTGCTTCTGGGCAAGTGGGCCATCGCGGCGCTGAAGGACTACTCCGAGCAGCGCGCCGCCGGCAAGGACCCGGTTTTCGTGGCCGAGAGCATCCCGGGGCTGCCCGCCACCGATTGCTGGCACATCGAGGAGGTGCAGGCGTTCGGATCCGGCCCGCTGAAGGAGTACTTCGAGGACGCCATCGACATCGAGGTCAACGACACGGCGAAATAGGGTCGATCGCCCATATTTCGTAGGCCCGCCCGCCCATGTTCTTGAAAACCGGGGCGCATCGGCCGGCAAGCGCCGCCGCTCCTCTCGGCAAAATGGTGTCGCATCCTTGAACTGCGTCCCAAAACTTGGACACCTTAATTAAAACTCGGCCCTAGGCCGCTA
>CAVGWX010000022.1:20895-24350 GCA_963633085.1 Prevotella sp. CAG:279 | reverse complement strand
CGATGATCTGCGTGGCGATGTTGCACGCGGTGGAGAAGCTGTGCGGGCGCTCGATCAAGGTGCCGGAGATGACGGTTCCGTTCTGCAGCATGTCTTCCAGGTTCACCAGGTCGCAGTTGTGCATGTGCTGCGCGAAGTAATCGGAGTCGTGGAAGTGGATGATGCCCTCGTTGTGCGCGGCCACCACATCGGGGGGCAGCAGCAGGCGCATGGAGATGTCCTTGGAAACCTCGCCCGCCATGTAGTCGCGCTGCACGGAGTTGACGGTGGGGTTCTTGTTGGAGTTCTCCTGCTTGGCTTCCTCGTTGTTGCACTCGATGAGCGAGAGCACCTTGTCGTCGGTGGTGTTGGACTGGCGCTTGAGCGACTGCACGTAGCGGTAGATGATGTACTTGCGCGCAACGGTGTAGCGGCCCTGGGCCATGATCTGGTTCTCGACCATGTCCTGGATCTCCTCCACGGACACGGTGTGGCCGGAACGGCTGCACAGCCATTCGACGCTGTGGGCGGCAAGCGCGATCTGATCATCGGTCAAGCGGTCCTCGGCGGCAGCTTCCGCGTTGGCGGCCTTGATGGCATTGACGATCTTGTTGATGTCGAACGTCGCTTCGGAACCGCTTCTTTTAATGATCTTCATCGCACTCACACCCTTCTTCAAGCTTCCAAAACCAAGCGCGCAAAAAGCTAAAGGCCTTCTGGTCTGCGCGTTCGGAAATTTCGTGAAATTCTGCGACCGCTGCCCTTGCGGCCGCGTTTCTCGATGTGCTTACTATACGCCATTTCGGCACAATATATTGTGTTTTATTGTTCGCAAAAAACCATTTATGGTGTACAGATATTGTTTTCCACAGCCCCGCGAAAACCGAGAAACCGCCGGTCGACACGAATAGCGCGCAACGTTTGCGAAGGCGTTTTCGGCAAGGTTTTCCACCACGAAAACCCCTGGTGATTTTTTTCGGCGAGCGGAGCTGTGGCGGCAATGTCGTGGAAAGCCGCAAATTGAGGGTTGACGAAGGTGCGGCGCCGTGCGCTTGACGGCAACGCACGCAGGGCGATGCTCGGCGACGGTTGGCCGGCACCCGCGAGGGGGGGCGCCGTGCGCTCGGCCTGAGGCCGCCCATCGTTTCGCCACAACCTGCAAGTAACCGGTGACATACTGCCAGGTCGCCGGGTACCATAGGGGCGCTCTTTGCACTGCATTGCGCCCCGCACGCGCGGGACGCGAGCTCAACAGCGCAAACTGAACAGGCCGTGGCGCAAGCCATGGAGCCGGGCCCTACCGGGCAGCAGGCATGCATCGCGCCTGCGGGACAGTTGCTGGTTCCGCAGGCGTTTTCTTTTCCCCGCCTTGGCACGCCCAAGGCGGGGATCACCCTTCGGAACCGCACAGCTACAAGCCAAGAGCTGCCATGCACCCGGTTTCAGGAGGACCATCATGAACGCAACCGCCGCGCCCGCGCCTATCGCCGAGGCCAGCCCCATCACCAACGCCATCGCCTTCGAAGGCGAACCGCAGCCCGCCGACCGCAGCGAGGCGCCCGACCAGCCCAGCCAGCCCGACCGCAACAAGATATCCCGCGACGTCGCGGGCGTGGGCATCGCCGGCAACGTGGCGCTTTCCGCCTTCAAGCTGGCCGCCGGTATCTTCGGCAACTCAACCGCCATGATCTCCGACGCCGTGCATTCGCTCTCCGACGTCTTCGCCACCGCCATCGCGTTTGCCGGCGTGAAGCTTGCCGCCCGCGAGGCCGACTCGGGGCACCCTTACGGCCACGAGCGCTTCGAGTGCGTGGCCTCGCTTGCGCTAGGAGTCATCCTCGCGCTCACCGGGGCGGCCATTGGGCTTGCCAGCATGGAGAGCATCGCCACCCGGGCGTACCTCGACGCGCCGACGCCGGGCGTTTTGGCGCTCGTGGCGGCCGTGGCGTCCATCGCGGTGAAGGAGGGCATGTTCTGGTACACGCGCCACTGGGCCCGCGTCATGGACTCCAGCGCGTTCATGGCCGACGCGTGGCACCATCGCTCCGACGCGCTTTCCTCGGTGGGCGCGCTGGCGGGCATCGGGGCCGCCATGCTGGGCTTTCCCGCCGGAGACGCGCTGGCCAGCCTCATCATCTGCGCCATCATCCTGAAAGTGGCCTTCGATGTGCTGAAAGAGGCGCTCGGCAACATGACCGACACGCCCTGCGAGGCGCACGAGGAGCGCGAGATCGCCTCGTGCGTCGCCAAGATCGACGGCGTGGTGCGCATCGATTCGCTGCGCACGCGCAAGTTCGGCAACCGCGTGTACGTCGACGTCGAGATCGCCGTGGACGGCGACCTTCCGCTCGTGGAGGCGCACGCCATCGCGGAGGCGGCTCACGACGCCGTCGAGCGGCGCTTCCCCAGCGTTAAGCACATCATGATCCACGAGAACCCGGCGTAAGCGGGGCGTTTGAGCCGGCTAAGACCGGCAAGAAGGGAAAGGCCGCGACGATCTGGATCCTGCAGCCGCGCGGCGGTCGCGGGGCCGGCGCGGCAAGGGAGGCCGGCCGAGCCCATGCGGTCGCAGGGTCGGCGCGCCCGCCCGTTCGCTATACTAAGGCGCATGGCAAGCTACCAGCACATACCGCACGGCTTCGACCCCGTGTTCGACGAGCACTCGCGCATCCTGGTGCTCGGGTCGTTTCCCTCGGTGCTTTCGCGCAAGAACGCGTTTTATTACGGAAACCCGCAGAACCGCTTTTGGCGCGTGATGGCCGCATGCCTGGATGCGCCGGTGCCGCCGAACGAGGGAGACCCCATCGACGGCGGAGCCGCGGGCGGCGCGATCGGCGAGGACGGCACCGCGACCCTCGAGCAGTCCATCGCCGCGAAGCGGCAGCTGCTGCTTTCGCACGGCATCGCGCTGTGGGACGTCATCGAGTCGTGCGACATCAAAGGATCGAGCGACGCCAGCATCAAGAACGTGGTGCCGGCGCACGTCGAGCGCATCCTTAAGACCGCCCACATCGGCGCCGTCATCTGCAACGGCGGCACGGCCGGGCGGCTGTACAAGCGGTACCTGCAGTGGCAGGTGGGGCTTGCCGCGCACGTGCTGCCTTCCACCAGCCCCGCGAACGCCGCATGGTCGCTCGAACGGCTTGCGCAACGCTGGCACGAGGAGCTTTCCCCGCTCCTTGCCGCCGCGAAAGACGGGACGCTGGGCGAGGTGCCCTCCCCGAACAGCATCAAACGCAGCTTCGTGACGGCGAGGGTTGCCACAGGCGCTGCCGCAGATGGAGCCGCCGGCAATGCCGAACGTATCGAATATGCCACGGTGCGCGTCCCCTCACCTGCAGCGTCAAGCTACGCCGTGCACAAAAGCATGCAGGGCAACAAGCGCAAGGACACCAAGCCCGAGCTGCTCGTGAGGGAAAAACTGCGCGAGGCGGGGCTGGGCGGCTACCGCCTGCAGTGGAAGGTGCCGGGGCATC
>CAVGWX010000022.1:0-20121 GCA_963633085.1 Prevotella sp. CAG:279 | reverse complement strand
TACAGGCCGAGCTCTCGCTCGGCCCCACGAATTTCAGGTGTTAGGTTAACGTTCCCATCAGGCCCTTCGTGGGTGCGAGCGACAGCGCACATCAATAGTTCAGCGCCGAAGGCGCATCAGATTTTTCAAGAGCCGGAGCGGAACACCGATCGCGCTTTATGCGCCGGCAACAGGCCTACCGAAGCTGCTCGAGGACCGCCTCGGTGGTGGTCACGCGGCTATCGTAGCAGCGCGTGAAGTACTCCAAGCCGGCTTCCTGCGTGCCGACCAAAAACGTCGCCGTCGCGTCGGCGGGCACGATGGTCTTATAGCCGCGGAAATACGCGCCGGCCAGCGTCTGCAGCACGCAGATGTTCGTGTCGCAGCCGACCGCGATGAGCGTGTCGACGCCCAGCTCGCGCAGCGTCAGATCAAGGTCGGTCTGGAAGAAGCCGTCGTAGCGGCGCTTCGGCAGCACGTAGTCGGCGGGGCTCACCTCGAACGCGGCCAGGGGCTTCGCGCTCTCGCTACCCGCGATGCCATGATCACCCCACAGCGCCAGCTCGCGGTCGATGCCCGGCAGATGAGCATCGCAGGTGAACACGACGGGCACCCCGGCCGCGCGGGCCGCCTTCACGATGGCCACGCTGTTGCTCGCCATATCCTCAAGGCCCGGCGTTGCGCCCTCGGCACCTCCGAGCACGTCGATGACGAGTACGGCGGTCTTCGCCTTATCGAAGCCGGTCCCCTGCTGCCACGGGGTGTTCTGCGCGACGGGAATATACGACATAGCGCCCTCTTTCTCTCGACCGTTTCGCCTGATTGTAAGGCGAACGTGAAAGCGTGAGATCTCTGCCGGCGACTATTCACCGAACTCCTACGGGGTCGAAGAGGGCCCTGAAGCGTTCTGCAAGCCGTTGTACCTGCATGACGAAGGGGCGCCACAAGCAAAGAGGGCACCCCCCACCGGCGCCGGCGGCCACTCGCCCCCCTACCTCATCTGGGCGGCCACCAGGCACTTCACGTCGCTACGATACTCCGGACGCACCAGATAGTACGACAGCGCCTCGAGCACGGTGGCAAACGGCGCGCCGCGGCCGACGATCTTGAAGTAATCTATGCCGAAACCCTCATGCGCACGGCGCACCTCGTCGACGGTGAACATCACCGGATGACCTGGCTCATGCGCGAAGAAGTCAGCCTTCTTCGCCGCGCAGGCGAACGGCCGCTGGTTGCCGCTCAGCTGATCCTGGCTGTTCTGCAGATAATGTTCCTGCCGATGCGGGCAGCGAGGCACGCAGAACTCGTTGACCATCACCTCGCAGCGCTCGGGATGCGCAAGCGCGCCCAAGAACTCCGGATCCTTGTGGTGGTTGTAATTGAGCACCACCCAGTCGTAGCGCTCGCACGCCGCATTCACCTCGGTGGGCGTCTCGAGCGCGCGCGTCGTGGAAAGCACGAGCGGCATCCCATATCGCTCGCGAATGGCTCGTCCCAGCTCATCGGCGTATACGATGACCTCGCCCCCGTGACGCCGCGCCGCTTCCAAAATGGCGCGGGCGTAAGGATCGTCCAGGTCTTCCGCAGTCGCCATCATATTCGTGAACGTCAGACGCGGCGCGATGCCGTATTCTTCCAGAATGGCGAACGTGCGCTCCATCTGCTGCGGCGTCGCCTGCTCGCGCACGTAAGACCGCCCGCCGTTGAGCTTGCATCCAGAGAAGCACCCGTACATGCTGGCGATGCGAACGTCAGGCTGCAGCCATCCCGGCCGATCAAAAGCCAGGCGCGCGAAAAACAGGTTCAGTCCGAGCGCCGCGGTGAAGTCAGGCAACGTATATTCGATCATGCTCGGATCCTTCCCTTCCTGAAAAGCCGCACGCCATTTGCGCGACCCCGCGCACGCACCCGCAACCGCAAAGCGACCCTTCGACGCGCCGATCCTCAACGACGTCGCTTTCGCCAGCCGGCATCCTCGTTCGCGATCAGAGGTCGCCCCGCCTGCTAAAACGCCGACATGTTGATGTTCTTGCCGTAAATCTGGTGGAACTTATCGTACATCGATGTTGGCGTGTTCGGCGTCCAATCCGGACGCGTCATGGGGAACACGACCGCCTGCTTGCCGACGAACTGCCGCGCAGGAACCTCGTCGCGCACCCGAATGGCCGACGAAGCGCAAATGCGCTCGCACAAACGGCACTGCATGCAAGCTGCCGGACGATGCACCACCCCGAATGCGCCCTTCGAGGAATCCTCCACCTTCTCCAGCGCTCCGGTCGGGCAGAACACTGCGCACATGCGGCACGAGGTGCACTTGACGGAATCGATCTCAACGGCGCCGATGACGCGCGAGCGCACGCAGGCATCGTCGCTCGCCGGCTTCCCGTCGCCGATATGGTTCAGATAGTTGTACAGGCGCGTGCGGCGCGTCGGCACGTAATGCGAAAGAGTCCCATTCGCGTTGACCTTGCGATACGCCGCGGGGACGGAAGGCTCGTCGGCAACTTTGCCCAGATGCGCGTCCAGCTCTTCGGAAAGAGCCGCGCCCGTTGCCCTCGTTGTCTGCGATTTCATCTGCCTGAAGAAATCGCGGCGCGAAACGCCGTCTGCGGCCTGCGACGCGCTCCCGCCCTGCGACGATGCCGGCCCGATCGTCCCGCGCAAACCACGGCCCCGACCGGCATGCCCGGCGCAGGCAAGCTCCGCAACTTGATCCGGCAACTCTTCTGTCAGGGAAAATGCCGTCGCGCCGCCAAACGCGGCGACCATGTTCTGCGCGCTGTCCACCACGCGCCGCACCAGCTGCCCGCCAGGCGCATGCTCGCACCCCTCACAGCCCCCGCACACCAGCGTCACATCGAAGGCCCGATACGCCGCCGCGCCCGCAAGCAGGCTTTCGTCGACGCGTCCCAAGCAGGGCAGCACCACGGCGGCCGAGGCAACATCGGCTTCGGCAAGCCCAAAGCCCTCCAACGCATGGGCGCACATGATGACCGGATGTCCCTGCGTCGCCACGATGGATGCCTTGAGCAGCTTTGTCAGCTGCGTGTCATCGGGGTCGGTGATCTCGATGGCGCTGGTCGGGCAGGCGGTGGCGCATGTTCCGCAGCCGATGCACTTGTCCGGATCGACGCTGATAGCGTTACCCGAAAGCGTGATGCACCCCGACGTGCACGACTCGGCGCAGCGAGCGCAATGCGCGTTGCGGTTTCGTACGGAAATGCAGCGCTCGTCATGAATGGTTATCGCATCGCTTTGCATGGCGTCAAGCGCCGCCGCGAACATATCGATGAAGGACATAGCTACCTCTCCTCCTCGTGATCAGGCTCGTCGGCGGGCGGGCGCACGTCGGAGCCGCGCCCAGCTGCGCCAACGCCCGCGCCGGCAGCCCCGCCGGGCTCCGCAGACGGCACGCCCACCACGCACGATCCCGGCCGAGCGCCCTTCGTCACAAGCGGGAACGCGATAGCGCCCTCGGGGCACGCATCGGCGCACGCCCGGCATTTCGAGCAATCGTTAAGCGTGGTCTCGCCAGCCGCCACGTCGTGCAGGTTGATGCCCTCGGGGCAGGCATCGGTGCAGCGAGTGCACGCATGCCCCGCCTCGCGCAGGCACTTCGTTGCGTCGACCTGCGGACGCAGCGTACGATTCGCCCCGGAGAAAATCGACAGCAGCGCCCCAAGCGGGCAGAACTTGTGGCACCACTTCGGCAGCAGGAACACCTCAGCCAAGATGATGGCCGCGAACGCAACGATGGTCCACGTGGTTTCCCCAAAGGCAAACAAGCGCATGACCAGCAAAACCGTCGCAAACGTCAAACCGACCGGGCAGATAACGCAGAACACCGGAAATCCGAAGAGGGCCGTCGAGACGAGCGCGGCGGCCAGAATACCATGACGGGAATCAAGCTTGATACCGCGCGCCTTGCCGCACGGATGCGCGCACGCGGCGCATCCTGAAAGCGCAGCCTTCTCAGAAACGGAAAGCGGGGTCGCGGCCGATCGAGGCGTCGCAGCATCGCCAGCGCCAGACTTCCCCGCAGCGTCAGCCGGTTTCTTCCCCATCTTCTTCCCACCGGGGACACGACGCGCCGGATTCCCGCGATGGGTCATGAAGTGAACGGGGCACGCCCAGCTGCAGAACACGCGGCCGAGCACCACGCAAACAAGCAGCGCCGCGATCACGCTCACGACAGCCATCGGCATTGCCGTGCGCTCGGCGATCATCGACAGCAACGCCCCAAGCGGGCAGGCCAGCACGATGTCGGAAAAGCCAACGGCGCACAGATTGCCGATTCCGAAGCTAGTGAAGAACCCGACGGCCACCACCACGAGCACCGCCAGCATGACCAGGGCCCGCGCGCGATAACTGTTTCCTTTCATGGCGACCCCCTACCCTTCAACCGGTTTGACGACGATGGCGCGATCGGTCGCGCCGGCGGAAATGGAGCCCGCGGTCAGACTGATGCACGCCAACTCGCACGCGCCGCATCCGTTGCACACGTCCTCGTTGACAACCGGCACATGGTCGTATCCCAGCTCAAGCGCCCCATACGGGCAGGCATCGACGCACGAATGGCAGCCCATGCCCTTGGCGGCCAAGCACCAATCGCGCTCGAGGTGCGCGATGCCGATGACCACGCGCGAGAGATCGTCGCAGGCCAGCGCATGCGTCGGACATACCGCGATGCAGCGCGGCCCGCCTTCGATGCCGGCGCAGAAATCGCACCAGCCGGCCTTGAAGTCCATGCGCGGGGTTCGCGCGTTCAAGATTCCCGACTCAATGTGCGCCGGGGCGATGGCCCCTTGCGGGCACGCCTCGCGACAGCGCTCGCAATGGATGCAGCCGGAAAGCAGATGATCCTCGTCCTGACCCCCGACAGGGCGAAGCAGCGGGCGCGCCGGCAGGTACTTCACGCCGCCGAGCGCCACCATGCAGG
This sequence comes from Prevotella sp. CAG:279, assembly GCA_963633085.1. Lineage (GTDB taxonomy): Bacteria > Actinomycetota > Coriobacteriia > Coriobacteriales > Eggerthellaceae > Senegalimassilia. Next base: position 15,203 of record CAVGWX010000022.1, on the reverse strand, counting down.
CGGCTCCCGCGCAGCCCACGGCGAAGGTGCGTCGCGTGAAGCCCGGCGTCTTCTCGTCTTTCGCGCTCATGATCAGGCCACGTTTTCCGCAGGCTCGAACTCAGATTCGCCCGCCGCTGACGAATCGGCCACCGCGCCAGCCGTGTCACCATCCGCGCCGGAAGCCCCATCCTCAGGTCCGAGCACGTCATCCAAAAACTCGCGCTCATTGGACAGAAAGCCCGTCAGCAGCACGCCGAGCCCCTGATAGAAGCTCGTTTTCGGGAACTTCATCATGTCGCCGGCCATCATGGGGTACCACGCCATCAAGTGATCGGTGAGGAAGTTGCGCTGCGAGAGGAGCTCGCCCTCGCAACGCGCATCGTCGCCGGCAAGCCATGCCTCAAGAGCGCGGTCGCAGAGCACCTGCAGGTACTCCAGTTCCAGCGCGATGTGGTCCTCGCCTTCCTTCCAGTCATCTTTTTTGTCGAGGCCCGCCGCACGGTAAAGCGCCAGCACCTCATCGCGGGCATCCTGCATCATCAGGCGCTTCGGCGACGTGTACACGCTTTCGTACGGGTACGCGGCGCAAAAACCGTCATTGCCCGAGCCGATGAAGGCGCGCACGTAGTCGATCGCCAGGTCGGTGAGCACGTTGGCATCAGCGTGGTTGAGGTACTCGACGATCATGCGATATCCCTTGTCCACCTGGGAATTCCCCGTGTTAGCGGGAAATTGCATGCCCATAAGGGTATCGAGCAGCTCCTGATCGACCTCGGTACGGAACAGGCGCGCCAAAAACGCGTAGGTTGCCTTGCGTCCGCGCAGCGCATCGGCGAAGGCCGCGCGCATCTCGGTGCCATCCATCGCCTCAGCCGCCTCGGCAGCTCTCTCGTCAATCGCATTCATGTCGGTTTTCGCGGTCATGATTCCCCCTTTATTTCGCGAACACGTTTGATGTCAGCACGGACTTGCCGGCCTCGGTGATCTTCCAGTTGTCGCGCCACACGAGCGCGCCCGCACCTTCCAGCTTGTTCAAGAAGTACGTGCAGAACAGGCGCGGTTCCTGCAGCAGCTCGTCGGAGTCGATCGCCTTGTTCAACGGGCCGACGGGAGTGCCGCCCTCGACGTTGCACATGCTCAGAATGCGCTGGTAGATGGGCTTGTAACGCGGCATCTCGTCGATAAGGCTGATGATGACGTGCTCGCCGGAATACTTCTCGAGCGCGGCGAGGCCCGCCTCGGTGGCGACATAGGTTGCCGGAGCGGCCGGCGTGACCTCCAGGCGATCGGCGGATTCAGCGGGCGAGTCGCCCTCGGCAGCTTCGACGACCTCGACCGCCTCGCCCACCCCTTCGCCTTCAGGCTCGATCTTCTCCAAAGCCCCGGCGCGCTCCATCAACAGCACGATCTGCGGCGCCTCGAACACGCTCGCGCCTTGCGGGCACCGCTCGTCGACGGACGCGGCGGCCGCATCGAGCGTCAAAGGCTCGCGGCACGCGTCAACAGCGGCAAGCAGGCGAAACAGCTGTCCCGGCATACCGGAAATCAGCTTCTCGATACGCTCGGGCGCAGGCGCCTCGACCTTCGGCGGCACGACGGACTTATCCGCGTCGGGAATGGGCACCATATAGTCGGCATCGCCATCCTGGTCGTATTCGTCCAGATCGATGTCGGCCAGCGGGTCGAAATCGTCATCAATGACGAAGGAATCGTTGTTCTGGATCATGGGAAAGCTCCAATCAGGAAATCAGCGGGAACAAAAGAGACGGGCGCCCTTCAGGAAACGGCGTTTCGACGCCCTTACACCGCCTGGGTCACCACGTCGGGCAGCGGCGCGCCGTCAGGCGAAAACGTACTCGGAGCGATGCGCGCCCAACGCTCGCCGTCTTTCGCGAACACGCGCGTCACCTGCGCATGAGCCAGCGTGGCCGGCTTGTACAGATCGTTCTTAAAGCGGCTTGCAAAGACGTCACCACCCGAAGCAAGGTCGCACAAGTCGCTGAACAGGGCTGACTCGCGCGCAAGGGCCGATCTGCGATGATCGATGGTGAACTTGGCGTCGTCGACGGCATCGGCGGCGGGAAGAAAGCCGTTCACCATGCCGAGAACGAACACGGCCTCGCCGCGCAGGCTGCGGCAGCGACGGTACGGCGCGATCGTGACGCAACCCGGTGCGTACGCGGCGTTCGACATGCTTGCCGGCTCGTCGGCCTCCGAATTTCCCGGCTTCGCCGGGATGCGCGAGCTATCGCTCGCGCCTACGGGTTCACCCCGCAAGGTTTCCGCAGCGGCGACCGCCGCATCGCCAGCCGCGCCAGCCCCACCGGCAGCGGCATCGCCCTCCGCCGCCCCGGCCGCCGTGCCCGCCGGTGAGCCGCAATACGAAATCCCCAGCTCATCCAATTCATCCAGCGCGTTATCGAATTTGCGGAAGATATCAAGCTCGCGCTCATCGGCCGGCTGGCTACGAAGCGCGCCGATGGCTTCTCCCAGGCTTAAATCGTGTTCGCGCGCATAGGCGAGCAGGCCCAGAAACGCATCGGAGCGCAGCAGCCAATCGCCCGCGCCCAAGTACGTGCGCAGCGCGCACATATCCGCCGGATTCTCGCGAAGCTTCTCCAATGCAGCCGCTTTCACCGCCTGCGCGCTTTCCGGATAGCGCGGATCGCCCTTCACCTTGCCCGGCCCCGGATCAACGCACGCGCCAACGCCCGCAGCCGCAAGCTCGCTCGCCACGGCGCGAGCCCATGCCGCATTCGGCACCGCGACCACGACGCCCGCAGGATCGGCACCCGCACCCACACGCTCGGCGATGCGAAAAGCCGCTGCACGGACCTCCTCGCCAGGCGTCTCGGCAGCGCTCCAATGCATGCGCGGCAGCCCCGCTTCGCTTCTCACGAACACCTTCTGAATGTGCGGACGGCGAGCCAGCGCAGCAAAACCTTCGGGGTTCGGATACGGCTCATCGGCGCTTGGCATCGCAGAGTTCGTGCCCGCCGCGATAAGCCCCTCGGTGGCCAAAAGCTCCACGAAACGCTGCGCCGACGCGGAAAGCCCGCCCCAGTCGTCGCACAAAACCAGCATCGGCCCGCGCCCGACCTTGCCGTCCATCATGCCGCGCCACGCCAAGCCGAACAGCTCCGCCGGCAGCATCGCGTCGCGCGCCTCGAGGTTTTCCTGCAAGATGGAAAAGACCTTCTTCTCCTCGCCAGTCTCAAGCCATCCGTCCTGCTCGGCGGAACAATCAGCCATCGACTTGTAGAAGAACTTCAGCATCTCGCGCAAGCGCCCCGGCTTGATGCCGCTGACCTTCACGTCCTCCATCAGCACGTCCATCTCGTTCGCATCGAGGACGCGACCGGAGCGATGCGCACCGGCGGCCACGCGCGCATCGGAAAACACGCCGAGGGCCAGCTCGCGCGCCGTCGTCACGCAATCGCCATCAAGCGCGCCATACGTTTGAGGTTCCGCCGCGATAACGGCGCGGTATCGACGCGCAGCGACGCTGTCGGCGCACACGATGCGCACGGGGCGCCGACGAGCCGCAAGCGCGTTCGCCACCATCAAAAACGGGCGCGTGACGTCATCGCGCACGCTGCGCGTCACCGCGATGCGGTGGTATCCGCCCATATTCAAAGTGGAAAAGAATTGCCCCAGTTCATCCACCGTCACGGTGGCATCTTTCGTCATGGGAACGATCGGTGCACTCATTGTTCAGGCCTCCATCTTCTTCAAGATGAAGCCCTCTGCTTGAAGCCCCCCAGCTTCGTTCGGTGCAATCTTGCTTTGCATTATGTCGCGCGAGGCGAGCGCGCGTCAAGGCATGCGATTAATCTAAGTTGAGAACCATAACCCGACCTCGCCAGCTCCTTGCGCCCGCACGCGAGATCGCGGCGAAGACGCGGAACCGGAAGCGCCGCCGCCCGCAGCAACGCCAGCGCTGCCGGCCGCTTGGCCAGCCGCAACGCCACCAGACGCCGCGCCGCCAGCCGCGCCAGCCGCACCAGCTCCACCTGCAGCGCCACCGTCCCCGCATTCCCCCGCCAACACACGCTGCGCCATATCGATGAGGTCCTGCCTGTTTGCAGCACCCGTCTTCTGGTAGATGTGCCGAATGTGCGTGCTGACCGTTCCTTGAGAGATGAACAGCGCCTCCTGGATGCGCGCGATGGTGCGGCCCTCCAAAAGCAGCGGCAGCACGTCGCATTCGCGCGGCGAAAGCCCGAAGCGCTCGGCGATGACCGCGCTTGGATCCACCGGTTCGCTTGTCGCCTCCCGGTCATCGTCGGCGGCCTTCATGCTGGCCAGCGCGTCGTTGGCAAGCGCATCGGCAACAGCTGACACCGCAGCGCAACCCACATATTCCGCCGAGCCGCAAGGACCGTTCATCGCCGCAGCCGACCCCGGCAGCACGCCGCCCAATGCCTGCAGGCGCTCACGCGCAGGCGTGGACAGGTTCACCTCTCCGATGCCCAGCTGCACCAAATCGCTTTCCGTGAACAGGAACAGGTGCGATATGAACAAAAGCGATACCGCCACCAAGGTGAGCAAGGCCAAATCAGGCTTCATGCTATCGAGAAACCCCAGGCCATGCGCCAGCAAAGACCCAATGAGCTCGCCTGAATACAGCGCGAAGAAGCCCAAGCCGACCGAGCGAACGACGCTCATGCGAAAGCCCGTCGCCACGCCGATGCATATGGAGACGAGCACCATGGCATATCCGTGATAGCCTCCGAAGATGAACGTGCCGACATTGACGTTGAGCGACACGAACGGCGTGAGCAAGCACCCCAGGCATACGAGCATCATGCAGACGCGATACCCGATGAAGACCCCGTCGCGATGCGCGAGAACCGCCACGGCGCACAAAAGAAGACACGCCACCAGGCCGAATAGGAACAACCACAGGCCGTAGACGTCCTGCACCACGAAGGTTTTATACCCGGAGAGCACATCGAAGAACCCAGCGACCGCACCGACGATGCCCACGCCGACCATGACTTTCGCGAACAGCAGAGCCGAACGGCGCGACACCTTCTGCCGCCCCGACCCCTCGCGCTCGTCCCTCGCAAACGCCGCGATATCGCCATCGGCACGGTTCACCCGCAAAAGCAACGCCGTCGATGCGCCCGCGGCGCACACGATCAGAACATCGCCGATGACGGCCGGCAGCAACATGACCAAAAATCCCGCCAGAAACGCAAGCGCCGAGGCGGCGGTCAGCTCCACAAGCGCAAGCCGCTCGCCTCCGCGCGACAGGGCCTCCGCCCAGCCCAGCAACATCACAGCCGATCCGCCGCCGGTAAGCACGCTGCCAAAACCAAGAAGCAGCGTGCCGGATTCGCCCATATGGCACGAGACCATCGTGAGCACGGTTCCCGCTATCAGAGCCAACCCCGATCCAGCGACGATAAGCCTATTCGCACCGAGCGAATCCCCCGGCCGCGTGGCAAGCGAGGCGAAGAGCACCGTCGCAACCATGGCGACCAGCGAGAACAGCAAGCTCGTGTACAGCATGCCGCGCACGTCCCCCGACCCTTCGTAGGGAACGATGCTGTAAAACATCATGATCATCCAGAACCACAGCAGCCCGTAGCCTGCGATGCGTCGCCACGACAGCTGCTTCGCCAAAACGATATTCCACGTAGATGCGCTCGAACCGTTCATGAATCCCCCTAAAAAGGCCTTCGCCGTCCCCTTAACGGCACCCCTGAAGGCCTCCTGTTCGATGCTTCGATTATAGTCCAACGCGCTTGCGGCTCGCTTTCCCCACTTTATCCTAACTCGTGAACATTCTTTTGCTTGAATAGTTTGTTTCCGCAGGTAGAAACCGCTCTATGATACCCATGATGAATAAATCATAACTATTTATGATGCCTGATTTCGCCCTATCAGAAGGTTGCGGCGATGCTTGCGATGCGCCGTGCCGCGTAGTGTCGGCGCTGCGGCACGCGGGAATCTCTGCCCGCTGCCCGCCGAGCAGGTTACCGGGAGTTGCGCCCAACTCACTCTCCCTCCCCCTCTTCACCCTCCCTCGAAAACGGGAAACGCTCAAGGCAACCTGCTCGGCGCGCAGCGGCGCCCCCCACTCCCGGCACGCCGCACAGACGAGGACAAGCAAACGAGAAGAGAAAGCAAGGAGGAGGAAATGGATACATCCCTGACAATGTCAAGGCGGTCGTTCATGAAGACCGCGGCCATCACCGGCGCCGTCGTGGCGTCGTTTGGCAGCGTGGCTCAAACGGCCTTGGCGGAGCAGACGTACCCGCAGGTTTCCGGACAAGACACCGTCACCGTGAAAACCTGCTGCCGCGGTTGCGGCAAGATGGAGTGCGGCGTCAAGGTGATCGTCCAGAACGGCCGCGCCATCCGCGTCGAGGGCGACGAGGGCGCGTTCCAGTCGATGGGCAACTGCTGCACGAAATCGCAGTCGTCCATCCAGGCCGCGTATCACCCCGACCGTCTGCACTATCCCATGAAGCGCACGAACCCGAAGGGCGAGGAGCCCGGCTGGGTGCGCATCAGCTGGGACGAGGCGATGAACACCATCGTCAAGAACCTCACGGAGATCAAGGCGAAGTACGGCGGAGAATCCATCGCCTGCCAGGTGGGCACGTCGCGCATCTGGTGCATGCATTCGGAATCGATTCTGAAGAACATGCTGGAAACGCCGAACAACATCGAGGCGTGGCAGATTTGCAAAGGCCCGCGTCACTTCGCCACCACCATGGTTTCGCAATTCGCCATGTCATGGATGGAGACCATCACCCGTCCGAAAGTGTACGTGCAGTGGGGCGGCGCGTCCGAGCTTTCGAACTACGACGACAGCTGCCGCACCACGGTCGACGTCGCAAGCCGCGCCGACGTGCATATATCGGTCGACCCGCGCCAAGCGAACATGGGCAAGGAGGCCGACTACTGGCAGCACCTCTGGCCCCAGACTGACGGCGCCTTGGCCCTGGCCTGGACCAACGTCATCATCGAGAAGAAGCTCTACGACGAGCTCTACGTCAAGAAATGGACGAACGCGCCGTTCCTCGTGTGCGAAGACGTCGAACCCTCCGGCTTCCCGACGGTGCGCACCGACGGCAGCTACTGGGACGTCAAGACCATCTTGCTGAAGGAATCCGACATCAAAGAAGACGGCAGCCCGTTCAAGTTCCTGGTCTATGACAACAACTGGGAGAAACTCAAGGAGCAGGGCGTCGAGCACGAGTACGGAGCGTTCACCTGGTTCAACGCCGACCAAGAGGGCCGCATCGATGAGACCGGCGGCTTCTGGGAGGGCGAGAACTACGACTCCGAGAAAGCGCGCGAGGGCCGCGAGGCCGCGCAGGACAACCTGCTTCCCGGGCAGACCCAGGGCTGGGTGCCCGACCTGCAGCCCTTCGACCCGGCCATCGATCCGGCGCTTGAAGGCGAGTTCTCCATCACGCTCAAGGACGGGCGAACCGTCAAGGTGAAACCGGTGTGGGAGTACTACAAGGCCCGCGCCGCCGAGTTCGACCTTAAGACGGCCGAGGAGATCACGAAGATCCCCGCATCCGAGATCGAGGCCGCGGCAACCGTGTACGGCACGCGCATCGACCCCTCGACCGGCTACGGCAACGGCGGCCTGCAGTACATGCTCGCGACCGAGCACGGTTGCAACGCCATCCAGAACTCCCGCGCGCTCGACGCGCTGGTGGGCATCACCGGCAACATGGACACCCCGGGCGGCAACCGCGGCCCGACCATCGTGCCGATCGACGGCGACCTGCAGGGCTTCTCGGCCTGGGCGCCCGGCGCCTCCACCCCGCCGGCAGAGGTCAACCAGAAGCAGATCGGCGACACGAAGTTCCCGCTTCTGTCCTGGTGGCAGTACTGGTGCGACGGACCTTCCATCTACGACACCATGATCACGGGCGACCCCTACCCGGTGCGCGCCCTGTGGAACGAATCCGGCAACTTCATGGCCTTCGCCAACACCACGCGCGCGTGGGAGGCGCTATGCAGCCTGGACTTCTACGTTGATCTGAACCTGTGGCATGCGCCCTCGACCGACGCCGCCGACGTCATCCTGCCCGTTGCGCATTGGATCGAGCTGAACAGCCCGCGCGCGTCGCAAGGATCGGCTGGCGCCATGGGCGCGACCGTCAAGTGCGTGCAGCCGCCCGCGGAAGCCAAGTACGACCCCGAGATCGTCATGGATTTCGCGCGCCGCATGAACTGGAAGTGGACCAACGAGCCCGGCAACGAGTGGCCCGACATCGACTGGCAGCTCGCCGACTCCATCAAGCTTCTGACCGACGACGAACTGACCTACACCACCTGGCATGTGGAAGGCGGCAAGCCCACCTATGAGCGCCACGGCGTTCCAATGGACCAGGTCACGCCCAAGTACAAGACCTGGGACGAATACGTCGCCGCATTCCAGGAGCACGGCTGGTGGCAAGCGAAGGACATCGAGCCGCGCAACTGGGGCACCTACCGCCGCTACCAGACCGGCGCGATGCGCGCACGCGACCGCGTGTGGGCGCGCCTGGACTACACCGCCGGCAACGGCATCGGCGACTGGAAGCCCGGCTGGTTCACGCCGACCATGAAGCAGGAGATTTGGTCGACGGTCATGGAGACCCATCATCCCGACCATCCCGAGTGGCGCCTTCCCTCCTGGAAGCCCGCGCCGCATGATCGCGCCGCCGAGCCCGACCGCGCCAAGGAATACCCGCTGACGGCCACCACCGGACGACGCATCCCGGTGTACTTCCACTCCGAGCATCGCCAACTGCCGTGGTGCCGCGAGCTGTGGCCCGTCCCGCGCATCGAGATCAACCCCGAAACGGCCGCCGAATACGGCATCGAGCAGGGCGACTGGGTATGGATCGAAACCGAATGGGGCAAGATCCGCGAGGTTGCCGACCTGTACTACGGCGTCGACAAGGACGTCGTGAACCTCGAGCACACCTGGTGGTACCCCGAGGTCAAGGATGCCGGCCACGGTTTCCAGCTTTCCGCCGTGAACCAGCTGATCGACCACCATGCGCAAGACCCGCATTCCGGCACGTCGAACCTGCGCGGCTACCTGGTGAAGATCTACAAGGCCACGCCCGAGAACAGCCCGTTTGGCAACCCCGTGCCGTGCGATTCGACCGGCACGCCGATCATCCATACCTCCGACGACCCGCGCCTGAAGGAATGGCTGCCCACCTACGAAGGGAGGGACTAAACCATGTCGAAAGCGATCATCACCGACCTGAACCGCTGCGTCGGCTGTTTGGCCTGCAGCGTTGCCTGCAAGGCCGTCAACGGCGTGCCCATCGGCAACTACTGGAACAAGGTCGTGCGCATCGGGCCGAACCCCATCCCCGGCGGATCGGGCCAGTACCCCGACGTGTACACCTACTTCATGACCATCGGCTGCCAGCACTGCGAAAACCCCGAGTGCGTCAAGGTCTGCCCGACCGAGGCGAGCCATGTGGCCGAAGACGGCTCCATCCAGATCGACAAGGAGAAATGCATCGGCTGCCAGTTCTGCGTCATGGCCTGCCCCTACGGCGTTCGCTACCTCAACGAGGAGGAACGCGTGGTTGAGAAGTGCACCCTGTGCGAGCAGAAGCTCAAGCAAGGCGAGCTGCCGCAGTGCGTCAGCCAGTGCGGCGGCTGCGCCCGCTGGATCGGCGATACCGACAAGGGGCTCGATTCCTACGTGGGAACTTACGATTCGGCCGGCAAACAGCGCAAGATGCTCGACTTCCTGGAGCCTTTCAAGGAAAGCGACATCTATCACCTGCCCGACGTGGGCAACAAGCCCTCGTTCAGCTTCATCCTACGCGATCATCACTGGGAAGGAGGTGAGGCGTAATGGCAACGCAATGGCCTTTGGTCCTGTTCACCCTGTTCGTATGCCTCACCTGCGGCATCGTCGGCACCATGGCTATCTTGGCCCTGCGCGGGCGCGGTCGTGACCTGCAGTGGACGGCTTTGATCACGGCGGCAGCGTCTCTCGTGGTCGGCGGCATCGCGGTGTTCACGCACCTGCAGCACTGGGAGCGCATCTTCAACGGCTTCGGCCATATCACCTCCGGTATCACGCAGGAGCTTATCGGCTGCGTCTGCCTGGCCTTGATCTTCGTCTGCTGGTTCGTGGTTTTGCGCAAGGGCTCCGACAACCCGGTGCCGAAGGGCCTTGCCTGGGCGTCGATCGTGGTTGCGCTCGGCATGGTCATCGCGACCGGGCATTCCTACTACATGCCGGCGCGCCCGGCGTGGGGTCCGGCCTACATGCTGTTCTACCTGGGCAGCGCGTGTTTGATGGGTCCGGTTGCCCTGTGGATCATCGCGGCGGTACGCGGCAACAGCGAGGCCGAGAAGGCATCGGTGCGGCTCACCTTCATCGGCGGCATCGTTCAGGTGGTGACTCAGCTGGTGTACACGGCCGCCGTCGCGGCGTCGGGCGTGGCGCAGTTCGGCCACTACGCCGATCCGACGCGCATGACCACGCACCCGACGCACGTCGATAGCTTGCTTGCGGTCATGACAACCGGCAACGGTGCGGCGATGTTCTGGGCGAGCCTCGTTACCGCGATCGTGGCGGTGGCGCTGGCTGCGGTGGCGCGCGGCAAGACTGGCACCAAGACGATGGCCGTGGCGGCGGCCGTTGCAGCCGTGGCGGCAAGCGTCATGTTCCGCGTGCTGTTCTACCAGCTCGGCTACAGCGTAGTGCTGCTGTACTAGCAGCACCACGCCTCCCTCCCCGCCTTCCGCTTGGCGGGTTTCGGCCAGCATCCCGATTCAGGGTGCTGGCCGTTTTCGTTTCAGGACGACGACTTGCAGCAAACCAGGGCGCACGCTTCCCGGCCAGCACGCATATCGTTATGGTGCGCGGCAAGCGATCCTGCAGCCTCGTACCGCGCACTACATCAAAGCGGGGGCACCGCTCGCAAGCGATGCCCCCGCACGTCGCTGCTTTTCAGCGCCGCTACTCATCGGCTGTTCTTCGGTTACTCCCGAGCGTCGGCGCCTTCGGCGGCCTCGCGCTCCAAACGCGAACGGCGCGCGCTGTAGGCCGCGAAGCCCGCACCGGCGGCTGCCGCGGCCGCAAGCGCCGGCGTCAGCGCACCCAGCGCGCCGTCGCCGGTCTTTGCGCCGGCCGCGGCCTTGCCGGATGCGGACCCCGAACCGCCGTTGCCGCCCGCGCCGCCCGAGGTCTCCTCTCCTGGAAGCACCTTGCCATCCAGGTCGTTCACCACAGCCGGCGAAACCGAAAGCTCGACGGTCACGGAATTGTTCTCGGCCGTCTCGTACTCCGCCACGCCGGAGCCGTCGACGGACTCCTCGCCGGTATTCGGGTCGATGTAGCTGATATCGTCGGAAGGCGCATTGACCGTGAGTTCCTTCGTGCCGCTCCAGTCCGCTGGGATCTCGATATCAACCACGAACATGCGCTCCTGCCCCGGAACGAGAACCGCATCGCCGTCGTCGGCGACGAGCACGCTTTGCTTCGTCTCGTCGGTCATGTTCTCTTCGTAGTAGATATCGTCGTACAGACCGCTGTTCTCGGCGTTTTCCGCTTGATCGAAGTCCAGAACGACCTCATCGATGGCCTTGCCCGTTTCCGTGTCGACGAATTCGAGCCTCGCCTGCGTCAGCACCGTGTTGCCGGTGTTCCTCACCGCAACGGTGAACTCGTTGGCCTCACCCGCCGTAACCGTCGGGCCGACCGGCGAGGCGGCCTCGACGCCGATGGAGCGCAAGAAGGGCACGTCGAACGCGTACAGGTCGGCCTTCGAATCCTCCGCCTTGGTCACATGGCGCATCACGAACGAGCTTTCGGGCAGATTCTCGTCGTTGGTTTCCTCGACCACCAAAAACGAATCGATGTCCGTGTCGCATTCGGCGAACACGAACGGCTTGGTGAACACGCCGTTCACCAGGGCCAACGCCTTGATCTGGTAGATGGGATCCTCGACGTGCGGCGTGGCATCCCCGTCGCCGTAGTCATACCCCATAAGACCCGAATGGTTCAGCGCGTAGTAGCAATACTTGTGCCCCGGCCTTGCGTGCAGGCCGCCGAGCGGCACCGACTCGGGGCTGACGCAGGCGATCTCGAACTCGGCGAAACCCGCGGTCGCGCCCGCATGCTGCTCGATCTCTTCGACGGAAGGAAGGTCCGCCAGGGCAAGGTAGGCGACCGAGCCCGCAACGAGGACGTCGGCGTCGGTGGTGACCGTCGCCAACAGGCTCTGCGCATCCTCCCAAGCCCTGAGGGACTTCACATACGGGTCGACGTCGATAACGGGGATCACCGCGGCGCTCGTCAGCTTGTTGCGCCCATCCTGGCCCTTGTCGAAGGAAAGCTTGACCGACCGCACGCCGGACCCTTCCTGGGTGGAGAAGCCGAAGGTGGCGAAAATGGCCTTGTCGCCGCTGGGAGAGACCTGCGCGCAGTCGGGAACGATGGAGCTAACACCGGCCGGCATGTTCACCGACAGCAGCTGCGCCGCCGGCTTGTCGCCGAACGTGAGGTGCACGACGCTCATGCCCGTCTTAACCGAATCGCTGTTGAACAACCCTTCCTTCGTATCGGCGTGATCGACCAGGAAGAAGCCGAACTCATGCTCGACGTCGTCGGACTCGATCGCGCCGTATGCGGCCTTCGAATGGTCTCCGCGCACGATAAGGCTCGGGCTGCGGAACATGTAGTACTGCTTGGTTTCCTCATAGGTGGGCGACTGCCAGGAAACGGCGCTCTTCGCGACGAAGGCGCCCTGCGTCTCGGCAAAGGCGGGATCGGCGAGGCCGAGCTGGACCGCGGTGGCGACGGTTGCCTCGGCAACATCGTAAATGGTGGTCTTCTCTTCGTCTTTCGGCCTCTCGCCGGAAACGATCAGCAGCAGGATGGACGGGTTGTCTTCGTCCTTGCGCGCTATGCGCACGTCGAAGTCGTAATCGTGAAGAACGTCGCGCGTCTTTCCGATGGTGCTCGTGTCGACGGTAACCGGGAACGGCTTCGAAACCGCGGTGTCGGTGATGCTCTGGTACACGATGCGGCCGAGCGTTTTGCCGTTGTAGATGACCGGCGCGATGCGGAACAGGTAGCGAACCCCGTTGACCTCGATGAGCTTGCCCGACGCAGCGCTGAAAACGTCCTTGGCCAGAAGGTCCATATGGCGCGGGCGAACGCCGCCGCGACTTCCCAGCCCGCAGATAACGGCGTCGCCGGAAGCGCGATCGTCGTACTTCGACTCGTGGCCCTCGGTCCACTCGTAAGAGTAGCCGTTCGCCGCCGTCACGGCCGCAAGGCCGCTGTCGGCGTCATCGGAGGCCGCCGCGGCGGCGGCAGCTGCGGGCGCGACCATGTCGGCCGTGACGATGTTCTCCGCCGCGACGGTCCATTCATCGGCGGAGAAGGCGGCGGCGCGCAAGGGCTCCACGGCCGCAGCGGCGCCATCGCCGGCGGCGACGGCAGCACCGGCAGCGGCGCCGGCAAAAGCGAGGGACGCGTCGGCGCTCGCGACATCGGCATCCTCGCTTACCGTGACGACGACCTCGGCCCTGGCGGCAAGCTCGGCTTCCCTGACGATGACGAAGCCCTCCGCCTCGTCGGCGCCCTGCGAACCATCGGCGGCCAAAGACGCGTCGGCAATGCCGGGGAGGTAGTACGCGCCGCCCTCTTTCACGGCGGAATACCGCGCCTCGATCGCGGCGATGGTGGCGTCGACCTCTGCCGCAGCGTCGCCGTCGGCACCGGCAAGCGACGCCGTCGCGGAAGCGCTGTCCCGATCGCTGTCGTAGAGCTTCGGCCAGCTGCCGCGCCCGAGCACTTTCGTCTTCTTGAAGAACAGGAACTCCCCGTAAATCGCGACCTCGACATTCGCGCCGATGGTCAAGCGGGGGTCGGGCTTTCCCGCGTACGCGGTCGCGGCGTTGTCGCGCCAATCGAACGTGAACGAGAAACCACCGCCGCCGCGCACGCCCGCAGAAGCGAGCTTGTGAATGCCGATGCCGAGGGAGAGGGCGAACGCTATGTTGATGGCAAGGCTCAACGTGCCGTTGGGGTTGAATCGCAGGCGGGACAGGATGCGGGCAAGGTTCTCGATCGCCCCGGAAGAGCCCGACAGATCCGAGCAGTCGGACGATATGGCATACGCCAAGCTCGCGGCAACCGAAAGCGACCCCTCGATGTTCACGTACACCGGGACGATGAAGAGCATCGCTTGCTGGGTGTAGCTGCCGGAAACGGTGCCCCCGATCACCGCAGCGAAATCGCCTTCCCATTTCTTGTTCTTGTCGCTGTAGTCCATCTGGGCGATCAGCTGGAAGGTGACGTTCAGCGTGATGGCCTTGCTCACCTTCGGGCTTACCTTCTTGCCGTTCAAGGCGTCGCTCATCATCTTCGATGCGTCGTTGAACTTGTTCTTGAACAGCTGGATCTTGCGCTTGAGCTGCATGGCGACGCTCTCGCGCGGCTGGGAGCGCCACGACGTGTCGCCGTCGAATTCGTCCTTGGAGTTCGAATAGTTGAGAATCTCCAGGTCGAGGCCGAACATGATGTGTCCCTGCGGATCGTAGCGGAACACGATGGGGAAGCTTGGCGTCCAGCAGCTGAACTGCTGGTTGGCAAGGCACTTCGGCATGCCGCTGCCCTCGCTCGGCAAGGTGATCTTCTGGTCCGAAACTTGGCGCAGGCCCGCCTTCGTGGTCGCATCGGAGGAAGAGGAGCCGCTGTTGACGGGAGCGATGTTGTCGCTGTCCTGCTTGAAGCCCTCGTCGCACGGGGCGCGGAACACGCCCAGGCCCGTCTGCACGGAAAAGGCCGGGTTGAGGTTGCTGTCGGTCACGTTCAGCGCGACGACGTCGCCCGGTTCCAAAGACACCGAACGCGCGGTTGAGAGAAGCCGACCGGTGAACGTGAAGGTTTTGAACTCGCCGTCATTCGCCTGGATCGTCTGCATGCTGCAAAGGGTATAGCCGACGCGCGAGTCCGTGGCGCTCTTGCCGATGACCGGCTGGATGTTGTACAGGCCGCCGGAGGGGAAGAACAGCTCGCACTTCAAGGTGTGGTCGACGTCGTTTGCCGGGGAGAGGACGAACTGCTGCTCGTTGTACTGGACGTCCCAGTCATCGAAGGAAATGGTGCGGAGGTAGGGATTACCGTCAAGAGCGCGCGTCGGAACCTGGATGGCCAGGCCGTCCATGATGTGCATGCGCGGGATGAACACCTCGCGATGATTGTCGGC
>CAVGWX010000021.1:0-24425 GCA_963633085.1 Prevotella sp. CAG:279 | reverse complement strand
GCAGGATGTCGGTGCCGCGGCCGGCCATGTTCGTGGCGATGGTGACCGCGCCCAAACGCCCGGCCTGCGCCACGATGTGCGCTTCGCGCTCGTGGTTCTTCGCGTTCAAGGTCTCGTGCTTGATGCCGCGCTTGTCCAGAAGGCGGGAAAGCTTCTCGGAGCTTTCGATGGACACCGTGCCGATCAGGCAGGGCTGCCCCGCCTCGTGGCGGGCGGCGACGTCGTCGGCCACGGCGTTGAACTTCGCCTCGATGGTGCGGTAGATCAGGTCATCCTCGTCGATGCGCCTGACCTCCTTGTTCGGGGGGATGGCCACGACGGGAAGCTTGTAGATCTGGCGGAACTCGGCGTCCTCGGTCATGGCGGTGCCGGTCATGCCGGAAAGCTTGTCGTAGAGGCGGAAGTAGTTCTGCAGCGTGATGGTCGCCAGCGTCTGGTTCTCCTCGCGCACCAGCACGCGCTCCTTCGCCTCCAAGGCCTGGTGCAGGCCCTCGGAATAGCGGCGGCCCTCCATGATGCGGCCCGTGAACTCGTCGACGATCTTGACCTCGCCGTTGACCACGACGTAATCAACGTCGCGATGGAACAGAAACTGCGCCTTCAAGGCCTGCTGCAGGTGGTTGGGCAGCTGACCGGAGGGGTCGGCGTAGATGTCGTCGATGCCGAGCATGGTCTCGATGCGCGTCAGGCCCACCTCGGTGGCGTTGATGGTGCGCTTGGCCTCGTCCATCTCGAAGTCCTCGTCGAGCTTCAGCGCGGGCATGACGCGGGCGAACTTGTTGTACGTGTCGGCGGCCTGCGTGCCGGCGCCCGAGATGATCAGCGGCGTGCGCGCCTCGTCGATGAGAATGGAGTCGACCTCGTCGACCACGGCGAAGTGATGTCCGCGCTGAACGCGGGCCTCGGCGCGCGTGACCATGTTGTCGCGCAGGTAGTCGAAGCCGAACTCGGCATTGGTTCCGTAGGTGACGTCGCAGGCGTAGGCGCGCTTCTTCGCGTCGGGGCGCATGCCGTTTTGGATGAGGCCGACGCTCATGCCCAGAAACGCGTAGATGCGGCCCATCCACTGGCTGTCGCGGCGCGCCAGGTAGTCGTTGACCGTGACGATGTGCACGTTCTCGCCGCCAAGGGCGTTTAAGTAGCCCGCCAGCGTGGAGACGAGCGTCTTGCCCTCGCCCGTGCGCATCTCGGCGATCTGCCCATCGTTTAAGGCCATGCCGCCGATGAGCTGCACGTCGAAGTGCCTCATGCCCGTCACGCGCACCGACGCCTCGCGCACGGCCGCGAAGGCCTCGGGCAGCACGTCGTTTTCCGTTTCCCCGGCCTTCACGCGCTCGCGCAGCTCGGCGGTCACCGCGCGCAGCTCCTCGTCGGACTTCGCCTGCATCTGCGCTTCCAAGCTGTTGATCTTGTTGACCGTCGCCTGGTACTTCTTCATCTGTTTGCCCTCACCGAAGGTGAGCAGCTTGGAGAGGAATCCTGCCATGAACGCGCCATCCCTTTCACGGCCAGCCGGCCGCGTTTATATGAAATTACGAACAATCTGGTTAACTGTAGCATATAGGCGCGCCCCGCTTCGCCAAGGCGGCGGCCCCATCACCGTTTATTCAGGACGGGAACGAGCGAGGCGCGCGGGCGAGCTTATGCGAGCGCCCCCTCGGTTTCGATGATGCTGTTGTACAGCTGCACGATCTCCTTCGCCGGGTCGATGCCGAGCCCCTCGGCGAGCATCTTGCGGCAATCGAAGTAGGTGCGAAGAGCGGCGGATCGCTGCAGGGCCGCTATCTGCGCGCGCATGAGCGCGGCGTAGACGTCCTCGCGGGTGTCGTCGCGGCGCAGCGCCGCCTGGGCGAACCATAAGGCCTGCTGCGGCTGACCCGACCTGACCAGCGACAGCGACGCGGCGACGAGCGCGTCGACCAGATCCTTGCGCATGTCCATCCGCAGCCTGTCGAGCGCGCGGACGTCCGAATCTCCCGGCAGGATATCGCCGGCGAACACGTCCTCGACGCGCTTGACGAGCTGCGACCAACCACCCTGACCGGGCTGGTTGAACAGAAGCGTGCGGCATACCTCTTCAAGCTCCAGCACATCGCTCGACACCAGCGACGCGTCGATAGACAGGCTCTTGTAGCGGCGGATCAGGTACGGGCAGGACTCGTCGGGCAGCTTGATCGCATCCTTCAAGCGGCACCAGGTGGACTGAAGGCCCTTGCGCCCGGCCGCGAGCTCGGACTCGGGGAACAGCATCTCGGCCAGCTTGTCGCGCGAGAGGTCCCTGCCCTTGTTCAGGACGAGCAGGGCGAGCAGCACCCGGTCCTTCTGCCGGGCGAACAGCTCCGGGTCGATCTGCCTATCGCCCACCGACACCGCCAGGCCGCCGTAGAGGTTCACCGTCAGGATCGGAGGGCGGCGCGCCGCCGCCCTCGCCCGGGACGTTGCGAGGCGGGTTTCGAAATCCCGGCGGCGCGCGCATTGGCGATCGAGGCGCTGCTTCTCAAGAAGCTCCAGCCTCGCGGACGCTTCCCCCACAAGGGCCTCGTCAAGCTTTGGGAGGGAGATCTCCCCGCGCCGCGCCGCCGAGGCGATGGCCGATATCGCCAGCGCGTCCGTCAGGTCGAGCGCGCCCTCATCGTCTATGCAGGCGCGCGCGGCGGACACCACGCGCTCGCAGAGCTTTCCGAAGACGTCGCGCTTGGGACGCCTGCCCGCGGCGCTGCCCGCAGGCGCGGACAGCCCCTTCCCGCCGCGCTTGCGCGCGCCGCGGCGCGACTCGATCAGCCATGCCGCGCACAAAAGCGCGACGGGGCCAAGCCGCCTGCCCGCGCCGGAATCGCCGAAGCCCGCAATCCAGGCCCGGGCACCCGCCGCAGGCGTCTCGTCGGCCGAAAGGAGAACGTCGGCCGCAGCAAGCAAGTCGGCAAGGTCCAGCCAGCGAGGCCCTTCGGCGGCTTCGGCTGCTTCGGCGCCCTGGCGGTGCGCAGGTGCGCCGCCGGACCCGTTTTCAGCACGGCTTTTCCCCAGCGCGCCTTGCGCCTCGGCGACGAAGGAGGCCAGCTGCTTGCGCGCGGCAACACCGGCGGGACCCTGCGAGACCGCCGCAAGCAGCAGCGCCCCGGCCAGGCGAAGGACGACATCATCGTCGCGCAAGCATCTCCGGGCCGCCTGGCAGCAGGCGACGTCCGTCTTGAGCAGAGCGCAGCGCAGCGCCTCGCCGGCATGGACGAGGCCGCTTGCGCGCGGGGCATCGATCTTCCCGTACACCGAGGACGCTTCCATCAGGCAGCAGGAATCGATCAGCGCAGCGCCGTGGCGCCCGAGCCACGCGGCGCGCCTTTGCCGGGAAACGAACGTGCGCACCAGGTCGCAAGCTCGCGCGCACGCGCCGCGCGCCACCAGCTCGTCAGCGAGCCCGCACGCCAAATCATCGCCGTCGGCCGCCGTCGAGCGTGCCGCCAGGGCGCCCAGGCGCTCGAGAAACGCCCCCACAAGGTCGTCGATGCTAAACGGCGCCGTGCGAAACGTCCCCTCGATCATGTCGATGCCCAGATGAGGATAGGATTCGTCGAGCAATCGCAGCAGATCGGAATCGAGCGAGACGAACTTTCCGGCATCATCGAGGGAGCCGGAAGCCAGCACGACGAGCACGAACATGGCGAGGACCATCTCGCTGGGCAGCTCCTCGTCGACGACCGCGCGCAAAAACGAGGACCGCGTCACACCTTCGCCCCACACCAGCCCGGCCACGCAGTCCTGGCGCTCGGGCGTCGGGGCCGCATCGCCCAAGGTCGGTTTGGGGGCGCGGCCCGTTTGGGCGAGCTCGCTTGCGCTCACGATCAAATCTCGCGCACCGACCAGCACGCGATCGGTCATCTGCGAAAACGCGTCGGAGGTGGGCTCGCACGCGACAATCACCTCCTTGCCCGCTTCAAGCAGCTCGTCTATCTGCGCGGAAAGGCTTGCGGCGCGAGCGACGTCCAAAAGCGGCACGTCGTCTATCACGACCAGAAACGGGTTCTTGTTCAAGCCCACCAGCTCGCTTGAGACGAACCCTTTGTCCAAATCCCGGATGAAGCAGGGGCTTTTGCCGCTGATCCAGAACACGTTGCGGAAGCCGAACACCGTTTCCGCGTACTCGAGCGCGACGGAGGTCTTCCCGTAGCCGGACGGGGCGACGATGAAGCGGGCGACGTTGCGCTCGCCCATGAGCTTCATCACGAGCGATGTGCGCGGGTAGTTGCGGAGAGAAGAAAGATGACCGGGACGCTTGCCGTTGCAAGCGGCGTTCGCAAGATACGTGAGCATACAGAACAACCCCTAACCGTTAGGGGAGTATGCGTGGCCTGTGAGCGTCACCATACGCTTGTCGGCCAAACGCGCGCAAGGGGGACGTCTGTTCGATAGAGATGGTCGACGATCAGGTCGAAGGCCTA
Source organism: Prevotella sp. CAG:279 (assembly GCA_963633085.1). Lineage (GTDB taxonomy): Bacteria > Actinomycetota > Coriobacteriia > Coriobacteriales > Eggerthellaceae > Senegalimassilia. The sequence continues at coordinate 19,992 of CAVGWX010000021.1, read as the reverse complement.
TTCGGGCGCGAATCTTCCCACATATGGTGGGCGGCGCCATCTCGCCCCACCATCCCCGGCATGCAAAAAAATTCCCCCGTAATCCAAAAAAAGTTGCGGGGGAATCACGCAATGCGTCGCTTGCCGACGATTTTCTACGCTTCGCGGCCGATGAGCTTCGCGATGCGCTCGGAATACACCAGGTCCGTAAGGCCCGCTTCCGCCTCCAAATCAACCAGCGGCGCGTCGTTCCACAGCGATTCGAGGCGATAGTACTCGCGCGTTTCAGGCTGGAAGACGTGCACGATGAAGCTTCCGTAGTCCAGAAGCGACCACGTGCCGTCGGAGGTGCCTTCCATGTGCAGCGGCTTCGCGCCGCCGCGCTCGCGGCACTGCTCCTCGATCTCGTCGATCACGGCCTCGACCTGACGGTTGTTCGAGGCGGTCGCGATGACGAAGTACTCGGTCAGGCCGATCAGCTCGCCGACCTCCTGCACCATGATGTCGGTCGCCTTCTTCGAATCGGCGGCCTGCGCGGCGATGATGGCGCAGGCGCGCGGGCCGAGCAGCTTGGGCTTCGGGCGGCCGTACATGTCCACGCCCTGGTCGATGGCCTCTTCGTTGTCGATATGCTCGCTCACTTGTTACCTTTCTCCTTCTCGGCCCTCGCGCGCTCGCGCGAGCGGACCGCATAATGGTTCCAAACCTTGACGGTGTCGGGGTGGATGCGCTTGCGTCGCGACACCAGGTTGTCCAGCACATGCTGGAACGTCGCCATGAACAGCTCTTCAAGCTCGGCCGCACCCACCATCGCCCGCAGCTCCTCGATGCCCGGATAGTCGCGGCCAGGCTCGATGGCGTCGGCCACGTAGATTATCATGTCCAGGTCGGTCATGCCCACCGCACCGGTGGTATGCAGGCGGATGGCGCGCAGAAGATCGGCCGGAAGGGCCGGGAAGCGACGCGCGAGCGCCACCGAGGCCGTGGGCCCGTGCAGCAGATGCGGCATGTCAAGGTAGGTTGCGTATTCCTTCGCCAAGCCCAGCTCGCGCACGCGCGCCACGATGCCGGCGTCGTCATAGCCCTTGTCCCAGTCGTGCAGAAGCCCTGCAAGGCGCGCGGTGGCCTCATCGCAGCCGTAGGCGCGGGCCATCTTCGCCGCCGTGTCGGAAACCCCCAGCGAATGCGTAAAGCGCTTCTGCTTGACGCGCCCCGACAGCTCGTCGGCGCGCGCCTGGTAAAACGCCTCGGAAAAGACATCCTCGTCAACAGCCTCAGACGTCGCCATCTCGCTCACGCCCTCATCATCCCCGCTCTGAACCTCTTCTTGGTACAACCCGTGCTCGGAAATATAATCGAGCACCCGCTGCATCGTCAAATATCGTATGGAGAGCCCACGTGCAACCCGCCTGCGCAGGTCGGTCGACGACACGGCCAAGCCGGTCGCCTGAAGCGCATGCACGCAAAAGGCCCCGTGCTCCTCGATCGCGCGACGCTGCTGCTCGGATAGCTCCCAACCCGGGCGCGTCACCGCCACGATGCGCGCCAGGCGCGCGACGACCTCGCTTTCGCGCCACTTCAAGATGCTGCACACCGCATCGGCGCCGGTGATGAACCACAGCTCGACGTTGTCGGGGTAATGCGCGCGCAGCTCGCGAAGCGTGTCTGCCGTGTAGGTGACGCCCGGCCGATCGACCTCGATGCTGCTCACGTCGAAATGCGGGTTCGACGCCACCGCCGCGGCGCACATGGCAAGCCTATCGGCGGCCGGGCTGACGCGCTTGTCCTGCTTGAAGGCGGGAGCTCCGGCGACGACGAACACCACGGCGTCGAGGTCGAACGCCTCGCGCGCCTGCTCGGCGCAGGCGAGGTGCCCGATATGGATGGGGTCGAACGTGCCGCCCATGATCCCGAGGCGCCGCGGGGCGCCGTCGGATCCGAGGCCATCGAACAGCCGGCTCACCACCGGCCTTCCGCCAACGCCGGCTTCCATCGGCGCGCCCATGACGCTCAACGCACCTGCCCCGATCCGCGAAGCACGTACTTGTAGCTGGTCAGCCCTTCTGCGGCGAACGGCCCGCGCACGTGAAGCTTCTGCGTGGATATGCCTATTTCCGCACCGAGCCCGAACATGCCGCCGTCGGTGAAGGCGGTGGAGGCGTTGACGTAGACCGCCGCGGCGTCGACGGCGGCGACGAAGCGCTCGGCTGCCTGGGCGCCCTGCGGGCTGGCAAGGTCGGCGACGATAGCCTCGGAATGGCGCGTGCCGTAGCGGTTGATGTGCTCGATGGCCCCATCAACGCCGTCAACGCAGCGGATGGCCAGGTCGGGAGCAAGGTATTCCGTCTCCCAGTCCGACTCGCCCGCGCGCTCGAGCTGCAGGGCGCGATCGAGCGGGGAACGCTCTTCGCCGGCCGAAAGGACCGCCATGCAGGCAAGCTCGTCGCAGTGCAGGCGCACGCCGGCATCCGCGAGCGCGCCCGCCACCTTTGGCAGGAAATCCTGCGCGACAGACGCGTCGACGAGCAGCGTCTCGGCGGCGTTGCACACCCCGAACCGACGGGTTTTCGCGTTCACCACAATATCGCGAGCCATGGCGAAATCGGCGCTGGCGTGCACGTACACATGGCAGTTGCCCGTCCCCGTTTCGATGACCGGGACCTTCGCGCACTCGACGCAGTGGCGGATGAGGCCCGCCCCTCCGCGGGGCACGAGCACGTCGACGATGCCGTGCAGCCCCATGAGCACATCGGCCGCCGCGCGATCGGTGGAGGCGATGGCGCCGATGCAGCCTTCGGGCATGCCGGCCGAAACCGCCGCAGCATGCAGGACGCCGGCGATGGCCAGGCACGAGCGGCTTGCCATCGACCCGCCGCGCAGCACGACCGCGTTGCCCGACTTCAGGCAGATGCCCGCAGCATCGGCGGTCACGTTCGGGCGCGCCTCGTACACGACGGCGACGACGCCGAGCGGCACGCTTACGCGGGCAAGCTCGATCCCGCTTTCAAGCGTGCGCCGCTCCAAAACCACGTTGAGCGGGTCGGGCAGCGAAACCAGCTTCTCGAGGGCCGCCGCCATATCCTCGACGCGCGCAGCATCGAGCATCAAGCGATCGATCAAGCTGTCCTTCACCATGGCCTCGCGCGCCGCCCGAACATCCTGCTCGTTTGCCGAGATGATGTCGGATGCGTTCGCGCGCAGGGCGCCCGCCATGGCGCGCAAGGCGGCGGCGCGCTGCTCGGTGCTCGTCTGCGCAAGCACGCGGCTGGCGGCCTTCGCGGCTTGAGCTATGCCGCGCACCTCATCTTCGAGTTCCATACGTTCCTCTCTCGCGAAAGCGCAAGCGGCCCCGCAGCACGGCGAAGCCTTAAGGCCCCACGCCGAAAGCGCGGCCCGCCTTGCGGCTATTCGAACACGACCAGATCGTCGCGATGGACGATCGGCTTGTCGGCAAGCTCCGCTAAAAGGCGGTTCGCCTCGATCTGCTCGCGCGACTTTCCGCACGCCAGATCGATCTCGTCGGCGGAAAACGCCGTTCGCCCGCGCGCGAACAGGTGCCCCGACCCATCCTCGATGTCGACGATGTCCCCCGCATCGAAGCGCCCGCGCACCTTGCGAACGCCGACGGAGAGCAGCGAGCTGCCGCGGCCGATGAGCGCGGCCTTCGCACCGGCGTCGACCACCACGGACCCGCGGGCGGAATCGCCCAGGGCGATCCAAAGCTTGCGCGCCGTGATCTCATGGGGCACCTCGGCGGCCGCGAACAGGGTGCCGACCGCCTTGCCCGCCGCCACGTCGACCACCGCCCTCGGGCGGCGCCCCGCGCAGATGACCATGGGGATGCCGGCGACCGAAAGCACGCGCGCCGCCTTGAGCTTCGTGACCATGCCGCCCGATCCCACGACCGACCCCGACCCCCCGGCAGCGGCGAGGATCTCGGGCGTGATGCGCTCGACGTGCGCGATGAGCGCGGCGTCGGGGTTCTCGCTGGGGTTGGCATCGTAGAGGCCGTCGATGTCGGAAAGGATGACCACCATGTCGGCGTCGACCATACACGCCGCAACCGCGGCCAAGGTGTCGTTGTCGCCGAAGCGGATCTGCTCGACGGTGACGGTGTCGTTTTCGTTGATGATGGGCACGACGCCCAGCTCAAGCAGACGCCCCAGCGTGTTTCGCGCGTGAAGATACGCCGTGCGATCAGCGGTGTCGCGCCTGGTCAGAAGCACCGTGGAGGTAACGATGCCATGGCGGGCGAACGTTTCGGCATACGCCGTGGAAAGGGCGCTTTGCCCCACGGATGCCGCCGCCTGCAAGCTCGGCATGTCGGTGGGGCGCTTCTTCATGCCAAGCGCCTCAAGACCGCAGGCGATGGCCGCCGACGTGACGACGACGGGCTGCCAGCCGGCCGCGCGAACCGCGGCCACCTGATCGGCAAGATCGGAAAGATAGGCGTAGTCGATGGACGACTCGGACGTGGTGAGCGTCGACGAGCCGATCTTTATGACGATGCGTCGCGAAACGTGCGCGTTGCCAGCCCGCATCCCCATTAGATATCCAGCTCCTCGAACACGTCCTCGGACGTTTTCGCCGATTCGAACGAGAAAGCGCGCCCGACGATGCGGATCTCGTCGCCGTCAAGGGCGCCGGCCCGCTCAAGCGCGTCCTCGACGCCGATGCGCTTAAGCCTATGCTGCAGAAACACCACGGCCTCCTCGTTTTCCCAGTCGCACTGCACGACCATGCGCTCGACCTGCTGCCCGGAAACGCGGAACACGCCGTCTGAGAGCTTGCGCACCTCGAAACGCTTGTCGCGCTCCTCGCGGCGAAGCTCCCACACGTGCTCGTACTGCACGTTTTCCTCAAGCTCCTCACGGGCAGCCTGACGCAGCTCGCTCACCTTGTGCGCGATGGCGGCCTTCAAGCTTTCCACCCCGTTGCCGGTCAGCGCGCTGATGCGATAGAGCTTCGGGTCTATGGGGCTGGGGGCGAACTCGTCGCCTCCCGCGGCGGCGATGGAATCCGCGCGCACCACCTCTGCCAGACGCTCGCACACCTCCTCGGTGCCGTCGACATCGGTCTTGTTCGCCACCACGATGCGCGGGCGAGCTGCCAGCTCGTCGGCGTACAGGGCAAGCTCCTCGTTGATGACGCGGTAATCCTCAAGCGGGTCGCGCCCCTCCCAGTCGCCCGTCAGGTCGACCACGTGCACGATGAGCGCCGTGCGCTCGATATGGCGCAGGAACTCATGCCCCAGGCCGCGGCCCTCGTGCGCGCCGGCGATCAGCCCCGGGACGTCGGCGATCACGAAGCTCAAGTCCCCCGAGCGCGCAACGCCCAGATTCGGGACGAGCGTGGTGAACGGGTAGTCGGCGATCTTCGGGCGGGCGGCGGAAAGCTTCGAGATGAGCGACGACTTGCCGGCCGAGGGCATGCCCACCAAGGCGGCGTCGGCCATCAGCTTCATCTCCAGCTCGATCCAGCGCTCCTGGGCAGGCTCGCCCAGCTCGGCGAACGCCGGGGCTCGGCGCGTGGAGGTGACGAAATGGATGTTGCCGCGCCCGCCCATGCCGCCGTCGGCCACGGTGATGCGCTCGCCATCGTGAGTCAGGTCGGCCATGAGCTCGCCGACCTCTTTTTCCTCTTCGAAATACTCGTGCACGACCGTGCCGACGGGAACCTTGAGCACCAGGTCCTCGCCGGTGGCGCCGTGCATGCGGCTGCCCCTGCCATGCGTGCCGCGCTCGGCCTTGAAATGGTGCTTGAAGCGATAATCGATGAGCGAGGACACGCTTGCGTCGGCCTCGAGCACGACGTTGCCGCCGTGCCCGCCGTCGCCGCCGTCGGGCCCTCCTTTGGGAACATGCGCCTCGCGGCGAAACGACATGCAGCCTGCGCCGCCGTCGCCGCCCTTCACATGAATGCGAACCTTATCGATGAACACGATGCCAACCCTTCGTCGTCCATGAGCATCTTCGTGCTGCGATTGTATAAGAAAAAAGCCCCCTGACGTGCAGGGGGCTTCGGATAAGCATAGATGCTGCGCACGCAGCGCTCAAAACTTATGCCTGCGGGCGAACGTGCACCTTGCGCTTCACGCCGCGCGTGAACTCCAGCGTGCCGTCGCACAGGGCGAACAGCGTGTCGTCCTTGCCGCGACCGACGTTCTCGCCGGGATGGAAGTGGGTGCCGCGCTGACGGACGATGATGTTGCCCGTCTTCACATGCTGGCCAGCGAACATCTTAACGCCCAGGCGCTGAGCGCGGGAATCGCGGCCGTTACGGGTAGAACCGAGACCTTTCTTATGAGCCATGGTATTCCCTCCTAAAGATTAATCGATGGACTTGATCTCAACGCGCGTGAGCTGCTGGCGATGGCCGCGCAGACGCTTGTAGTTCTTGCGCTTCTTGAACTTGAAGACCAGCTGCTTGGGGCCCTTGAACTGCTCGATGACCTCGGCGGTGACCTTCTTGGCAGCAGCCTTGGCCGGATCGGCCTCGACCGTCTTGCCGTCGACGAAGCAGATGACGGGAAGCTCGACGGTGGCGCCGACCTCGGCGTTGAGCTTCTCGATGTTCAGCTTGTCCCCGACGGCAACCTTGTACTGCTTGCCGCCCGTTTTCACGATTGCGTACATGTTTTCTCCTATACTGAAATAAACGCAAGGCGATAGCTTAGCAGCGTGACCGTAGCAAGTCAATGAAGCCCGTATGCACAGTCTCCGCGTATCATCGCACTTATTTCCATTGCGCCCGTTTTAGGCACAACAGGCGGTAGTTTATCAGAGAACGCCGGTTCTGTATGCGGCGGGAACGGATTTGCGCCGTCCTCCACCATTGCTCCACGAAGCGCTCTCGGACGGCGCGGCCGAACACATGCGCCGCCTAAGAGCGCCTCGGCCAGCCGGCCCTAATGCGCCTTAGCCCAGGTGTCGGCGGCGGCCACGTCCACCACCAGCGGCACCTTCAGCGCAACCACGTTCTCCATCACCTCGCACACCATCGCAGAAAGCGCCTCCACCTCGCTCTGCGGCACGCTGAAATCCAACTCGTCGTGGACCTGCACCATCAATCGCGCGGAAAAGCCCTCGTCGGAAAGGCGCTGCTGCACCTGGCGCATCGCGAGCTTGATGATGTCGGCGGCCGATCCCTGCATCGGATGGTTCATGGCCGTGCGCTCGCCGAAGGCGCGGGTGTTGCCGTTGGCGGAATGCAGCTCCGGGATATGGCGCTTGCGCCCGAACATCGTCTCCGCCCATCCGCAAGTCCTCGCAGCCGCCACCGTCTCGTCAAGGTAGGCGCGCACGCCGGGATGCACCTCGAAGTACCGATCGATCATCTCCTTCGCCTCGCCGAAGGAGATTCCCAGGCTCTGGGACAGCCCGAAGGCCTGCTGCCCGTAGACGATGCCGAAGTTCACGGCCTTCGCGCGGCTGCGCAGCTGCGGGGTCACTTCATCGACCGGCACGCCGAACACGCGGCTTGCGGTGGCGGCATGGAAGTCGGCGCCGCACGAGAACGACTCGATCAGGCTCTCATCTCCCGAAAGGTGCGCCAGCAGCCTCAGCTCTATTTGCGAGTAGTCGGCGGAGAGGAACTTGCAGCCGGGCTCGAGCGCCACGAAGCACTCCCTGATATGCCGCCCGAAGTCCGTCCGCACGGGAATGTTCTGCAGGTTCGGGTCGGAAGAGGACAGGCGACCGGTGGCCGTGACGGTCTCGTTGAAGGTGGTGTGCACGCGCCCGTCGTCGGCGACCAGGCGCGGCAGGGCGTCGATGTAGGTGGACTTGATCTTCGCCAGCTCGCGATAGCGCAAAACCAGCGCCGGCAGCTCGTGGATCTTCGACAGCTCCTTGAGCACCTTGGCGTCGGTGGAGTATCCGCGCTGGGTCTTCTTGCGCGCGGGAAGGCCGAGCACCTCGAACAGGATGTGGCCGAGCTGCTTGGGGCTGTCGACGTTGAACTCCTCCCCCGCCAGCTCGATGATGCTTTCCCGCAGGTCCGAAAGCTCGTCCTTGACGCTGTCGCCCAGATCGGACAGGCGCTTCGCGTCGAGCGCGGTCCCGGTGCGCTCCATGATGGCCAGCACCGCCACGAGCGGCAGGTCGATGTCGAAGTAGGCGCGGGCCGACCCTTCGCGCTCAAGCGCCTCGGAAAGCAGCCCCGCAAGCAAACGGGCGGCGGCTGCCTGGGCGGCGGCCGACTCGGCGTCGGTCTTCGTCTCGGGCATGGCCTTTCCCGCGTAGGTTTCCAGCAAAGCGTCGAAGGTGTATGCGGAAACCGACGAGTTCAGCACATAGCCGGCAAGGCCCACGTCGAAGACGTCCATGCGCATCAGCTCGTCGTCGGAGACGAGCGCGGGGCGCGAGGTGTCGGCCGGGTAGATGCGATGCAGCGCCTCCTTCACGTCGAGCATCGCGACGCTGCCCTCGCGTATCAGCCGCGCGAAGGCGGCCTCGGCCGCCTCTCCGGTAAACGCGGCGCAGCCCGCCTCGGCGCAGACGGCCAGCACGCTGCCCCCGCCGAACAGCGAGGCCTGCGCCGCCTCGACGAACGCCGCGCCCAGGCGCTCCTGCGCCGCAATCGCCGAGTCGAGCAGCTCCTGCGCCGCTTCTCCTTCGACGCACGGCGCGACCTCGACAGGATCGGCTGCGCCCGTCGGAGCCTCGTCGATCAGCGAAAGCACGCGCTTCAAATGCGCGCTGAACCGGTACTTCGAGAATGCCTCGGTCACTTCCGCAGCCGAAAACGCCGGGAAGGCCGCGCCTTCCAAATCGAGCTCGAAATCCAAGTCGCGCACGATGGTCGCGACCTTTCGGCTGACAAACGCCGCATCGCGGTTCTCAACGAGGCGCTCTTTCTGCTTGCCCTTCAGCTCGTCGATGTGCTCGTAGATGCCCTCGAGGCTGCCAAAGGCCCCCAAAAGCTTCGCCGCCGTCTTGTCGCCGACGCCGGGCACGCCCGGGATGTTGTCCGAGCTGTCGCCTTTCAAGCCCAGGAAATCGGGGAACTGCTCGGGTCCCACGCCGTAGCGCTCGCGCACCTCGTCGGGGCCGTAGATGGCGATATCGGTGATGCCCTTGCGCGTGGTCATCACGTGGGTGAGGTCGCTGCACAGCTGGTAGACGTCCTTGTCGCCCGACACCAACAGCGTGCGGAAGCCCAGCTTCTCGTCGCGGGCGGCCACGGTTCCCAGCACGTCGTCGCCCTCCCAGCCGGGCACGCGCACGACCGGGATGTTCATGGAGCGGAGCAGCTCCTCGATGATGGGGAACTGCGCACGCAGCGCGTCGTCCATGGGAGGGCGCTGCGCCTTGTACTGCTCAAGGGCCTCCATGCGAAACGCCGGGCGGCCCGCATCGAAGGCGCACACCACGGCATCGGGCGCGGAGACGTCCAGGAACTTCAGCAGCATGGAGATGAAGCCGAAGACCGCGTTGGTGGGCGTCCCGTCGGGCGCGTTCATGGTGGGGGGAACGGCATGGAACGCGCGATGCATCAGCGAGTTGCCGTCGATGACGGCGATCTTCTTCTCAGGCATGTGAATCCTTCCGGTCTTTTGCGCTTGCGAGCATTCTACAGCAGGTCAACGGGGTCGACATCGACGGCGACGTTGACCCATTTGTCGGGCTTGCGCGCGCGGAAATACGGCAGCAGCACCGCGGAGAGGTCGGATGCGGGCGGGCATTTGACCACCACGTGCCAGCGGTAGGTGTTGCGCAGCTTGCCCATCACGCACGCGTTCGCCGGCAGCACGCACCACCCGTCGCCGCCGTAGTCGCGCACGAGCCCTTCCAAATCGCGCTGAAGCTCGCGCGCAAGCGCGGCCACGTCTGCCTCGTGCGCGCCCCACACCAGCACGTTTGCCATGCGCACGTAGGGCGGATAGCCCAAAAGCTTGCGCTTGGGAAGCTCGTCGCGCAGAAACAGCGCGCGGTCGTAGGTGGCGGCGGCGCGGATGGGCGCGCAGGATGCCTCGTAGGTCTGCACGAGCACGCGCCCGGGAAGCGCCGCGCGCCCGGCGCGGCCGGCCACCTGCTCGATCAGGTCGAACGTGCGCTCGTGGGCCCTGAAGTCGGGCAGCTCGAGCTGCGTATCGGCGTTGATCACCCCCACGAGCGTCACGTCGTCGAAATCGAGCCCCTTCGCGATCATCTGCGTGCCCAGAAGCACCGCGGCATCGGCGCTCGCGAACTGGCTGAGCAGGCGCTCATGAGCCCCCTTGCCCGAAGTGGTGTCGGCGTCCATGCGGATGATGGGCACGCCCGGCCCCACCCCTTGCATGCCATCGAGCAGCACGCGCAGCTCGTCCTCGACGCGCTGCGTGCCGGCGCCGAACTTCTTCAGGTACGGGCTTTTGCACTTCGGGCACAGCGCGGGCGCGGCTATCCGGTGGCCGCAATGGTGGCAGATCAGGAAGTTGCCCCGCTCGTGATAGGTCAGCGACGTGTCGCAGTGCGGGCACTTGGGCACGAACCCGCATTCCCGGCACAGCAGGAACTTGGCGAAACCGCGTTGGTTGAGCAAAAGCACCGCCTTGCGCCCCGCCGAAAGCTCCTGCGCCAGGCTCATCTTGAGCGCGGCCGAGAACATCGAGCGCGAGCCGGAGCCGAACTCGGCCGCCATGTCGATAACGCGGACCTTGGGCATGGGCCGGCCGTTGGCACGCTCGGGGAGGCGAACGCGCCGCCAACCATCGCAGGTGGCGCAACGATGAAGCACCTCGATGGAAGGCGTGGCCGAGCCGAGCACCACCGCGGCCCCCGACCGGCGCGCCATCCATACCGCCACCTCGCGCGCGTGGTAGCGCGGGGCGCTATCCTGCTTGTAGGAACCCTCGTGCTCCTCGTCGATCACGATGAGGCCGACGTTGGAAAGCGGCGTGAAAAGCGCGCTGCGGGCCCCCACGACCACACGGGCCGCACCCGAGCGGATGAAGTCCCACTGGTCGTAGCGCTCGCCGGCCGACATGCGGCTGTGCATGACCGCGACGGTGTCGCCGAAGCGGGCGCGGAAACGACCGACCGTCTGCGGGGTGAGCGATATCTCGGGAACGAGCACGATGGCCCCCCTCCCGCGCGCGAGCACCGATTCGATGGCGCGCAGGTACACCTCGGTCTTGCCCGAACCGGTCACGCCGTCGACGAGCACGACGCTTCCGTCGGCCGCCGCGCACGCCTCGTCGATGGCGGCGAGCGCCTCGGCCTGCCCGTCGGTCAGCTGAACGGCGCGCGCGGCGGCTGCAGGCACACCGTCAGCTGCGGCTGCCGGCGCATCCTGCGCGCACTCGCTTCCGACGCCGGCCGCGGGTGCGCGAAGGGCAGGGTTTCCCCTCATGCGGCGGCGGCGCTCGATGCGCACCGCCCCTTTGCCCTCAAGCGCCTTGAGCGTGGCCGAGAGGGACCCGATCTGGGCGGACAGCTCGGCCACGCGCGCCGCGCCGCCGGCCAGGGCGGCAACGACCTGGGCCTGCTTCACGGCGTTGCGCCGAGGCTCGAAGCCTGCAAAGGCCGGGCCGGGGACCACCCAGCGATCGTCGACCTCCCCCACGGCAGGTTCTTCTAAACGCCAGCGGCCGTCGCGGCCGCGCACCATGCGCGGCACGCCGCCGGGCGGGGTGAACAGGCGCACGCAAGCGGAAAGCGGGGCGATGTAGCGGCTCGCCAGCCACTGCGCGCACGCGGCGCCCTCTTCGTCGAAATACGGCTTGCTCACCGCGCAGACGATGCTCTTGAGCTTGCGCGGATCAAGGTCGCCAGGCCAGGCCGGACCTCCCGGCTCGCCGCCATCGCGGATATCCACCACAAAGCCGATGGCGCGGCGGGAACCGAAGGGGACGAGCACCGCGCAGCCGACGCTGACGGCGAAGGACGCCCCCGCCATCGAGGCGCCCTCGCATCCGCGCGTGGGCGCCTCGTCGCTCAAGCCGCACGACCCATCGACTCTGAATCCGTCATCCAGGCACTCCTGGCCGAACAGTCCCTCTTCGGGAACCGCATAGGTGTAAGGCGCGTCAAGGGACTGCGTGGGTATGTCCAAAATCACGGATGCTAGCTTCATACGACCTCATATGAACAAGAAAGGGGCCCGCTGCCGAGCCCCTTCACGTGAAACGAAACCATAGGCGGCGCCCTACGCCAAGCCGCAAGCCTTCGCGAGCGCGGCGGCCTTGTCCGTGCGCTCCCAGCTAAACTCAGGCAGCTCGCGGCCGAAATGCCCGTACGCGGCCGTCTTGCGATAGATGGGGCGGCGCAGGTCAAGCTCATCGATGATGGCACCGGGGCGCAAGTCGAACGTCTCGGAAACGGCGCGCTCGATATCGGCAACAGGCACCGCCTCGGTGCCGAAGGTGTCCACCATGATGGAAACCGGGCGCGCGACGCCGATGGCGTAGGCCACCTGGATCTCGCAGCGCTGCGCCAGGCCGGCGGCCACCACGTTCTTGGCCACCCAACGCGCAGCGTAGGCGGCCGAACGGTCGACCTTCGTGCAGTCCTTGCCGGAAAACGCCCCGCCGCCATGGCGGCCCATGCCGCCGTAGGTGTCGACGATGATCTTACGGCCCGTCAGGCCGCAGTCGCCCATAGGGCCGCCGATGACGAAGCGCCCGGTCGGGTTGATGTGCAGCTCGGCGCCTTCGGCAAGCGCGACGCCCTCGTCGGCGAGCACGGGCTTGATGACGTGCTCGACGATATCGACGCGCAGCGTTTCGGTGTCCACGTCCTCGGCATGCTGGGTGGAAACGACCACCTTCTCCACGTCGCGCGGCTTTCCGTCGACGTAGCGAACGCTGACCTGGGTTTTCCCGTCTGGGCGCAAATAGCCGAGCGTGCCGTCCTTGCGCACGGCGGCCAGGCGCTCGCTCATGCGCTGCGCCAGGTAGATGGGCATCGGCATGAGGGTCTTCGTCTCGTTGCAGGCATAGCCGAACATCATGCCCTGGTCGCCCGCGCCGACGGTCTCGTATTCGTCGGCGGCGGCGCCGTGCTGCGCCTCGAACGACTCGTCGACGCCCTGCGCGATGTCGGGAGACTGCTCGTGGATGGCGTTCATCACGCCGCACGTGCTGCCGTCGAAGCCGAACTTCGCGCGGTCGTAGCCGATCTCGCAGATGACCTCGCGCACGATGGCGGGCACGTCGACGTAGGCCTGCGTGCGCACCTCGCCGGCGACGACGACCATGCCGGTGGTCGAAAACGTCTCGACCGCGCAGCGCACCTTGGAAAGGTCGGCCGGCTGGCCGTTCGGCGCGATATAGCCCTCCGCCTCAAGCTCGGCCTCCTTTGCCAAGATGGCATCGAGGATGGCGTCCGAAATCTGATCGCACATCTTGTCGGGATGACCCTCGGTGACCGATTCGGAGGTGAATAGATACGTGTCGCGCGCATCGCTCATACGATAAGCTCCTTCTTCATCGTTGTCGGCAGGACCACCTTGGCGTCCCATACGCCAGGTTGGTGTCGGGATCGTCGAGCCAACCCTCTCCCCCGACTCTCGATAAACGGATCTGTTCGGGCGCAGCTCCGTACGCGCGCCCGCGTTTATGCTAGCTGGGAATACTACCACACAAGCAGCATTTTGCCCCATCCGCTCCCCGCGCGCGTGCAATCACCATATATATCAGTAAGGCAACGCGGGCGAAGACGAAGAGGGCGTGGCGGCCGCGAACATCCGCCAGGCTCCACCGGCGCGCATGCTACACTGGCACCCGATCGTATATCGCAGCACTCACCAACCGCTTGAGAAAGGCGACCTAATGGCCGAAACGACAGAGGCGCGACCCGCCTTCGAAAACGCCTCGTACACCCGGGAATACCTCGACATCGCGAACCCCCTTGGCGGCGACATCGCCGGGCGACGAGCGGCGCGCGCCTACATGGACTCCTCGACCGCCATCGTCCATCACCAGGTCGTCTCCACGAGCTTCATCCCGAAGCTCTACGACGCAGCCAGCCGCGAGGTCATGCGCAACGTCGTCGAGACGACCCACCGCATCCTGACGAAGGTCATGCAGCGCTACCTCGATGACGCCGATTACCGCACCATCTTCGACTACGACCCGCGCCTGGCCGAGCTCATCTTAGTGCCGCGCGGCTACGACGCGCTGCTGCCCTTCGCGCGCTTCGACATCTTCCTTGACGAGAACACCGCAGATGTCGCCTTCTGCGAATTCAACGGCGACGGGTCGTCGGGCATGAACGAGAACCGCGAGATCACCCATTCCATCGAGAACAGCGCCACCTACCGCGAGTTCGCTCGCCGCCACGACGTGCGCCCCTGCGAGCTGTTCGACGCATGGGTGAGCGAGTTCGTCAGCATCTACGAAACCTACGAGCATCGCGTCGAGAAGCCCCGCTTCGCCATCTGCGACTACCTGCAAAACGGCGTGGTGGACGAGTTCCATCTGTTCGCCGAACGCTTCTCGGGAGCGGGATACCCCTGCACCGTCTGCGACGTGCGCGACCTCACCTTCGACGGCGAGGTGCTTCGCGACAAGGAAGGCCAGCCCGTGCACGCCATCTGGCGGCGCTGCGTCACCAACGACGTGCTCGAGTTCTGGGACGAATCCCAGGCGCTCATCGAGGCCGTGCGCGCGCAGAAGGTGGCGCTCATCGGCAGCTTCGCCGGGCATATCGTGCACGACAAGCAGATCATGGAAGCGCTGTTCCACCCCAAGACGCGCGCGTTCTTGACACCCGAGGAAATCGCGTTCGTCGAGCGCACCGTGCCCCAGACGCGCTACCTCGATGAGCGCGAGGTCGACCTTGACGCCATCCGCGCCGACAAGGATGCTTGGATCATCAAGCCCACCGACGCCTACGGGGCGGCCGACGTCTACGCCGGATGCTTCCAGACGCAGGCGGAATGGGAGGGCATCATCGAGCGCTTCGCGAACGGGGCCGCCGGCGCGCCGTTTTTGGTGCAGCGCTACATCACGCCGCACAAGACGCTCGTCCTGCCTCCCGACAACGACATCGCGAACCTTTCGGACGAAGAGGTGCCCCGCGAGCCGGTGAAGTACAACAACCTTGAGGGCCTGTACTGCTACAACGGGCGCTTCCAGGGCATCTTCAGCCGCCTAGGGCCCTACCCTACCATCTCCAAACCCATGGCGGGCATCACCTGCGCCACGCTGTGGGTAGATTAAGGAACGCCGCGTGAAGCTCATCAACGCGATCGTCGCCATCGGCACCACGCTGCTGTTGGCGCTGTGCCTCATCGCCGCGGGCCTCGCCGCCGTGGCCATCCCCGACGCTGCCACCGAGCAGCTCTCGCGCGCCTTTTCCGGGTGCGAGCAGCCCAGCACGCCGTTTAGCAAGGACGAGCTTACCAGCATGGCGATCGCCGGCAAGCGCTACACCTTCGACGACAACAACCCGCTCAAGCTCGCGCTGGCCATAGACGGGGCCAACGACGCCGTCGAAGCCGACGGGCGAGCCGGAGCCGAAACCCGGACAAGCGAGACGCGCTGCCTCACCGACGAGGCGAAAAGCCATCTCGACGACGTGTATCACGTGGTGCGCGTCGCCAAGCCGGCGCTTCTCGCAGCGCTCATCGTCTGCATCGCGGGGCTGGCGCACGTGCGCGTGCGCATCAGCAAGCGCGCGCTGGGGGTCGTCTGCGCCGTCGCGGGCGGGCTCGTGATCGCATCCTTCGCGGGCATGGGTGCGTGGGCGGCCATCGACTTCCTTGGCATGTTCAACCTGCTGCACAGCTTCCTCTTCAGCCAGGGAAGCTGGACCTTTGCCTACGACAGCCTGCTGATCACCCTCTACCCAACCGAATTTTGGATGGGGATGGGCGCCATCTGGTTGGCCGTGACCGGCGTGCTGTCTATACTCTCGTTGTTCATCGGATTGAAGATAGGAAAAACCAACCATGGCAGATAGCAAACCGGTGCGCGTCCGCTTCGCGCCCTCCCCCACGGGCAAGCTGCACGTCGGCGGCGCCCGCACGGCAATCTACAACTGGGCCTTCGCGCGCGCCTGCGGCGGCACCTTCATCCTGCGCATCGAGGACACCGACCCGGAACGCTCCACCAAGGAGAACACCGAGGTCATCCTCAACGCCATGAAGTGGCTCGGCCTCGACTGGGACGAGGGTCCCGAGGTGGGAGGAGCTGCCGGCCCCTACTTCCAGACGCAGCGCTTCGACACCTACGCCGCCGCGCTTGAGCGCCTCAAGGAGCGCGGGCAGGTCTACCCCTGCTTCTGCACGAAGGAAGAGCTCGATGCCAAGCGCGCGAAAGCCGAAGCCGAAGAGGGCGGTTACGCCGGCTACGACCGCACGTGCCGCGACATCGACGCCGCCGAGGCCGCACGCCGCATCGAGGCGGGCGAGCCGCACGTGTGGCGCTTGAAGGTGCCCACCGACCACGGCCCCATCGAATTCGACGACGCCGTCTACGGGCATATGTCCTTCCCCGCCGACGTCATGGACGACATGATCGTCGTGCGCACCGACGGGACGCCCACCTACAACTTCGCCGTGGTCTGCGACGACGCGAACATGGGCATCACGCACGTCATCCGCGGCGACGACCATCTGTCCAACACCCCGCGCCAGATCCTCATCTACGAGGCGCTCGGCTACGACGTGCCCACCTTCGCGCACCTCTCCATGATCCTCGGCGCCGACGGGCACAAGCTCTCCAAGCGCCACGGGGCCGCCAGCGTCGAGGAGTTCCGCGACCGAGGCTTCCTGCCCGACACCATGGTGAACTTCCTCGCGCTGCTCGGCTGGTCGCTCGACGGCGAGACCACGCTCATCGACCGCGAGACGCTGTGCGCCCGCTTCAGCCTCGATCGCATCACCAAGAAGGACGCCGTGTTCGACGAGACGAAGCTCGAATGGATGAACGGCCAGTACATCCAGCGCATGGGGGCCGATGCGTGGGTTGCGGCCGCGCGCCCCTGGCTCATCGAGGCCGGCGCCGATAAGGCCGATATCGACGCGCGCCCGGAATGGTACGCCCAGCTCTACCCGCTCGTGTCCGAGCGCCTGGGGCGCCTGTCCGAGGTCTCCGAGAAACTCGCCTATATGTTCTGGGGCGACAGGGTCGCCGCGCTCGACGAGAAGTCGGTGAAGAAGGTGCTGCTCAAGGAAGGCGCCCGCGCCGACGAGGCCTTGGCGAAGTGCCGCGCCATCCTGGCGGACGAAACCCGCGCCTGGGAAGCGGCCGGCCTTGAGGCCGCCTGCCGCGAGCTGGGCGAGGCCATGGACATGAAGCTGAAATTCGTGCTGCAGCCCTTGCGCGTGGCCGTGTGCGGCAACATGGTATCCCCGCCGCTGTTCGAGTCCATCGAGCTTCTGCCCCGCGAGGACGTGCTCGCGCGCATCGATCAGGTGAGCGCCGAGGTCTTCGGCGCTTAGCGATGGCCGACCTCGCCCAACACGGACGCCGGCAAATCCCGCAGCGCATCTTGGTGCTGCGGGATTTCTGTATACGCGCTTCGGGCATCGCCTGCGCGCGCTGCGCCGGCATATGCCCCGCCGACGCCATCACGCTGCCCGAAGCGCCGCGCACAGGCGAGGCCGGCGGCAAGGCGCAGAAGCCCTCGCGCTCGGGCATGCTGCCCGCCATCGACGCCGAGGCCTGCATCGGCTGCGGCATCTGCCAGGGCGCCTGCGACGCGTTTTCGTCGACGCAGCGCACGCTGGCCGACATCCATGCCGAAGTCCGGCGTTCCGCCCTCGCGCAGCCCGGACGCGCAGTCGTCCTTACCTGCCGCGAGCAAGCTGAAGGGGCGATGCCGGCCTTAAACGTCGTCGTCCTTCCCTGCCTCGCCATGATGCCCGCCGAGCTTTGGACGCAGCTTCTGTGCGAGGGCACCTCGCTTTCCGTGGCGCTCGATCTTGGGCGCTGCGATAGCTGCATCGCCGGCGCGCGAGGTGCCGAGGACGCGTTCACGCAAGCCATCGTCGAAGCCGAAGCAGCAAGCAGCGAGAAAGTGGGCTTTTCAGCCTCTATCCCGCAGAAAGCCGATGAAGGGTTTTTCGCCTCGCTTGCGCAAGCGGGAGCGGACGGGAACAGGCGCGACGCCCTATCCGACATAGTCGCGGAGCTGAAGGACGCCGCAAGCGGGAATCGGCGCAGAAGGACCGACGCCCATCTCCACGACCTTATCGAGCAGCGGGAGCGGCGCGAGCGCGACGAGCGCCTTGCCCTAGGGCCCTCAACCCATTTCAACGCCTATGCCCCTCACGGCAGAGCCAAGAAGATCCTCCACCCGAAACGGCGGATGCTGCTCGCGGCGGCCGCCGCGAAGGAGTCTGCGGGCGCCACCATAGCCCTTGCCGTCTCGGCCACCAACCCCGATACCTGCGATGGCTGTCTTGCGTGCGCGAAGATCTGCCCCACCGGCGCGCGGCTTCCCAGCGCGATAAACGGCATGCTTCAATTCGACCCGCTTTACTGCATCGGGTGCGCAGGGTGCGCGGGAGCGTGCCCTACCGGTTCCATAACGTTAACAACCATCCTCGCAAACGAGGCGTCATGCTATGATGACGATCGAGAAACACGTGAGGAGTCCTGCACATGAGCGACCGAATCGAAAACTCCAACGAACCTGCGCCAGCGCCGATGCCGCAGACCAGCTGCACTGCTGCCCAAACGCCCGAACCCCAAAGAAAGCTGTGGCCCTGGATCGCGCTTGCCTGCTTCTTGGCCTTCATGCTCGGCCTGGGAGGATGCGTCGGCTGCACCGCAGTCACCACGCTCGTGGGCGCCGCTGCGCACAACCGCGAGGACACGCTGCATCAATTCGAATACGAAGACGATCCCTCCGGCCACGACTACGGCTACGATCGCGGCTACGGCAGCGACGATTCGTCCAGCAGCGACCTGTACGGCGGATTCACCATGGATGACATCAAAGCCGCAGCCGGCACGGTTCAAAGCGACGTGACCGACGGCAACAACGCCTCCGAGGGCGTCTACATCATCGGCAGGGACATCGACGCGGGCCTGTACTTCATGCAGGGAAGCGCATCCACCGAAAGCAGCTACTATATCTTCACCCCAGAAGGATCCGGCACGTTCAGCTTGAAATGCGCCGTCAGTTACACGGGCAATTACTTCGGCGACTTGAAAGACGGCGACATCGTCGTGTTTTTGCCCAAGGCAGACGGCGCGCGCATGCTGCCCGCCGACGACGCCGATTTCGACCCGCAAGCGCCTTACGGCGGCGGGCTGTACCGCGTCGGCGAGGATATCCCCGCTGGCACCTATCGCGTCAGCGTCAGCGACACGGCGCCGAAGAACGCCACGCAAGACTACGCCGCCTACGTTATGGGCGACCTCGACTTCAACGACGATTCCATCCTGGAGACTCATTACCTTCTGCGCGGAATCTCCCAGGAGGTAACGGTGGAAGACGGCCAGTGGCTCGAGCTCTTCGGCGCGACCGCCACGCCGGTCGATTAAAAGCTTCGTCCCCCTGCAACTCAGAAGGTATCCCCATGCAAACGCAACCGCTTCCCGAGCACCCCACACCCGATCAAATCAAGGAGTACTTCTCCAACGACAAGTTCGCGACCCAAGCCGCCGGCTGCCGCATCATCGAGGGCAGCCGGGGTCATGCGATCTGCGAAATGGAGCTGTCCCCCATCCACTACAACGCCGCAGGCGGCGTGATGGGCGGCGCCATCTTCACGCTTGCCGATTTCTGCCTCGCCATCGCGTGCAACATCGGGGAAGCCCCCACGGTGTCGGTCAGCAACACCATCGAGTATCTTTCAGGTACGAGGGGAACAAAGCTCATCGCAACCTGCAACGCCGACAAATCCGGCCGTAAGCTGGGCTTTTACACGGTCGATATCGCCGATGA
Source organism: Prevotella sp. CAG:279 (assembly GCA_963633085.1). Taxonomy (GTDB): domain Bacteria; phylum Actinomycetota; class Coriobacteriia; order Coriobacteriales; family Eggerthellaceae; genus Senegalimassilia. The sequence goes on along the minus strand of CAVGWX010000021.1, from coordinate 187 downwards.
CACCGGACGGGCCATCGCCCGCATGACCGCCACCTGCTACCGCTGAAGAATTTTCAAAAAAGTTCTTGCATCGCGTCGGCGTTCCCGTATAATAACCAACGCACCTGATTCGGGGCCTTAGCTCAGCTGGGAGAGCGCATGGCTGGCAGCCATGAGGTCAGGGGTTCGATCCCCCTAGGCTCCACCA
>CAVGWX010000020.1:0-25286 GCA_963633085.1 Prevotella sp. CAG:279 | reverse complement strand
GCGCGCCGCCGGCGTGCTCGCCAACGCGCTGGAGCTGAAGATCGTCGGGTAGGGGAGGACGCTTTCGCGGGCGCGGCAGGGCGCTTCGCGGCCGGGAATCGACCTGCGGGCGGCAAGGATGCTCGCAGGTCGATTCGGGCCGCCGGGAAAAATCTGACGCGCCTTCGGCGCTGAACTATTGATGTGCGAGCTTTCGCTCGCACCCACGAAAGAGCTGGTAGGAGCGTTAACCTAACACCTGAAATTCGTGGGGCCGAGCGAGAGCTCGGCCCGTATTCGAGAGCGCTCGAAGAGCGCGACGCCATTTTAGAAAGTGCGGCGCGCGGCTCCCTTCGATGCCGCGCGGCCCCCCTTCGCCGCCGCCTTCCTTTCGCCGCCTCATGTTCCCGTCGGCCCGTTCGTTCGTTTCCATTGCCCGTTCGTTCCTTCTTGGGAGCCTTCCGTCTTTCGCTATGCTGCAATCTGCGAAGATATGCTCATCGAGATCTGGGATGCGGCGATCCCGCTGCGGGAAGGACGGTGCGATATGCCCAATCAATTCAAACCAGGCGTGTTCACGCGCGCGGCTTTGGCCGGCATGCTCGCCAACGCGTTGGATCTGAAGATCGTAGGGTAGGCTCAAAAGGAGGAGGCGAACATGGAAGGGACATCGGTATCGAGCGACATGCTGGGCGAGGAGACGCTGGAAGAGGAGGTGCTCGCCCTCACGCGAGAATTCGTGCGCCGCTTTTGGGACGGCGATGTCGATTGGTGCTCTGGCATCATCGCCCCCGACTTCACCTGGATCGGGGCCCAGGCCGAGCAGTTCGACATGGGGCCTTCGGTGTTTCGCGCCGTGCATGCCACGGTGGCGCAGCAGATGCCCAACGTCATCATCGTCGACGAGGAATATCGGTACCTGCCGATCACGGACACCGTCGCCATGGTGCTGTGCCAGTATCTGGGCTATACCGACCCGAGCAGCGACATGGTCATGGCCGACAAGCAGCGCTCGACGTTCGTATGGCGCCGCGGCGAGGGCGGCATGGAGCTTTTCCATCAACATGTGTCCAACCCCTTGAAGCCCGCGATGCACGGCGAGGCGTTCCCGGTCTCGTTCGCGAGGGAAACGCATCGCTACATGATCGCCCGCGCGCGTCAGCTTGACGTTCGCAACACCTGCGAGCTGCGCGATGCCGAGGGTTCGACGCACTTCATGAACCTTTCCGACGTGGTGTACTTGGAGGCGAACAAGCAGAGCACCGTCGTGCATTGCCTGGATACGTCGTTTCGCGTGCGCGGGGGCATCTCGGACATCGCCGCGAAACTCGACTCCGCCTCGCTCGGCGTGCTCATACGCACGCATCGCTCCTATATGGTCAATGCGCTGTACGTCGAGCGGATAGACCGCGATGCGGTGGCGCTGACCACGGGGGACGAGCTCGCCCTGTCCTCTCGCCGTCGTGCGGAGGTGGAGGAGGCCATCGCGGCGGCCCGGGGCTGATCGCCCTTCGGCGCCAGGCGGGCTTCGCGAGAGCTTGCGCGCATCTGGCGCCCCGGCGCGCGAAGAATTGATGCAACGAGGCGCCCCGGGGCAGATGCGGGGCGTTTTGCTGATACCATGACGAAGCTATGGATAAAGAAATCAGAGATATCGAAGAGGTTGCCGCGCGCGTCGTCGATGCGCACAGCTTCCTGCACATCGACGACAAGACGGCGCAGCTGGTGGCGCTTGATGCGCAGATTGCCGAACCGGGCTTTTGGGACGATGCCGCACGCGCGCAATCGATTTCCAAGCAGGCAAGCGGCCTGCGCGACACCATCGACGACTATAAGCGCGCCGAAGGCCTGCTCGCCGATGCGCGGGCGGCGCTTGAGCTGGCCGGCGAGGACGAGGCGTTCGCCGCCGAGGCGCAAAGCGCGCTCGAGGCGCTCGACGACCTGCTCGACCAGCTGGAGATCACCAGCTGGTTTTCCGGGCGCTTCGACGACGGCGATTGCATTCTCACCATCAGCCCCGGCCAGGGCGGGCTTGAAGCCCAGGACTGGACGGAGATGCTGTTTAGCATGTACACGCGCTACGCCGATTCGAAAGGCTGGAAGGTGCGCGTGCTCGACACGACCCCCGGTGCCGAGGCGGTCGGACTCAACCGCGCGACGCTGCAGGTGGAAGGGCGCTTCGCCTATGGCATGCTCAAAAGCGAGCTGGGGGTGCACCGCCTCGTGCGCATCAGCCCCACCGACGTCAAGGGCCGCCGCCACACCACCTTCGCCGCTGTGGAGGTGCTCCCGGTGCTTCCCGACGACATCGAGGTCGATCTCAACCCCGCCGACGTGCGGGTGGACGTGTACCGATCCTCCGGCCCGGGCGGTCAGTGCGTCAACACCACCGATTCGGCCGTGCGCCTGACGCATATGCCCACGGGCATCGTGGTGACGTGCCAGAACGAGAAGTCGCAGCTGCAGAACAAGGATGCGGCGTTTCGCGTTCTGAAGTCGAAGCTCTACGAGCTTGAGGAGCAGAAGCGGCGCGACCAGATAGACGAGCTGCGCGGCGACCGGATGGAAAACTCCTTCGGCAGCCAGATACGCAATTATGTGCTGTTCCCGTATCAGCTGGTGAAAGACGTGCGCAGCGGTGTCGAAACCGGTAATGTAGACGCCGTGCTGTCCGGCGACATCGACGAGTTCGTCATCGGCTACCACAAATGGAGGGTTTCGCAGTAGCCTCGGCGTTGATTGCGGCGAGGCGAGGAAATAGTCGGGTATCGAACCTTGAAGGAAAGGACGATCGAATGTGTGAGCTTGAGCAGCGTGCGAGGGAGATGCGCATCGACATCGTGCGCATGATCGCCGAGGCGGGAAGCGGGCATCCGGGCGGATCGCTGTCGTGCGCGGATATCCTCACCGCGCTGTATTTCGGCGGCGTGATGGAGCACGACCCCGAAAACCCCGCGTCTGATGCGCGCGACCGCTTCGTGCTGGCGAAGGGCCATGCCGCGCCGGCGCTGTACGCCACGCTCGCGCAGGCCGGTTATTTCCCGCGCGAGGAGCTGCGCACCCTGCGCAAGCTCGGCACGCGCCTGCAGGGCCATCCCGACTGCAACCTGTGCCCGGGCGTGGAGGTTTCCACCGGGTCTTTGGGCCAGGGCCTGTCCATCGCCTGCGGCATGGCCGCCGGCTTGAAGCTTGCCAGCACCGATCAGGCCGCCTTCTGCCTGCTCGGCGACGGCGAGTGCGAAGAGGGCCAGGTGTGGGAGGCCGCCATGTGGGCGGCGCACGAAAAGCTCGACAACCTGGTCGCCATCGTCGACCGCAACCACCTGCAGATCGACGGCGACACCGCCGACGTGTGCGACCCGGGCGATATGGTTGCGAAGTTCGCCGCCTTCGGCTGGGACGCGCGAGGCGTGGACGGTCACGACATCGATGCGCTCGTGCGCGAGCTTTGCGCCGCGAAGGCCGACCGCGCAGGCCGCCCGCACGTGCTGGTGGCCGACACTATCAAGGGCAAGGGCGTGTCGTTCATGGAAAACCAGGCCGGTTGGCACGGCAAGGCGCCCAGCGCCGAGCAGGCAGCCCAAGCTATCGCCGAACTTGAGTCCACGGGTAAGGAGGCCTAACGTGGTAACGCTGGCAAACGAGGAACAGTCCCAGGTCAAGCGCGCCACGCGCGCCGCATACGGCGTCACGCTCGCCGAGCTTGCCGACGCGGGCGTGCCGGTCGTGGCCGTTGACGCCGACCTGACCGGGTCGACCACCACCAAGAAGCTCGCCGAGGGCGGGCACGCCGATCGCCTGTTCAACTGCGGCATCGCCGAGCAGAACATGGTCGATGTGGCGGCAGGCCTGGCAACCTGCGGCAACATCGCCTTCACCGGCAGCTTCGCGGTGTTCGGCACCGGGCGCGCCTACGACCAGATCCGCAACACGGTGTGCTATTCCAATTTGAACGTGAAGATCGCGCCGACCCATGCGGGCATCTCGGTGGGCCCGGACGGCGGCAGCCACCAGATGCTCGAGGACATCTCGCTGATGGCGGGCCTGCCGCACATGCGCGTGCTCGTCCCGGCCGATTACGCCGCCGCCCGCGCGGCCATTCGCCTGGCGGCCGCTACCCCCGGCCCGGTGTACGTGCGCATGGGCCGCGCGTCGGTCCCGGCGGTCTACGCCGACGACGTGGAGCTCGAGCTCGGCCGCGCCTACGTGCTGCGCGAGGGCGCCGACGTGACCATCGTCGTCTGTGGCGTGGAGGTCGAGCAGGCCTTGGCCGCCGCCGATGAGCTTGCTGACCAGGGCATTTCCGCCGAGGTCATCGACGCCTTCTCCGTCAAGCCCCTCGACGAGGCCACCATCGTCGCTTCGGCGAGAAAGACCGGCGCCGTCGTGGTCGCCGAGGAGCACAGCGCCCACGGCGGGCTGGGCGCGCAGGTCGCACAGGCGCTCGCGCAGGCCCATCCGGTGCCCATGGCCTTCGTCGCCATGGAGGACCGCTTCGGCAAATCGGGCGAGTTCGAGGAGCTGCTCGCGTACTTCGGGCTCGACAGCAAGGCGATTGTCAAAGCTGTGAAAAGGGTAACCGCCTAACTTTGCTTCTGCTAGAATCGTCTCGTCTCAGTACATCACTACTTGAACGGAGCATTCTGTGACGAACGACATGAGCCAGGGGGGTGCTGTGCGCCAGGCTCGGCGCGCAGGAGCTCACGCGGCGCAGCAGCGGCAAACCACGTCGCAGCTCTCAGCGTCGCTTCCCGTGCTTGAAATCGACGAAACGCCTCAACCGTCGGGTACGCCCGTCATCACATTCGATCACGTGACGAAGGTGTACCCGGCGCAGCCGAACAAGCCGGCGCTCAACGACATCTCGGTGCAAATCTATGCCGGCGAATTCGTGTTTCTGGTCGGCCATTCCGGTTCCGGCAAAACCACCTTCATCCGCATGCTCATCCGTGAGGTGAAGCCCACGCAGGGCCATATCTACATCGCGGACGAGGACTTGGCGCGCATGCGCAACTGGCGCGTGCCCTACCTGCGCCGCAACATCGGCTGCGTGTTCCAGGACTTCAAGCTGCTGCCGAACAAGACGGTTTTCGAAAACGTCGCGTTCGCCCTTGAGGTAATCGGCAAATCCCGCCATGTCATCAAGACGCAGGTGCCTGAGGTGCTGCGCCTGGTCGGCCTGCAGGACAAGCTGAACAAGCGCCCCGACCAGCTTTCCGGCGGCGAGCAGCAGCGCGTGTCCATCGCCCGCGCCATCGTGAACCGCCCGCCCGTGCTCATCTGCGACGAGCCCACCGGCAACCTCGACCCGCAGACCTCTCGCGGCATCATGGATTTGCTCGAGCGCATCAACCGCACCGGCACGACCGTGGTCGTGGCAACGCACGACCGCGAGATGGTTGACAACATGCGTCGCCGCGTCATCGCGCTCGACCGCGGCAATCTGACGCGCGACCAAGATCGAGGGGTGTACGGTTTCGATGTCTAGTTTCTTCTACTTCCTCAAAGAATCGCTGACCGGGTTCACGCGCAACCTGTCCACCGCGCTCGGATCGATCGTCACCATCTTCCTGTCGCTTCTCATCATCGGCATCTTCTTAGTGGGAGGCTCGATGGTGAACAATGTGGTGAAGTCGGTCGAGCAAGAGGTCAACATCACCGTGTGGATCGCCGACGATGCTTCCGAGGCCGATATCACCTCGCTCGAGAACACCATCCGCTCCATGAGCTCGGTGTCCAACGTCAGCTTCACCAACAAGGACCAGGCCCTGGAGAACTTCAAGGCTTCCTCCAGCTCCGACATCGCCGAGAGCCTCGACGGACAGAACCCGCTGCCGGCCTCCATCGACGTGGAGCTTTCCGACCCGCAGATGGTCGAGGACGTCGCCGGGCAGATCGAGGCCAACGCCACGTTCAGGGCCATTTGCGACAACCCCTCCGACCCTTCCGACTCGCTGCGTTACGGCGAGAAGACGGTTGAGCGCCTGTTCTCGCTGACCAGCTACGTGCGCTATGTGGGCATCGCGCTCATCGTGCTGCTCATCTTCATCGCGCTCGTGTTCATCAACAACACCATCCGCCTGGCCATCCTCGCACGCCGCAAGGAAATCGCCATCATGCGCCTGGTGGGTGCGTCGAACGGGTTCATCCGCGGGCCGTTTTTGATGGAGGGCGCCCTGCACGCCATCATCGGAGCTGCTCTTGCCGTGGGGTCGCTGGAGCTTCTGCGCAACCTGGCGCTTCCGAAGCTGCAGGCCGCGCTCACGTGGCTGCCCATCAACCTCTCCAGCTCCACCTTCGTGCTGTTCTACATCATGTTGGCTGTTTTCGGCCTGGTCATCGGCCTGGTCGGTTCCGCTTTCGCCATGCGTCGCTACCTGAAGGTGTAAGGGCGCGCGATAAGGCATGTCGAAGCATGCGGACAAGGGATCGAATCTCGCGGCGTCCGCGCGTTATGCGCGGGCGCGCAATATACGGCTCGCGAAGCTGTTCGCGTCCGTGCTCATCGTGGCCGCCGCCTTTGTCGGCGGCTTCGTCGTGCGCGGGGATGCCGACCTGCTCGACGCCCTCGGCATGACGCAGTTCACGGGCAACGACGAGGTGCAGACCAAGACGTCGCAGACGCTGCAGTACAACTCGCTTTCCGCCCGCGTCGGCGAGGTGGAGACGGTCATCACCGAAGACAGCCTCGATTCCTACAACCTCGACACCGCCACCTCCAAAGTGCTCGACGCCTTCGCGCTTTCCACGCAGGACGCCTACCTGCGCTACTACGACCCTAGCCGCTACGCTTCGCTGAACCAGGATTCCTCGGCCACCGGCGGCGGAGTCGGCGTGCTCTTCTCGGAATACAACGGCAGCGCCTATGCAGTCGACGTGTTCGAGGGGTCTCCCGCCCAGGCGGCCGACGTGCGCACCAACGACGTGGTCGTGGCCATCGACGGCGACCGCAGCCACCAATGGACCGCCACCGAGGTCGCGTCGGCGCTCAAGCGCGACGATGGCGAGCAGGTGGTCATCACCTGGAGGCGCGGGGCCACCCTCGACGACACCAAGGGAACCGAGTTCACCACCACGCTTTCCTGCACCAACGCCACGGTCAAAAACGTCACGACCGAGCTTTCCGATACCGTCGGGTACATCCAGCTCAAGCAGGTCTCCCAGAATTCCGTTGACCTGGTGCGCCAGGCGATCGCCGATCTTGACGCGCAGGGCGCGCAGTCCTTCGTGCTTGACTTGCGCGACAACCCCGGCGGCTACCTGACGCAGGCCGTCGATATCTCCAGCCTGTTCGTGAAAAGCGGCACCATCGTGCGCATTCAGACGAAGAGCACCGACGAGACGACGAAGAACGCCACCGGGTCTGTCGCGACCGAAAAGCCGCTCGTGGTGCTCGTCAACGGCAACACCTCCTCATCGGCTGAGGTGATCGCCGCGGCCCTGCAGGACAACCAGCGCGCCACCGTCATCGGCGTGAAGTCGATGGGCAAAGGGTCGGTGCAGGTGACGCACGACCTTACCTTCGGCGGCGCTTTGCGCTACACGGCCGCGTACTACAAAAGCCCGCTCGGCCATGACATCGACGGTCTGGGCATCAACCCCGATATCACCATCGCCGCTTCCGGCGACGACGACAATCAGAAGTCCTTCGCCATGGAAACGGCGGCGTCGATGGTGAAGGAATAGCCATGGGGCGCACGCGCAAGCACACGCGTCGCCGTCCCCGCAGCAACCCGCACGGCGTGCTCGTGGTGCATGGCGGCACGTTCGGCTTCGTGTGCACGGCGGAGGGGGAGTACTTCATCCCCGAATCGAAGATGGCGGGGGCTTTCGACGGCGACCTGGTGGAGATAGCGCCCCTGCCCGCGCGCGGCGCGACGAAGGGCTCCGATAAGGAGCGCCCGGCTGCGCGCGTGCTGCGCGTCATCGACCGCGCCCACGACACCGTCATCGGCCGCTATGAGGTGGCCGAGCCCTTCGGCGTGGTCGTTCCCGAAGACGCGAACATCCCATATGACATCTTCACCATGCGCGCCGATTTCCCCGACGTGCCCGACGGCGCGCTCGTCCGCGTGCGTATGACCACCTTTCCCTCCCGCCACGAAGCGGCGTGCGGCGTGATCGAAGAGGTGCTCGGGATCGCCGAGGAAAGCACGGTGAGCGTCGAGGCGATCATCGCCCGCAACAAGCTGGAGACCTCCTTTTCCGACGGCGCGCTCGCCGAGGCGCGCTCGTGCGAGCTTGACGAGACGGGCGCGCTTGCCAGCGGGTATCGCGACCTGCGCGATCGCTTCGTGTTCACCATCGACCCGGCCGATGCGAAGGACTTCGACGACGCGCTGTCCTTGGAGGCCGCCGACGATTTCCTCGGTGCGGGCGCGCGGTGGCGTTTGGGCGTGCATATCGCCGATGTGGCGCACTATGTGCCCTGGAACAGCTCGATTGACCTTGACGCGCGTCGGCGCGCCACGAGCGTCTATTTGGTCGACCGCGTCATCCCCATGCTTCCCGAGCAGCTTTCAAACGGGCTGTGCTCGTTGGCGCCCGATGTCACTCGCCGTTCGATGACCTGCGATATCTACCTCGATGAGAAATGGCGCGCAGTGGGCTACGACCTGTATCCGGCGCTGATCCGCTCGCGTGCGCGCCTGACCTACGACGAGGCGCTCGGCATCCTCGAGGGGGCTCCCGCCGAAAGCGGCCAGGGCGCCGCTGCCTCTGGGCTTGCCCGCCGCCTTTCGGAGCTTTCCGGCTTCGCGCAGGCGCGCATCCGTGCGCGGCAGGCAGCCGGCGGCCTGGATTTCGATTTCCCCGAAGCCCGCGTGCGCCTGGGCGACGACGGCGCGCCGACAGGCGTCGACATCCGCCGGAAAACGATGGCGACCTCGCTTGTCGAGGAGTCCATGATCTTGGCGAACGAGGTGGTGGCGCGCTATCTTTCCGAACGGGCGTTTCCGGCCATCTACCGCGTGCACGAAAAGCCTTACGCCGACAGCCTCGCGGTCCTCATCCCCGTGCTGCAGGAGTTTTCCTGGTACGGGCGAGTCGACCCCGAGCGTTTCGTGGCCGGCGATCCCCATGCGATAGCGCAGGTGCTCGCCGAGTGCGAAGGGCGCTTGGAAGCCGATCTGATCTCGAATCTGGTGCTGCGCGCCATGAAGCGCGCCTGCTACAAGCCTGCCTGCGACGGCCACTTCGGGCTTGCAAGCGCTGCGTACTGCCATTTCACCAGCCCCATCAGGCGCTACCCAGACCTGGTGGTGCACCGCATGCTCGCAGCGCAGCTCACGCGCCGCCCCGAGCTGTTTGACCAGGAAGTTGCGGCGCTGCCTTGGATCGCCGAGCATTCCTCGGACATGGAGCGCGTCGCGGAAAAGGCCGCGCGCCAAAGCCAGGAATTGAAGCTTCTGGAGTACATGGCGGCCTTCGTCGGCGAGACGTTCGCAGGCCGAATCTCGGGCGTCGCGTCCTGGGGAATGTACGTGCGCCTGGACAACACGGCCGAGGGGATTATTCAGGCGCGCAACATCGGGGAAGAATATTTTGCGCTCGACCCGGTGCGCCATGTCCTGGTGGGCCAAGACTCGGGAATGCGCTATCGCCTGGGGCAACGCTTGAATGTGACGCTTCATGCGGTGGATGTTCGCGCGAATCGGATGGAATTTCGCCTGGCTCGCTGAGCGCAGATACCATGGAAGGGACAGCGCCTCGCTTGCAATCCCTTTCATTAGAACTACCATTTTAAGGCACGGAAAAGCCTACGAGCTGCGCTCATGAGGGCTTTGCTATGAGAAGAGGATCATCCCCATGAATACCCGTATCACTGAACTTCTGGGCATTCGCGTGCCTATCATCCAGGGCGCCATGGCGCGCATCGCCGACGCAAGCCTTGCCGGAGCAGTCAGCGCGGCAGGCGGTCTGGGCATCATCGCGTGCGGCGGGGCGCCGCTTTCCTGGGTCGAGGAGCAGGTGCGCGCTGCGCGCAAGATCACCTCCAACCCCATCGGGGCCAACGTCATGCTCATGGACCCGAACGCCGCCGAGCTCGCCCGCCTTCTGGTCGATCTGAAGGTCGACGTGGTCACCACCGGCGCGGGAAGCCCGGCGAACTACATGGACATGTGGAAGGAAGCCGGCATCAAGGTCATCCCCGTGGTGGCCACGACCGCGCTCGCGCGGCGCATGGAGCGCCTCGGCGCCGATGCCGTGGTGGCGGAGGGCACTGAAAGCGGCGGGCATGTGGGCGAGCTCACCACCATGGCGCTCGTCCCCGCCGTTTGCGACGCCGTTTCCATCCCGGTCATCGCGGCGGGAGGTGTCGCCGACGGCCGCGGCATCGCGGCCGCCTTCGCGCTCGGCGCCGAGGGCGTGCAGATGGGAACGCGCTTTCTGACCGTCGACGAGTGCACGGTGGCCGACGCGTACAAGGAAAAGGTGCTTGCCGCGAAAGACTCCGACACCATCGTCACCGGGCGCGGCACGGGGCACCCCGTGCGCTGCCTGAAGAACAAGTTCTCGCGCAGCGTGCGCAAGCTGGAGGCGAACGTGGAGGCCAACGGCGACGAACTCGAGGCGATGTACGTAGGTAGCCTGCGCCGCGCCGTGGCAGGCGATGTGGAAAACGGCTCGATGATGGCCGGCCAGGTCGCCGCGCTCGTGTCCGAGCGCAAGACGGCCGCCGAGGTCATCGACGAGATCATGGAAGAGGCGTGCGCGCTCGGCGCTTTGAACCTGCAGCAGACATCCGATGCGAACGCCCGCCGCGAAAGGGCAGGGCGATAGCATGGCCTGCGCGTTTCTGTTCTCAGGCCAAGGGGCCCAAAAACCCGGCATGGGCGCCGACCTTTTGGATATCCCCGAGGTCGACGCAACCGTCGCCTGCGCCAGCGATGTGCTCGGCTACGATGTGGCGGATCTTCTTCGCAACGCCCCTGCGGAGAAGATCAACGACACGCTGTACGCCCAACCGGCCATGTGCGTGCTTTCGGTGGGCATCGCCCGGGCGCTCATGGCGCGCGGCGTGGCGCCGCAGGCCGTGCTCGGGTTCTCGTTGGGGCAGATCAGCGCCCTGGCTATTTCGGGGATGCTTTCCGACGAGGACACGTTTGCGCTGGTGGCCAAGCGCGCGCAGCTGATGGCCGAGGCGGCAAGCGCCCGTCCCGGCGTCATGAGCGCGCTTCTGAAGGCGACGCCTGAGGAGGTCGAGAAGCTGTGCGCCGAGGCCGCATGCGGGCAGGTGCTCGTGGCTGCGAACTTCAACAGCCCCGGTCAGATCGTCATTTCCGGCGAGCTTGCGGCCATCGAGCGCGCCGAGGCGGCATGGAGCGCCGCGGGCAAGCGCGTGGCGCGCCTGGCGACGTCGGGCGCCTTCCACAGCCCGCTTATGCAGCAGGCGGCGGATGGGCTTGCCGCGTATCTTTTCGGCGTCGAGTTCGCCGATCCCGCCATCCCTCTCATCTGCAACACCGACGCGTGCGAGATGGATGCCGCGAGCGCTCGCGAGAGGCTGACGCAGCATCTGACGCATCCGGTGCGCTTCCAGCAGAGCGTGGAGCGCCTGCGCGAGCAGGGGATCGACTGCTTTGCGGAAGTAGGCTTCGGCGGCGTGCTCTCGAATCTCGTGAAGCGCATTTGCCGCGACTGCGAGCGCCCGTGCGTGCAGGATAAGGAAAGCTTCACCGCGCTTGTGGGCGCGAACGCTTCGTAGAGGAGGTGCCCGAATGGGCGAATCAACCGAAACCCAACGCCGGGCCGCGCTGGTCACCGGCTCATCGCGCGGCATCGGTGCCGCCATCGCCGAGGAGCTGGCGGCGGCCGGATGCGACGTGTGCTTGAACTGCTCGAGCGAGGCGGGCTTGCCGGCGCTTAAGGAGGCGGCCCGTCGCCTGGCCGAGGCCTACGGCGTGCGCACGCTGGCGAAGGTCGCAAGCGTCGCCGACGCCGAGCAGGCATCCGATCTGGTCAAGGCCGCGCACGAGGCCTTCGGGCGCCTCGATGTGCTCGTGAACAACGCCGGCATCACGCGCGACGGGCTGATGGTGCGCATGAAGGAGGCCGACTTCGACGACGTCATCGCCGTGAACCTGAAAGGCACCTTCAACACGTGCAAGGCGGCCGGGGCCATCATGATGAAGCAGCGCTATGGGCGCATCGTCAACATGAGCAGCATCTCGGGCGTGGGCGGCAACGCCGGCCAGGTGAACTACGCCGCCTCGAAGGCCGGCGTCATCGGCATCACGAAGACCATCGCGCGCGAGCTTGCCGCGCGCGGCGTGACGGCCAACGCCGTCGCCCCAGGCTTCATCACGACGGACATGACCGGGGCTCTTTCCGAAAAGCAGCGCGAGGCCATCGGCGCGCAGATCCCCATGAAGCGCTTCGGCGACCCCGCCGACGTCGCGCATCTGGTGCGTTTTCTGGCAAGCGAGCAGGCGGGTTACATTACCGGGCAGGTTATCTGCATCGACGGAGGTTTGGCATTATGAGCAGCACGATAGCTGATAGGGGCGCGCGGCGCCCCGACGGGACGCACCGCGTCGTCATCACCGGCATGGGGGCGGTGTCCCCGGCGGGCGTGGGCGTCGACGCCCTGTGGGAGGCCGTGATGGGCAAGCGTTGTTGCATCGGCCCCATCACGCATTTCGATACCGAAGGGTACAAGGTGCACATCGCCGGCGAGGTGCGCGACTTCGACGCGACCGCCCACGGCCTTTCCAAAAAGGAGGCGCGCCGCTTCGAGCGATTCGTGCAGTACGCCATCGTGGCGGCCGATGAGGCTATGTCCCAGGCGGGCTTGGACATGGAGCAGGAGGACGCCACGCGTGCGGCGGTGATCTTCGGTGCGGGCATCGGCGGCATCGACGAGCTGCAAAACGGCTTCTTCACGCTGTTCGAAAAGGGCCCCAAGCGCGTGAACCCCCTGTTCGTCCCCACGATGATCGGCAACATCGCCGCAGGTCATCTGGCTATCCGCTACGGCATGCGCGGGGAGTGCATCGACGTGACCACCGCGTGCGCCACCGGCGCGCACAACATCGGCGCCGCCGTGCGCTCCATCCGCCACGGCTACGCCGACGTGGCGCTCGCGGGCGGTGCGGAGGAGTCGGTGAACCCCATCTGCATCGCGGGCTTCGCCAACTTGGGCGCGCTGTGCGAAAGCGAGGACCCCATGCAGGCCTCGCTTCCCTTCGACGCGCGCCGCAGCGGGTTCGTCGCGGGCGAGGGCGCGGGTGCGCTGGTGCTCGAATCCCTGGAGCATGCGCTGGCTCGCGGGGCGAAGCCGCTGGCCGAGATCACCGGCTTCGGCTCGACCGGCGACGCCTATCACATGACCGCGCCCGAGCCTTCCGGCGAAGGCATCCTGCGCGCCATGCGCCAGGCCCTTTCCGAGGGCGGCTTCACGCCGGAAGAGGTGGGGCACGTCAACGCCCACGGCACGGCTACCCCGGCCAACGACGCCACCGAATCCCATGCGCTTTTGGCCCTTGCCGGCGACGAGGCGGGGCGCAAGATCCCCGTCACGTCCGTCAAGGGTTGCACGGGCCACACGCTCGGCGCCGCCGGCGCCATCGAGGCCATCGTGTGCGCGCTTTCCGTTGCAGGCGACTGCGTGCCGCCGACGACCGGTTTTGCCGAGCCCGACCCCGACTGCCCGGTCAACGTCGTGCGCGAGCCGCTGAAGGGCTATCCCCAGAAGGTGGCTCTGTCCAACAGCCTGGGCTTCGGCGGCCACAATGCGGTGCTGGCGATCTCGCCTTTTTGCGAAGCGATGTGAGGAAAGCCATGCAAGACATTCAGTATCCCTGCGGCCGCGACGTGATCGAGCGCGTCCTGCCGCACCGCGACCCGTTCGTGTGGGTTAGCCGCATCATCGAGTGCGCGCCGGGCGAGCACGTGATCGCCGAGCTCGACGTGTCGGCCGACCTGCCGCTGTTTAAAGGCCATTTCCCCGGGCATCCGGTACTGCCGGGCGTCATCATCATGGAGGCCTTGGCGCAGGCCATGTCGTTTTCCGTGCTCGTCGGGCGCGCCGAGGCCGGCACGCTCGGGTTTTTCGCCGGCATCGACGGCGCGAAGTTTCGCAACCAGGTGCTGCCGGGCGATACGCTCGTTTTGGAGGGCACCGTGGTGAAAAACGGCTCGCGCATGGTGGTGGCCGAGGTCGAGGCTCGCGTGGGCGACAAGGTTGCCGCCACGGCGACTCAGAAGTACGTGCTGGCCAAGGCCTGATAGTCGGAGGAATCGTTCAATGAAATCCAATAAGCAGGGCTACGTCACCTTCGACAACGCAGGTGCCTTCGTCCAAGAAGCCGCCGATGCCAAGAAGGCTCAGGCGGCGGCGCCGAACACGGCGGCGGATGCGGACGCCGACGTCGTGTACCGTCTCGGGCGCATCTGCGAGGAGGCGCGCACGGACATGGGGACGTCCCCGAACGCGCTCGGCGCCACGGACATGTCGGTCTACACGGCGGTCGAGCCGGGCCGCGCGCAGTCCATGCCCGGCGGCGGCGACGCCGACGGCGAGCAGTCAGGGCCGGTGGCGCTGGTGGTGGCGCGCGGGCGCCTGGCGAAGAAGACCATCCTCGCCGCCGAAGACGTCGGATTTTCCGTCTGCGCCGCTTACACGCAGGATCGCCGCGGCGAGGCCTATCTCAAGCTCGCGAACAGCAAGGTGAGCCTCGGCGAGCAGTACAGCGACGCCCTGTTCTCCAACAGCTACGCCGTGCTCGAGGCCGCGCACGCCTGCAAGGCATCGGTCATCCTGCTCGGCGAGGAGGCCGCGCCGCTTTCGAAGGTAGACACGTTCCTTTCCCGCGCCAACGCCGAGGGCATCCGCGTTTTCACGTCTTTAGGCGACTCCCCGCATTTCGGCTGGGTGCTGTGCACCACCGACAAGGACGCGGCCGGCTTCGGGGCATGGCGCACGTGCAAGCATTGCAAACTGAAGTTCGACAGCGCGAGCCTCGCCGCGGGCCATTACGTGTGCCCGAGCTGCGGCGAGTATCTGCGCATGAACTCAACCGAGCGCATCAACGACCTGCTCGATGCCGGGTCGTTTCAGGAATGGGATCGCGTGCTCGCCGAGACCGACCCGCTGAAGTTCCCCGGTTACCTGGACAAGCTCGAGGCCCAGCGCGAGAAGTCGGGGCTCGAGGAGGCCGTGCGCACGGGCGCGGGCGCCATCGCCGGCCTGCGCGTGGCCATCGGCATCATGGAGTCGACGTTTTTCATGGGGTCGATGGGCAACGTGGTGGGCGAGAAGGTGACGCGCCTGTTCGAGCGCGCCACCGAAGAGCACCTTCCGGTCATCATCTTCACGGCGTCGGGCGGCGCGCGCATGCAGGAGGGCCTGGTATCCCTCATGCAGATGGCGAAAACCTCGTGCGCCCTTGAGCGCCACAGCGCCGCGCATCTGCCGTATATCTCGGTCATCACCGACCCGACGACCGGCGGCGTCACCGCGTCGTTCGCCATGGACGGCGACATCATCATATCCGAGCCGCACGCGCTCATCGGCTTCGCCGGCCAGCGCGTCATCCGCGACACCATCCGCCAGGAGCTGCCGGAGGGTTTCCAGACCGCGGAATTCGCGCTTGATCACGGGCTTATCGACGCCATCGTCGATCGAGGGGATCTGCGAAGCACCCTGGCTCATGCCCTGGCAATGCACAAGGCAACCTCGATGAAGGTCCGTCCGGAAGATGCGAAGGCGGGCGAGCGCGACATCTTGGTGAGCTATGAAGCGGTGCGCGACAACCTTGAGCACGGCACCGACACGTACAACACCGTGACGTTCGGCAACCTCAAGCCCGAGGAGATGACCGTCGAGGAAGAGCAGGTGTGGAACAGGCTGCGCCGCTCGGTCGTTTCCTCGATCGTGCCCGAGTCGCTGCGCTCGCCTGCGCACAAGCGCCTCGAGCGCGCGATCGCCGAAGGCGGCTTCGATGCCGAGGGCGGAGCGTCGCTGGAGGTGGAGGCGTCTGGCGAAGCGACATGCGGCGAAGCTTCAACCGGCGAGGCGTCTTCTGAGGCGCCGTCGGGCGTCGCCGCCGCGAAGGCGGCGGTCGCCGGCGTTGCGGCGGCCGTGGTCGCTGCCGTATCCGGCGGCGAGGAGGAGAACCGCGCCTGGAAGAGCGTGCAGCTCGCGCGCAACGTGCATCGCCCCACGGCCATCACCTACATCCGCTCCTTCGTCGACGGGTTCATCGAGCTGCACGGCGACCGCGCCTTCGCCGACGACGGGGCCATCGTCGGCGGCATCGGCTGGATCGGCGGGCGCGCCGTCACGGTTATCGGCCAAGAAAAGGGCGAGAACCTCAACGAGCGCATCCGCCGCAACTTCGGGTGCCCGCAGCCGGAAGGGTATCGCAAGGCGCTGCGCCTGATGCGCCAGGCCGAGAAGTTCGGCCGCCCGGTGGTGTGCCTGGTCGACACGCAGGGCGCCTATTGCGGCACCGAGGCCGAGGAGCGCGGGCAGGGCGGCGCCATCGCCGAGAACCTGGTCGCCATGGCGGGCCTGAAGGTCCCCGTGGTGACGGTGCTCTTGGGCGAGGGCGGATCGGGCGGTGCTTTGGCGCTGGCCGTGGCCAACCGCGTGGCCATGCAGGAGCATGCGGTATATTCGGTGCTTTCCCCCGAAGGGTTCGCTTCCATTCTGTGGAAGGATCGCACGCGCGCCCCGGAAGCGGCCGCCGTCATGAAGATGAGCGCGGCGGAGTCGCTCGAGCTCGGCATCATCGACGCGGTCGTGCCCGAAGGCGAAGGCCCGGCTCACGAGAACCCCGAGGTCGCGAAGGCCAACGTGCGCAGCTATATCGTCGACGTGCTTGACGAGCTGTGCGACATGACCTCCGACGAGCTGCTCGAGCAGCGCTACGCGCGCTTCAGGAAGTTCTAGGCGTTTTTCGATAAGGAACAGGATTGAACCGCCTGCCGGCGAAGAACGAGTCGGCAGGCGGTTTTTTGTGGATAAATTTGTGACGCGCCTGGCGGCGCTGGCCTGGTGCTGCGCGAGCTGTCGCTCGCGCCCACGAAAACCTGGTGGGAGCGTCGCCTTAGCAGCAAGATTCTTAGCCCCGAGTTCGAGAGTGTGGCGCGCCTGGCGGCGCTTGCCTCTTGCTGCGCGAGCTGTCGCTCGCGCCCACGAATTTCATGGCAACGGTAAGCCAGCAGCAGAAATTCGTGGGCTTGAGCGAAAGCTCAAGCCTTATTCGAGAGCGCCGCTAGGCGCGACACAAATCTCAAACACGCTTCGGCCTTGGTAAGAGAGCTTGATACGGCTCCCTTACCCTTCCAGCAGCTCGATCAGGTCGTCGGTGGAAAGCGATGCCAACGAGATGCCGCTCGCGCCGATCACCTGGTCGGCCAGCTTGCTCTTCTCCTCCTGCAGGCGCACGATGCGCTCCTCGATGGTCCCTTTCGCGATGACCTTCTGCACGCTGACGACGCGCGTCTGCCCGATGCGGTGTGCGCGGTCGGTCGCCTGCTGCTGGGCGGCAGCGTTCCACCAGGGGTCGGCGTGGATCACCACGCTGGCACCCGTGAGGTTCAGTCCTGTGCCGCCGGCCTTCAGCGACACCAGAAACACCGGCACGTCGTTTTCGTTGAAGGCGTCGACCAGTTCCACGCGGGCCTTCTTCGGGGTCGACCCGGTGATGGTGTAGTAGGGCGTGCCGGCGCCGTCGAGCTCTTGGGCGATGAGGTCCAGAAAGCTCGTGAACTGCGAGAAGATGAGCGTCTTCTCGCCGCCTTCCATGGCCGACGCCACCAGCTCCATGATGGCGCCGAGCTTCGCGCCCCGTCCGCGGTAATCTTCGTACACCAACCTCGGGTCGCAGCACAGCTGCCGCAGCTTCGTGAGCTCGGCGAGCACCTCGACGGTGGATGTTTCCTCGCCCTTTGCGCGCTTGGCCTGGCGCTGCTTGCGCTCGGCCCGCTGGCGCGTGAGCTGCTCGCGCAGGTGCTGCTCGTTCGCGGCGTAGAGCTTGCGCTGCTTGCCCTCGAGCGGCGCGTACACCACGCTTTCCAGCTTTTCCGGCAGGTCGGTGAGCACGTCGGCCTTGCACCGGCGCAGCAAAAACGGCCCGACGAGCGCCTGCAGGCGCCGCGCCATATCCTCGTCGCCGCCGACGATGGGCAGCTCGAAGCGCTCGCGGAAACGCGTGTAGGGCCCCAACAGCCCCGGCATCAAGAAGTCGAAGATGCTCCAAAGCTCCGAGAGGCGGTTTTCCATCGGCGTGCCGGTGAGCGCGAAGCGGTGCTGGGCGTCGAGGCGCTTCACGGCGCGCGTGGTGAGCGTCGCCGGGTTCTTGATGTACTGCGCCTCGTCGATCGCGCAGATGAAGAAGGCGCGCCCGGCCCAGTCGGCGGAGTCGATGCGGGCGAGGTCGTAGGAGGTGATGAGCACGTCGACCAGGTCGTCTTCCGTCCGGTCGCCGCTTGCCACCGGTTCCTCATCGGTCGCCTCAGCCGCCTGACGGGCAAGCGCGGCGTCCCAATCCGAGAACACCTTGCCGCGCGCCAGCTTGCGCTCATGCGCCACGCCCGCGACCGCCCTCACGTTGAGCTCGGGAGCGAAGCGCTCGAACTCCGCGGTCCAGTTGTACACGAGCGACGAGGGGCACACGATGATGCTCGGCCCTGTGCGGCGCGCCTCGTCGCGCCTGGCAAGCAGAAGAGAGATGAGCTGCACCGATTTGCCCAGGCCCATCTCGTCGGCGAGCACGCCGCCGAAGCCGGCGTCTGTGCGGGCGGAAAGCCACCGGAAGCCTTCGGCCTGATAGGGGCGCAGCACGCTTGCAAGCTGCGAGGGGATTTCGTAGTCGGCCTCGTTGACGCGGCGGAAGTTCGCCAGGTAGTCCTCGAAGCTGCGGTCTCGGTCGAGGTTTTCCTCCTCGTCGAGGTAAAACGCGCGGTAGGAAGGCAGCTCGACCATGCCAGCCGCGAGGTCCTTGGCGCTGAATCCCAGGTCGGATGCGAGCCGGTCGAGCTGCGAGAGGTCGAAATCGGCCAGGTCGACGAACGCGCCGCCGCGCAGCTTGTGGTAGCGCTTCTTCTTGCGATAGGCGTTAAGCATGGCAGCAAGCTCATCGGCGCCGAGGTCGTCGGCCTGCACGGTGAGGTTGATCAGGTTGCCGGAAAGCGAAACCCCCATGGTCAGGCGCGGCTTTTCCTCGCGGATAAGCTTGTCGAAGGCCGGGGTGGTGAACACGTCGCCTAAGGCGCGGAACTCGGAAAGGCCGGTGAAGATGAGCGCGCCCACGGCGTCTTCCGCGGAAAGCAAAAGGCGGTGCTCCTCGAAGCCGAAGTAGGTGTCGATGAGCGTGAGGGCGCGATTCTCGGCGCGCGTATCGCGCAGCGGCGCGGGCAAGGTGGCTGCGCCTGCTTGCGAATCGGTGGAACGGCCTTGCCCGTCGAGGGCGATGATGTCTTCCATATCCGGAACCGGCTCAATGCCGCGCAGCGTGTAGGTGCTCTGCCCATAGGCGGCCTCGGCACGTATCTCGATGCCCTTGGCGTCCTTGTCGAAATAGAAGCGCAGCTCGCAGGGCACGCGCCGGTAAGCGTCGATTTCCTCTGGGACGTCGACGTGCAGGTATTTCTCGATGGTGGGCAGCACCGCCGCGCAGAACAGCGGCATATCCGCCTCCGCGATGGTGATCACGCGCTCGTCGCTGTCGTAGACGGTGCGCAGAAAATCGCTGCAGTGCGTGAAGTCATCGGAGCAGCGGTAGAGCGCATCTGTGCCCAGCCAGGCGAAGAGCTTCCCGCCGTGTTCGGCGATGCGGATGCGCTCGCCGCGTTCGATGGTCCAAAACCCTCGCTCGTTTTTCGTCAGGGCAAGCTTGATGGGAGGATCGGCGTTCACCAGGTGGGCGCGCGCGACGCTTGGGGTGACGTAATCGGTGCCCTTGATGGCGAATTCCCTGCCTTCGAGCAGCCCCATGAGCTCGACCGTCTCGGCCTCGGTCATGGCCAGCGTGCGCCCGACGGTTTGCGAGCGGTTGTAGTACCACGTGCCGCTTCTTCGGCTTTCGCAGGCGCGTTGCAACATGTCCTCGATGCGTCGGGACTGCTCGTCGAAGGCTTGCGGGGAGTGGGTGAACACGAGTTTCTTTCCGTAGCTGTGGCGCTCGCGCAGCTCCACGCGATCGACCAGGTCGTCGATGCTCTTCAGCACGTAGGCGGTGCCGAGCGGCCCTATGATGCGGAAGCTTGCCGACCAGACGCCGAAACCGTAGGCCAGCTCGGGGAGGAGCGTCACGCTGCCGGGCGGGGTGGAGTCGGATTCGATGCCCTCGGCGCGGCGCATGAGCTCGGTGATGCACGACGATGAGGTGGCTTGGCGCTGCGGCTGCCAACCCATGAAATCCCGCGGATGCTCGGCGAAGTTCAGGGCCAGCGCCGCGCAGTGCTTGCACATGCCGCCGTATTCGCGGAAGGCCGGGCAGGTGCAAGAATAGTCGACGATCTCGTCATCGCCGTTGTCGAAGGTCACCGAGGTGCGGTAGCGGTCGCTCCAACCGCTCGACGAGGCCACGAATGCGCTGACGAAGGTTTCATAGCTGTCGTAGCGCACCTGTTTGGTGAGGATGTTGCGCGACGATGACGCGATGGAGCGCCCGCGCGCGAATGATCGCGGGTTGCACATCTGCGAGATTTGCTTTTCGGTGATCATGAGCCTTGATTCCTCCCTCGATGCGCCGCAACGGCAAACTACCATTTTAGCGTATGAGGGAGGATTTGGGCCGGTCGGGGTTGGGATGAGGCGGTTAGGCCCGCTCGGTGTCGAATTCGTAGACGAACATCTGCTCGGGCAGGATAGAGGTTTTCGGGTCGAAGGAGCGCTCGGCTTTTCGCCTCATGCCGCGATGCTCGTAGTATTCCCAGGTGCAGGTGGTGTCGGTGAACAGGTAGCCTACCGCCCCGCCCTTGCTCGCCAGATAGTCCTGCGCGCCGCCGAGCAGCTTCGAGCCCACGCCGCGCCCGCGCGTCTTCGCCGAAACGATGAAGACCACGAGCTCGAAGGCGGCATCGCAGCCGGACTCGATCAGCAGCTCGTCATCGGCGGCGTATTCGGCGGCAAGGAACGCGCGCAGGCCGTCGGTCGCCGGCTTGTCGATGGCGTCGGCGCGCTCGTACGTCTGATCGCGCAGGTCCTTCCATGCCGAAACCTCGCTCTCGTCCGGCATGCCGGCCCGCGCGAGCACCACCCCTTCGACGACCCCGTCCATCACGGCCACCTGCGAATAGGTGTGCCGCAGGGCGTAGGTGGCGAAATCGATGATGCCGTGCAGGCGCGCGACCTCGCCGTCTGCTTCCTCGTGCCAGGTTTCGGCCAGAATGGCGCCGATCCGGTCGGCGTCGCCTATGGTCATGGGGCGGTATTCGATGCTCATGGCTTCTCCTTTGCGCGTGAAAAATCCTTTCCCTTCCCAGGAATCGATAGTCGACTGTATCAAACCTCGGACAAATGTCACGTTTTGTAGGGAAACCGTTGCATCGGCGACCTGGCGCTTTTGGCCATGAAAAAGGCGCCGGACCCGAAAGTCCGACGCCTTTCGTTCACCAAGGGCGCACGGGGAGGGAGGAGAACATGCGCCCTTCGATGTTTCAGGGGCTTTGCCTTACAGCGTGTACAGGGCGTACACCGAAGCTCCCATCTGGTAGAACACCACGCGCAGGCAGATGGCGCACACGATCGCGGCCACGAGGCCCACGCCTGCCCACACCTTCCAGTTGCCGCCGCGCTTCTTGCCCATATAGGCGCAGACGACGGGGATGATCGCGCAGATGATGGTGACGATGGTCAAAGGCAGGCTCTGCGCCCCGAAAGGCGAGATGGATGCCAGGTCGACCATGCCGGCGGTCGGCTGCACGGGATCGATGTAGTAGTCGATCTGCGTGAACTGGCTGTTGCTTGCCGCCATGACGATGATGTAGGCGATGGTCGTCACCGCCGCCACGACGGAGCCGACGAGGTTCGCGCCGACGTTTGAGGGGCTGATGGTGCCTTCCTTGATGTCCTCGATGAGAGCGACCGTCGCCGGGCCGAGCACGAACGAGGCGCCGAGGATCGACAAGATCTCGACCACGTTGTTCCAAGCCGGGCGGGCGTCCATCATGTAGGAATGGCTCATCACGACATCAAGGATGACCGAGATGGCGATGCCGCAGACGGCAACCCATTTCGGAACCGTGCCACCATCGTCGGAGCGGCGCAGGCACGCCAGGTAGATGATGGCGACGACGCCGAGCACCACGATGGCGATAAGCTCCTGGGTGATGCCGGAGGTGATGTGGCCGAAGCCGTTGAAGATCCTCTCCCAGTGCTCCAGGTGCAAAAAGACCGAGATACCCGAGATAACCAACAGCACAGCAGCGACGATCCAGCAGATAAGCTGGCTTTTCTTACCTTCGCCCTTGAGTGCCAGGTAGCTTTGGCAACCGAACACGCCAACGCACCAGGCCGCGAAGGTGGTGAAAAGGATAAGGGGCCATTGCAGTTCCATGTCTTACTCCTTTCCTTGCCATTCGCGATCGCGAAGCAGATAGCACACGTGCGGGCCGTTGCCCACGTCGGTGAGGTGGTAGATGTCGTCCTCGGTGTAGGGCTCCACCCACTCCTTCAAGGTCGTGCGGTTGTGCAGCATGTCCTCGTAGGGCGTGGCCTTGTCGTGCGTGGGCGCCGGCGCCTCGAAGGTGTCGATGCCCTTCTCCAAGTCGCCGAAGAAGCGGGCGCGCGAGCCGCACTGCGCGACGCACTGGGGCAGCTCGCCTTGGGCCGTGCGCTGCTCGCACAGGGTGCACTTCTCCACGACGCGCTCCTCCTCGTTGAGGTAACGCACGCCGTAGGGGCAGGCCATGGCGCAGAACTGGCAGCCGATGCACTTCGACTTGTCGATCTGCACGGTGCCGTCGGCCACCACGTGCGAGGCCTGCGTCGGGCACACGGCCACGCACTTGGGGTTCTCGCAGTGCTGGCACTGGATGGGCAGGAAGTACATGGTCACGTCGGGCCATGCTCCCGACTCCCCCTTGATGGGGAACGGGCCGATGCGCAGGGTTTTGATCCAGAAGTCGCCGGGCTGCACGCCGTTGATGGCTTTGCAGGCCGTCGAGCAGGCCAGACAGCCTGTGCAACGGTTCAGGTCGGTGATGATTGCATATTTCGTCATATTAGATCACGCTCCCGGTGCCGGTGTAGGTCCAAGACTCAACCTCGGGCTCGCCCTCGACGCGGCTGCGCATGCCGACCTTCATCCACTTGCGCAAGCGCTCGTCGGATGCATCGTGGATGCACTCTTCGCCCGTGTAGGGGTTGCAGGGCACGGGGTTGCCGAACGGGCTGTTCTCAGCCGTTGCCTTATAGATGACGACCGGATAGCCGCGCATCGTGTGGCAGCCGCCCACGACGTCCTGGCCGTAGGGGTCGTTCAAGCAGTTCACGCCAACAAGCTCGAAGCCGTGCGCGGCGTACTCGAACTCGGGGAACCACCACTGGTGGTTGGCGTTGGACACGGGCAGGTTCGTGGCGAAGGTGCCGCCGGTGGTGCGGGCCTTCACGGCGTAGTACAGATCCACGACCTCGCGGATGCGGCCCCACGGGCTTTCGATCCATACCCAGTCGCCCTGCTCGAAGCCCAGACGCTTGGCCTCTTCGGGGTTGATTTCCACGCGCGGGACCGGCCACAGCTCGCGACACCACGGAAGCTGACGGTGCTCGGAGTGGAAGTAGACGGGCTGGCGCGAACCGGTGGTCTGCAAGAAGACGTTGTCCGGGTACTTCTTGATGGCGTCCTTGTACCACTGGTTCTGGAAGTAGTCGTCGGGAACCTGGTCGATCTTGTCGGCCTGGTACAGTTCCGGCATCATGACCGGCGAGTCGGTGGCCTCGCGATAGATCGGGAAGCGGTCGTCGTCGCCCTGGAACGCGGCGATGTCGGTGTGAGCCCAGCGGGCGTCGCCCTTAAAGCCGTTCTCCTTGAATTCCTTGCCGTCGTACAGCGTGCCCTCGTCGCCTGCGTTGCAGATGTAGGCTTCGCAGGTCAGAGACCAGATCTCGATGAGCGAGGAGGCGGTGGTGAAGCCGGGCTTCAAGTCGACGAGCGGGAAGAGGTTGAAGCCGCCCTGCTGACGGCGCCAGCCCATCTCGTGACGACGATAGGTGCCCCAGCGCTCGGGGTGCCACTCGCGGCAGTCCATCCAGCCGTGCTCGGTGAACCATTCCTTCGCCTCGGCCCAGGTGGGTCCGTCGGGGAACTTCGCGGTCTTCCAGGCGTCGACGTTGTCCTTGAGGATGCGGGCATGGTCGGGCCACAGGTAGGAGACCTTGCCGGCCAGCGCGTCGGTGTACTCCTGGCCGATCGACTTGGTCCACTTGTCGATGTTGGTCTGGCTGGAAACCTTCGGCTTGAGCATGTAGTCCTCGCTCGAGCCGGTGGCGGCGAGGTCCTTGGTGTTCCACGGCACGCCCATCGCGCGGTACATCGCGCAGTTCCAGTCGGGGTCGTAGATGGTGTCTCCCGGAGGCTCGATGGCCTGGCAGCAGCAGCCGAACATGCCGCCTGCGCCCTGGGACACGCGGGTGGAGTCGATCTCCATCCAGTGCTGGCAGGGGAAGATGACGTCGGCGTTGCCGTTGGTGGGCATGAACCACAGGTTGATCTCGGTGAAGAAGTCCATCTGAGCCATGCCGTTCCAGGCGCGCACGGTGTTGGCCATGTTCATGACGTCGCCGGACTGGCACACGCCACCGTGGATGGCGTACAGCGTGGGCTTGACATGCATGTCGAACGGCTCGTTATGCAGCACGTCGTTCATGACCTGAGCCTTTTCCCAATCCGGGTCCTGCAGGCAGCCGTCCCAGGCGGTGTTGGCGTCGCACCAGCGCGCCCAGAAGCGGTTGAGCGGGAAGCGGTCGGCGTCGACCATGGAGGCCTGGCGCGTGAAGATGGAGCTGGGGTTGGGGTAGTACTTGGAGTTGTACATCGCGCCGCCCATGCGCTTGGCGATGACGATCGCCTCCTCGTCGGAGGGGACCTTGTTGCCGTAGCGCTCGGCCAAAGGCGACTTCTCGTCGAGCAGGTACTGGACGAAGTCCTGCATGTACTTGCCGACTTCCTCGAGCGTGTAGTCGCGGCCATCCCAGGTGATGCGCTTGTCTTCGGCGATCTCGGAAGACTTCTGCATGTTGGAGCGGCCCGGGTTGCCGTCGAACTGGCTCTTGCACGAGCCGCGGTTGCCGGCCGGTTCGTCGGAGTTGCCGGTGATGCAGGAAAGGATCTGCAGGGTGCGGCAGTTCTGGA
>CAVGWX010000019.1:7425-25581 GCA_963633085.1 Prevotella sp. CAG:279 | reverse complement strand
CTCGGCCCGTATTCGAGAGCGCCGAAGGCGCGACGCAAATTTCGAAACCGCGGGTGATACCGCCTCCCGAACCGCTTCCGCCCCGCGTTGAAAATGGTGTCGCATCCTTCGGATGCTCTCGATTGATGTGCGAGCTCTCGCTCGCACCCACGAAAACCTAGCGGTAAGGTTATCCCCCGCAGAAGGAATTCGTGGGGTCGAGCGAAAGCTCGACCCGCACTCGAGAGCTCGACCCGCACTCGAGAGCGCGAAGCGCGACACACATTTCAAAAAACGCGGTTGATCTAAACTGCTGCTGCCCGTGCCGGCTCTGAACCCGCTGCTGCCCGCCCGGCTTCAAGCTTGCGGTCTGCCTGCCCAGCAATCGAGTTCGGTAGGGCTTTCTGTCAATCCTCGTCTTGGGGGACCTTCCTGTTTTGCGCGGTGTGCTAGGCTTGTCGGCAATGCAGGCGATCACCTGAGGAGGCCGGCTATGGGCAAACCGCATATTCCGCTCGATGAGCTGCGCGCATCCGTGGCCGCTTGCCGCCGCTGCCCGCTTGCCGACGGGCGCACGCAAACGGTCTTCGGCGTGGGCAACCCCCATGCGCGCGTCCTGTTCATCGGCGAAGCGCCGGGTCGCAACGAGGACCTGCAGGGCGAGCCGTTCGTCGGCGCGGCGGGGAACTACCTCAACGAGCTGCTGGGCGTTGCGGGCCTTCGCCGCGAGGACGTGTTCATCGCCAACATCCTGAAGTGCCGCCCGCCCGGAAACCGCGACCCACGTCCCGAGGAAATTCAGGCCTGCGCGCCGTTTCTGCGCGAGCAGACGCGCACTATCGACCCGGAAGTGCTCGTGACGCTCGGGAAGTTCTCGACGCAGTTCGTCCTGAAAACCCAGGTGGGCATCACGCGCCTGCATGGGCGCACCATGCGCGCCGGCAAGTTCCTCGTGTTCCCGATCTTCCATCCCGCCGCGGCGCTTTACGACGGCGCCAAGCGCGAGGCGCTCGAAAACGACTTCGTCACGCTCGGGCAGGTGCTGCGCCAGTTAGACGAGCGGAAGGCCGCCGAGCGCGC
Source organism: Prevotella sp. CAG:279 (assembly GCA_963633085.1). Taxonomy (GTDB): domain Bacteria; phylum Actinomycetota; class Coriobacteriia; order Coriobacteriales; family Eggerthellaceae; genus Senegalimassilia. The sequence goes on along the minus strand of CAVGWX010000019.1, from coordinate 24,522 downwards.
CGCGGCCCCTGACGTCACCGCCGCCGGCGCCGCAGTCGACGCTGCAGCCCCTTGCTCCGCTGTGAAACACTCGGCCAACCCCACGGAAGGAAATTCCCGTGCATAACCAGAATTCCGCGCTTGCTGCCGAAACTGGCACAGACGCAGTTGTTGAAGCAGCCGTCGCACCCGTTGCCGAAGCATCCGCGTGCTCCGAAGTCGACGATTGCGCAGCCGCTGAAGCCGCCACTCGCGCTGCCACCGCCGCCGCGCCGGCCGGCCTCTTCGACCCGGATACGTTCGACCCCATCGCCTATATCAACGAACCGCGCTGGCAGGCCTCGCGGCTGGGGCTCGACCGTATCCCCGCCGCGCCGGCCGACCTCTTCGATCCGGATACGTTCGACCCCATCGCCTACATCAACGAGCCGCGTTGGCAGGCCTCGCGGCTGGGGCTCGACCGCATCCGCGACCTGCTCGACCGCCTGGGCCGCCCGCAGGATGCGCTGCGCTTCGTCCATGTTGCCGGGACGAACGGCAAGGGCAGCACGGGCGCGTATCTGGCGAGCATCCTCAAAGAGGCCGGCTACACGACGGGCTGGTTCTCGAGCCCCTACATCGAGCGCTTCGAGGAGCGTATCCGCGTAAACGGCGAGAACATTTCCGCCGACAATCTGCGCCGCGTCACGCTCGCCGTGCGCGAGCAGGCCGAAGCGATATCGGTGGAAACCGGTGACCACCCCACGGAATTCGAGCTGATGACCGCGGTGGCGCTGCTGCACTTTGCCCAGATGGAATGCGATATCGTGGTGCTGGAAGTGGGCTTGGGCGGGCGGCTGGATTCCACGAACGCCATCGATGCGCCCGACGTAGCCGTTATCTGCCGCATCGGGCTCGACCACACGGCCTGGCTCGGGAACACCACGGCCGAGGTCGCCGCCGAAAAGGCCGGCATCATCAAGCCGGGCTCGGCGGTGGTGTCGTGGCCTCAGGACGGCCCGGCGATGGACGTGGTGCGCAATGCGGCGGCCGCGGCGCACGACGCCCTTGCCGTCGCCGATTTCGACCAGCTCGTCATAAGCCCGGTGCGCCACCGCGCGGCGTACGAGATCGCTCCGGGCGAGCCTGCCGTTGTGCGCCCCTTCCTGTACAAGGGCCTGCCGCTCGAAACGTCGCTGCTCGGCACATACCAGCCGCAGAACGCCGCGCTCGCGCTTGAAGCCATCTTCGCGCTGCGCGAGCGCGGTTTCGCCATCGGTGTCGAAGCGGTGCGCGAGGGCATCGCGAACACCCGCTGGGCGGGGCGCTTCGAGGTGCTGCCCCACATCACCGGCAAGCCCTGTGTGGTCGTGGACGGCGGGCACAACCCGCAAGGCGCCGCCGTGCTCGCGCAGTCGATCGCCGACGTGTTCCCGGGGCGCAAGGTGGTGCTGCTCTCGGGCGTGATGGCCGACAAGGACTACCCGGCCATGCTCGCAACCGTGCTGCCGCTTGCCGCGGGCTTCGTGGCGGTGACGCCCGACAACCCGCGCTCCCTGCCCGCGCAAAAATACGCGGACGCCGCGCGCGAAATGGCCGCCAAGCTCGAAAACATGCCCGACGACCTGCCCATCTTCGCTGCAGAAACCTACGCGCAGGCGGTCGCGCGTGCCGAAGAGCTTGCCGGCGCCGACGGCATCATCTGCGCCTTCGGAAGCCTCTACAGCATCCACGAAACGAAAGAAGCCCTGCGCGCGGCAGGGCTTCTGTAGCGGTCAGCCGGAAAAATTCGGCCGCGAAAAAGGAAAGGACGCGTCCCTGTTCAGAGCCGCGTCCTTTCGCTTGCGCTTGATTATACGCCTCGCATGCGCGAGCCGCGCGCCTTTACAGCGAATCGATGTACTCGACCAGCTCGCCGACGGTCTCGAGGCCTTCCGGCTCGCCGAAATCGACGTCGCACTTCTCCTCCAGGTCGCAGATGAGCTCGACCATGTCGAGCGAGTCGATGCCCAGAGAGTCGAACGTGGAGTCTTCGTTGACGGTTTCAGGGTCGATATCGAGGTTCTCTTCCAGGACTTCCTTGACGGTGTCGATGGTAGCCATGTCGGCATTCCTTTCAGTAGGTTGCAATGGGTGTATGGTATCACAAAGCATCGAGCCGGCCCCGATTGGGGGCCGGCTCGACGTGGTCAGCATATTTATCGTTCAGCTGCGCATTAATCCTTCTGCTTCAGCAGGCCGTACCCACCGCCGGTGCGGCGATACAGCACGTTGACCGTGTTGGTGTCGCGGTCGGTGTAGGCGAAGAAGTCGTGGCCGAGCAGGTCGATCTGCACGAGCGCCTCTTCCTCGGTCAGCGGCTGGAACTCGATCTCCTTCACGCGAACGACCTCGTCATCGGCGGAAAGCTCTTCCATCAGGCTGTCGGGATCGAACTCGCCGACAGGCGCCACGGCGTCCTCGCGCACCTTGCGGTCGAGCACGCGGGTCTTGAACTTGCGCAGCTGGCGCAGAACCTTCGCGGCAGCCACGTCGATGGCGGCGTACATGTCCTCTTCGGCTTCCTCCACGCGCACGATGTGGCCCTTGGTGCGAAGCGTGACCTCGCAGATGGCCGGCAGGGCGTTCGCGGGGTTCTTTTCCATCTGCAGAACGACTTCGGCGTCGAGCGGGTTGATGTCCATGACCTTCATGGAATTGCCGATCTTCTCCTCGGCGTAGTCGCGCAAAGCTTCGGTGACGGGCATTTTGCGTCCGGTGACGGTAATGGTCATGATAACCACCTCTCCTCGTTGGAACAAAAAAGTTCGACTTGGAATCTGGCCTGCTCAAAGCCGTAAAGGCTGTTGCGAGTTGCGGGGCTGGCCAACTCCTTTCGTCGAACCGTTGAGACAAGCATAGCGCACTTTGCGCGGTTTTTACCGGCGATTTTCGCATCATTCGGAAACGATTTGAAAACGCTCGGACCACGTCTCCGGGCGTGGCCAAAACGGCTCTGCTAGACTGTCGCAAGCCCGGCTTCCGCACGCGCGGCGCGCATCGCCGCGGGCCCGTGCGCATGCCCCGACACCCTTTGAAAGCAGGAACATGTCCGACAGCCGCATCTACATCTCCGAGGTCCAAGGCCACCAGAGCCGCTACCAGAAACTCATCCAGCTCACCCATTCGTCCACCCGCGCCGCCGGCGTCATGCTGCTTGCCGCCGTGGTTGCGCTCGTCGTCGCGAACTCGGGCGCCTACGGGCCGTTCCTGGAATTCTGGCACACGCACGTCGGCTTCGTCTTCGGCGACGCGGTGGCCGAGATGTCGCTCGCGCACATCATCAACGACGTGCTGATGGCCGTCTTCTTCCTGCTCGTGGGCCTGGAAGTGAAGTACGAGGTGACGGTGGGGGAGCTGACGAACATCCGCCAGGCGCTCCTTCCCATCATGGCCGCCGTCGGCGGCGTGGCCGCGCCCATCGTCATCTATTCGCTGTTCAACCTGGGCAATGCGCAAACCGCCGGAGCGTGGGGCGTCCCCACGGCCACCGACATCGCCTTCGCGCTGGGCATCCTGGCGCTTTTGGGCAACCGCGTGCCGGCCGGCGTGCGCGTGTTTTTAAGCACGCTCGCCGTGGCCGACGACATCATCGCCATCTTGGTGATCGCCATCTTCTACGGGCAGGCGCCCTCGCTTGCCTGGCTTGCGGCCGCCGGCGTGGTCTTGGTGGTGCTCATCGCCATGAACCGCGGGCATATCTATTCGCTTGCGCCGTATATCCTGGTCGGATGCGTGCTGTGGTACTGCGTGTACCGATCTGGCGTGCATTCGACCATCGCCGGCGTCCTTCTGGCGTTCACCATCCCGTCGGGTTCGCGCGTGAACCTGCGCAGCTTCACGTCCTGGTCCACCACGAAGGTGCGCGAGGCGCACGAGTCCTTCGATCCTGACGCCCCGGTGCTCGGGCAGGCCGGCTACATGAAGACCGTCGAGCACCTTTCGCACGTCGCGCGCCAGGTGGTGCCCCCGGCCACGCGCCTGGAGCACAAGCTCTACCCGTGGGTGTACTTCGCCATCCTGCCCCTGTTCGCCCTGACCAACGCCGACGTCAGCTTCACCGGGCTCGATGTGGCGTCGCTCATCTCCTCGCCAGTGTTCTTCGGCGTGTTCTTCGGGCTGGTGCTGGGCAAGCCGCTCGGCATCATGGCCATGAGCTTTTTGGTGGTGAAAACCAAGCTGGCGAGCTTGCCGGAAAACGTGAACTGGCTGCACATGCTCGGCGCGTCTATCTTAGGCGGCGTGGGCTTCACCATGGCCATCTTCGTGGCGAACCTCGCGTTTGCCGACGAGGCGCTCATCGCCACGGCGAAGCTCGGCATCCTTTTGGCGTCGCTCGTGGCCGGCGTCGTGGGCTTCACCTTCCTGTTGGTGCAGGCCCGCGCCGCGCAGAAGAAGGGCGTCGCGTTCGTGGAGGTGGCCGACGACGAGGACGCCCTGCCCACCGCGGCCCGCGAGTCGGCCCGCGACTCGCACGAGATCATGCGCGAGGCTGAACAGGGGTAGGCCCCCCGGCCGCTGTTCCGGCCGCCGCCTTGCTCCGCTCGCTTCGGGCAGCCTCGCCCGGTGCAGCCGCCGGCGCAGCGCCACCGGTCGCTCGTGTGCGTAAGCTGCGCACGCAAGCGCCCAGCTGAGAGCCTTGGAGTATACTGTGGCAATATTTTGCATGTTCGCCATGAACTGAAAGGATTGCCATGGAAGCCGCCGCGATCGTGCTGGCCGCAGGTGCCGGAACCCGTATGAAGTCCAAGAAGCCGAAGGTCGCCCACGAGGTTTTGGGCCGCCCGCTCGTGCGCTGGGTCATCGAGGCGGCGAAGGGCGCGGGCGCCAGCCGCGTCATCACCGTGGTGGGACATGAGCGCGAGCAGGTCATCCCGCTCGTGGAGGCCGACACGCAGGTGGTCGTGCAGGAAAAGCGCGACGGCACCGCCGGCGCCGTGCTCGTGTGTGCCGACGCCCTGGCCGACTTCGACGGATCGCTCGTGGTGCTCACCGGCGACAGCCCGCTCATCAAGCCCGAGACCATCGCGCGCCTGGCCACCGTGCGCGACGAGAACGACGCCGCGGTGGTCGTGCTCACCATGAAGCTCGACGACCCGACCGGCTACGGCCGCATCATCCGCGACGCGGCGGGCCACGTCGAGCGCATCGTCGAGCAGAAGGACGCCACGCCCGAGGAAGCCGCGGTCAACGAATGCAATTCCGGCTTCTACTGCTTCGACGCCCGCGCGCTGTTCGAGGCCTTGAAGCAGGTCAACGACGACAACGCCCAGGGCGAGCTGTACCTGACCGACGTTCTGGAGATCTGCCGCAAGGCAGGCCGCGCCGTGCTGGCCCTTCCCACCGACGACGCCACCGAGTGCTTGGGCGTGAACTCCCGCGTGCAGCTGGCCGAGGCCACCAAGGCCATGCAGCGCCGCATCAACTGCGCCCACATGATGGCCGGCGTCACCATGACCGATCCCGACCAGGTGTGGATCGGCCCCGACGTTGCCATCGAACCTGACGTCGAGCTGCTTCCGCAGACGTTCCTCATGGGCAAGACCTCCGTCGGCGCGGACAGCGTCATCGGCCCGAACTCGCGCCTGACCGACACCACCGTCGGGCGCGGCTGCGTGATCGAGGAGACCGTCGCGATCGAGGCCGCCCTCGACGACGCGGCCACGGCCGGCCCGCGCGCCTACCTGCGCCCCGGCACGCATCTGTGCGAGGGCGCCAAGGCAGGCACGCACGTGGAGATCAAGAAGTCGATCATCGGCGCGGGCAGCAAGGTGCCGCACCTGTCCTATATCGGCGACACCACCATGGGCGCGGGCGTCAACATCGGCGCCGGGTCGATCACCTGCAACTACGACGGCAAGAAGAAGTGGCCCACCGTCATCGGCGACGGCGCGTTCATCGGCTCGGACACCATGATGGTCGCCCCCGTGACCATCGGCGCCGGCGCCATCATCGGCGCGGCGTCGTGCATCACCAAAGAGGTGCAGCCCGATTCCTTGGCGCTCACGCGCCCCGAGCAAGTGGAAATTCCCGGATGGGCGGCGAAGAAGCGCGCCAAGCAGGCCGCGGGCGAGTAAACTATTCAGCAACTGTCAACTTTAGGCGATGCGAAGGAGCACGCGCATGACTGCGGAGATGGAAAAGAAGAAGCGTATGGCGTTGTTCTCGGGTTCCACGAACCCCGAGCTTGCTGACGAGATCGCTCGTGAGCTGGGCGTTTCTTTGGGCAACGTGAAGCTTGAGAAGTTCGCGAACGGCGAAATCTACGCTCGCTACCTGGAAAGTGTGCGCGGCGCCGACGTGTTCATCGTGCAGTCGGTGTGCGGCAGCGCCGTCGGCTTCGACGTGAACGACGCGCTCATGGAGCTGCTCATCATGATCGACGCGGCCAAGCGCGCGAGCGCCCACAGCGTCAGCGCCGTCATCACCCACTACGGCTACGCGCGCCAGGACCGCAAGGCCGCTCCGCGCGAGCCCATCACCGCCAAGCTGGTGGCCGACCTTCTGACCGCGGCCGGCGCCGACAACATCATCGCCATCGACCTGCATCAGGACGCTATCCAGGGCTTCTTCGACACGCCGGTCAACCACATGACCGCCATGCCCATCTTCGTCGACTACTTCAAGCAGATGGGCCTCGACGCCTCCGAGCTGTGCGTGGTCTCTCCCGACGTGGGACGCGCGAAGGCCGCGAAGAAGTTCTCCACGCTGCTCGACTGCGACATCGCCATCATGCACAAGGACCGTCCCAAGCACAACCAGGCCGAGATCACGGCGCTCATCGGCGACGTGAAAGACAAGGTCTGCATCCTCAACGACGACATGATCGACACCGCCGGATCGCTCGTGGCGGCCGCCACTACGCTTTCGGCCAAGGGCGCCAAGAAGGTGTACGCGTGCGCCACGCACGGCCTGTTCAGCGGCCCGGCGTACGACCGCATTGCCAACAGCTGCATCGAGGAGGTCGTGGTCACCAACGCCGTGCCCGTGCCGCTCGAGCGCCAGACGGGCAAGATCAAGGCGCTCACGCTGGCCCCGCTGTTCGCGCAGACCATCAAGAACGTGTACAACAACGGCTCGGTCGCAAGCCTGTTCGAGTAGGTTGCCGTGTTTTTGATCGTCGGCCTGGGAAACCCGGGCGAGGAATACGAGAATACGCGCCACAACGCCGGCTTCGACACCCTTGACTTGGTTGCCGAAGCCGCCGGCGCGCGCTATTGGAAAACCGAATGCGGCGCGCTTTCCGCCAAGGGGGTGTGGCGCGACCACGACCTGGTGCTGGCCAAGCCGCAAAGCTACATGAACACCTCGGGCGGGCCGGTCAAGCAGCTCATGAACGCCTACGGCGTGAAGCCCGACCACCTCATCGTCATCCATGACGAGCTCGATATCGACCCGGGTACCATCCGCGTGAAGTTCGGCGGCGGGCATGCGGGCCACAACGGCCTGCGCTCCATCTGCGACAAGCTGGGCACGCGCGACTGGTACCGCGTGCGCTGCGGCATCGGGCGCCCGCCGGGACGCATGCCGGTGGTCGACTGGGTGCTCGGCCGCCCGAAAAAGGAAGCGGCCGACGACTTCGCGCAGGCGTGCGATTTGGGCAGCCGCGCGGCGCTGAGCCTGGTCGTGGACGGGTTGGAGAAAACCCAGCAGCAGTTCAACTGACGCGGACGGTCGAATGCGCGATCGCGTTGCAACATATTCCCTGTTCACCATCGTGGTGTTGACGGCGGCTTGCGGGAACCTCTCGCAGACCGCCGTCAACGCTATGATGACGGCCATCGTCGGCGAGTTCGGCGTGGGCGTGGAGGTGGGGCAGTGGCTCACCACCGCCTACATGCTCGTGCTGGGCGTGACGGTGCCGGCGGTCACGTGGATGGCGCGGCGCTTCAGCGCGCGGCAGCACGTGATCATCGGGATCGCGTGCCTGCTTGCCGGCGCGCTTTTATGCCTGTGCGCGCAAAGCTTCGCCTGCCTGTTCGCCGGGCGCGTCTTGCAGGCCGTGTCGACCGGCATGCTGCTGCCCCTGATGCAGAACATCGCCATCGCGAGTTTCCCGCCCGGCCGGCAGGCCACCGCCATGGGCATCGGCGGCGTCGCCATGGGCTTCGCCCCCAACATCGGCCCGACCGTCGGCGGCGTCATGGTGGACGCGTGGGGTTGGCGCAGCTTCTTCTTGCTGCTCGCGGCGCTGGGGCTGATGCTGCTCGTGGCCGCCCTTGCGCTCGTTCGACCCGGCCAGCCCGCCGACCGCGCCGCGCGGCTCGACGCGTGCTCGCTCGCGCTTTCGACGCTGGGCTTCGGCGGGCTTCTGCTCGGGCTTTCCAACGCCAGCAGCTTCAGTGTGGCCGATGCGCACGTGTGGGCGGCCGCGGCGGTGGGCGGGGCGTGCCTTTTCGCGTTCGTGGTCCGCCAGCGGCGCATCCCAAGCCCCCTCATCAGCATGGACATCTTCGAAAACCGGCAATACGTCGACGGGTTCGTGGTGCTGAACTGCCTGTTCGCGTCGTTCATGGGCATCACGCTCGTCATCCCGCTCTACGTCGAGGGGCTCCTGGGTGGCACGGCGCTCGAGGCCGGCATGGTGCTTCTGCCCGGCACGGCGGCCGCGCTTGCGCTCAACCCGCTCGCCGGCGTGCTGACCGATCGCTTCGGACCCCGGCGCGTGTGCGCCGCGGGCGGGGCGGCGCTGGCGGCAGGCGCCTGCGCGATGGTGTTCCTCGACGGGAACTCGCCGCTGTGGATGGCCGTCGTGTTCCAGGGCGTGCGCGCCTGCGGGGTTTCGACGCTCATCGGGCCGCTGAGCCAGTGGTGCCTGGCCGACCTGCCGCGCCCGCTGGTGCCGCACGGCAGCTCGTTTTCCATCGCGGTGCGTCAGGCGTTCGCGTCGCTGGGCACCTCGGCGATGGTGCTGCTCATCGCGGTGGGGCAGGATTTCGCCGGCGCGCAGGGCGCCGCGGCGGCGCTGCCGTACCATCTTGCGTTCAGCTTTTCCGCGCTGGCGGCCCTGGCGACCTTTCTGGTGATCGTGCGCCGCGTGCGCTAGCGCGCCGGGGCGCTCCTTGGGACTCCTTGCATCTTCGCGCTTTGCTGGCTGGTCCGGGCCAGTGCATTCTTAGCCATGTATATTCACCGTCGTAAACATACCGCTCGCAGATTATTCCCTCGGCCATATAATGTTTTTGTGAGGGGCTATAGCGGTTCAACTATAATGCTATCGAGGACATAGCAAATTTTGAGAACGAATAAAACCGAGGACGTATGCGCATCGCTGCAAATAATGCCATATGTCGCACGCTTGAAAAGCACAGCGTTGCTGTGCTCTCTTGTGTTGTGACGTTGCTCCTGGTGCCCTGCCTGGCAGGGTGCAAGGATTCCGACGTCCTCAACGAGCTTATCAACGACCAGGAAATCGGCGAGCTGGACGAGACGTTGGAGCCTTGGTACAAAGATGCGCCCGACGCTCCGCCCGACCCGACGCGCAATTCCACGTATCAATCGGAAAACGACAACCTGGCCCAGCAGGAACAGACGAAGGCCGTCTACAGCCAGCAGACGCCGACCGAGCCCGAAGAGCAGGCCGAGCAGCGCGAGCAGCAAACCACGCCGCACGACTACGAGGCCACCGAAGGCAAGCAGGAGGGCGAGACGGGCAAACGCCAGGAAATAGCCAGCAACGTCGACGGTGCCGGCGGAGGCGGGGAGGACGCCTCGCAGACAACCACGGGCGGCAAGGGCGGAACCATCACGCGCGTCGATTCCGACAGCGCGCCGACCGAGGTCCCCCGCAATGTGGGCAGCGTCGCCGCCCAGGGACAGGAAGCGACCATCGTGCAGATGCTCTGCGGATCCGGCGCCTTGGTGGCCGCCAACGAAAGCTGGGCGTCGACGATGCTGTCCAAGGGCGCCTTCATCAACGAAGGGCTCGAGAACGTCGCTTCCGGCTGGTCAGACGATGGGACCCCCAACATCTCGGCATTGGTGTCCGCTGCCCCGAACTGCATCATCGAGGAATCGGATTCGCGCGCGTTGACGCAGTCCGAGCTCGATGCCATGGCCGAACAGGGGCTTACCTGCTCGGTGGTCACGGTCTCGAAGCTTGGCGATCAAACCACATCCGACGCCGCCATCATGTCGAACGTCCAGGTCATCGGCGAGATGATGCAGGACGCGAACACGCAATACTCCTCGTCGCAGATGGCTTCTCAATACAAGAAGCTCCACGACGAGGCCATCAGCAACTGCGTCAGCTCGAATGGCGGCTATGCTTATAAGGTGGTCAACGGCACCAGCTCGAAGGTCGTCTACCAGGGCAGCGGCGAAGATTCGACGAACTTCTCGTCGAATCGGGTATCGACCGCGGTGGTGGATAGCTGGTCGACTTCGGTGCCGTCGCAGGTTGCATCCGAGCGGTTCTACAGCAACGCGTCGATGACGTATCTTTCGAAGATCGACGATACGCTCACCTTGAACGGCTTGGCGCTTTCGCAGGTCGGCAACGAGGCGGGGGATTATCTGCTTTCCGACTACTACCTGCAGTGCGCCGGCGTGGTCAACGAAGCCTATGAATCAGGCAACCCGAAATCAACCGACCCTTACGCGATCGCCCCGGGCGGCTATTCCCGTCTAGGCGTCGACTCCTGGGTTTCCCAGCGCAGCGTCCCTTCCGCGATGTGGTTCTGCGAAACCTCGAATTACGACGATAGCGCCAACTGGACCTGCGTCGGCGATGAGTCCTATCCGGCGATCGTGGTTTCCAGCCAGCAGATCGCCGACAACATCATCGCTTCGGCTCAGGCGTCCACTGGCTTTTACAACGTGAATCAACCCTACGGCGTGTACGTCGTGCCGACCGGTTTGGCTGGCAACTGGCTTGCCGGCACCCCCGAAAGCTACCTTCTGGTTCCATGGGCATATTGCGTGTTCCACCAAAGCTCCGGGACCATCGATCTTTCGACATGCACGTCGTATGTCGACTCCTTTTATCAGACGTTCTACCGAGCTGCCTCGGGTTCCATGCTTTCCGATTACCTCGACGGTATCCGGAGCACGGCAACCTAAGGCATCTTGTTGGAACGGCAAATGTCCGCGTTAAGGAAAGGAATTTCATGGACAAGAATATGTTTGGCTTCAAGTCCAAGACCGCTTCCGTGGTTTTGGCAACCGGCCTGGCCGTCGGCATCATGGCTACCCCGGCGTTCGCCGACACCACCGCTGCCACCACCGACAACTCGGTGACCGCCGCCGCTCGTCGCGCCGCCATGCCGGCCCCCGAGATCCTCGGCCTGTCCGGCGTCGAGGAGTCCGGTACGTGGCTCGATGCCAGCAACATGCCCTCGAGCTACCTGAACTGGTCGACCCCGAAGTACTACCTGTTCGGCACCGCTGAGTACAACGAGAATCCGAACCCCTTCATGTACAACCTGCTGAACGATTACAACGGCACCTCGGACAAGATCGTGGTGACCAACTGGGTCGGCAGCCCGAACACGACGCTGCCGGCCTACAATGCCACGGGCGACGACTCCTGGGCGACGCAGGTTTGGGACATGCTCCCCGACGTGATCATCGGCAACCAGGACGGCGTTGACTACACCTCCGCCGAATACGGTGGAGCCGCCGCCGCGGCGAACAAGGTCGAGGGCTACAAGCCCATCGGCGTGCCGTACAAGATGAGCACCTACAGCACGCTCATCAGCACCATGTACTCCATCGCCGACGCCGGCGACCAGGCTGCCAAGAACACGGGCAAGCAGCTGCGCTACGGCAGCGCCACCGAGATCGCCAAGCAGTACGAGGCCTACGTGCTCGGCACGCAGGGCTACGTGCTTTCCCAGCTCGATGCCACGAACTCCGAGAAGAAGGTCGTTGCCCTGGTCACCGACTACGATGCGTCGACCGGCACCTACACGCTCGAGCAGTCTCATGTGCAGGACGGCACCGCCTCCACGAACCGTTACCTGGAAACGGTCGAGGCTGTGTCCCAGCAGCTCTGCGACGTGATCGGCAAGACCACCGCCACCTCCGCTGATCTGGACAAGTGCGATCTCATCATGTTCGGCAGCCAGAAAGATGGCGCTTCCGAGGAAGACATGCTGGCCAGCCTGACCGCCGACCAGAAGAACAAGGCCTACTACACCGAGGAGTCCAACATGGGCTCCCTGTACGGCGTGACCATGAACTCCGTCGAGAACGCTCAGAACATCGGCCGCATCCTCGGCTGCCTGTATCCCGAGTACGTTGATCAGGACGACTTCGTCGCATACTACTTCGACAACTTCTATCACGTGAAGAGCGAAAAGGTCGCCGACGCCCTTGACAACGCAATGGACGGTGTTGTGAACTGGGACTCCACGGGCGATCGCACGAACTGGACCGCCGCCGACGGTGCCACCTATGTTGAGGCGGACGTCCAGGCGAAGATCGACCTCGGCCTGGCCTACCTGGGCTCTGCGGGCAACAGCGCCCCGAAGACCCTGGCTGTCTCCGACAATCTCGACGCGGTCAGCTACGACCTCACCGAGTCCGCTCAGGAAGCCACGGCCACGATCGACTACATCCCCACGGTGACCTTTGACGGGTCGGCCGCCAAGCCCTCCGTCACCGTTCGCTACAACGGTTCCCAGCTGGTCGAGGGCGTTGAGTACGAGGTCTCCTACGCCAACAACACCACCCCCGGCGTCGCCACGGTGACCATCACCGGCAAGGGTTCCTTCTCCGGCGCCATGACCACGACGTTCCATATCCTGGCCAAAGAGTCCCAGGCGAGCACCTTCCCCGACGTGACCGCTGCTGACTGGGCCAAGGAAGCCATCGACTTCTGCAACACCAACGGCCTGATCACCGGTTACGCGGACGGCACGTTCGGCACCTATGACGAGCTGACCCGCGGTCAGGCCGCCGTCATCCTGTGCCGCCTGTTCGACGCCGAGGCCGCTGAGGTTGCCGACGCCAAGGACACCACCGGCAAGGACGACCTGCAGCAGACCGATTACTACACCGCTTCGGTGAACTGGGCTATCGCTAACGGCATCATGAGCGGCTACAACGGCTCGAACAACTTCGGCCCGAATGATCCCATGACCCGCGAGCAGCTGTGCGCCGTCATCGCGAACGCCGCCGAGAAATTCCGCGGCGCCGACGTCGAGGGTGCTGACACGACGAAGGTCAACGCGCTTCCCGACGCTTCCGGCATCTCCGATTGGGCTGTGCAGTCCATGGCTTGGTGCGTGAACACCGGCGTCGTCAACGGCTGGAAGGACCCGGAGACCGGCGTGCGCTACGCGAAGGCTGGGGACACGATCGACCGTTCCACCATGGCCGGCATCATCTTCAACGCCGTCAAGGAGAGCAAGACCTTCTAGTCTCCTTTCAGACTGATGGCTTTGCCGTAAGGCGAAACGCCGCTTACCGCGGCATCTAAAGGGGGCCCGTTTTGCCGCGGGCCCCCGAACTGCGTTATCCGGGAGCATGAGCCTCCCGAAGCTGTAGCAAAGGATTCAGCATGTCGAACTACCGTGTATCCGAAACGAAGGGCTTTATCCGCAGGGCCGCGAACATTGCGCTGTCCTGCGCGCTTGCCGCGTCGCTCACCCCAACCCCGGCGCTTGCCCAGACGGTGAGCAGGTCTTCCGGATCGGATATGCTCGTTGCAGCCCAGCAGGTGGAATCCATCGACATCACCGCGCAGTGGAATGCGGGGGGCATGGCCATCACGCAAGGCGGCCGCTACGTGCTTTCCTCCGATGTGCATTCGACGGGAAGCTTGGTCATCGCCGCGCCCGAGGGGCAGACGGTGACGCTGGACTTCTGCGGGCACGTGGCCGAGGTTCGCGGCGCCGTCGAGTCGGCCGTGGTCGTTGACGACACGCAAGGTGCGGTCGTCCTGTGCGATTCGTCCTTCGACGATCAGGTGTCCTTTGGCCAGCGCGAAGCCGACAGCGAGCCTCTGGCCGGCATCCGCTTGGTTTCCACCGACGGCACCGCTTCCGTTGCCGCGGTGCGCTTCAATGCGTCGGAAGACGGCAAGGGCGCAATGCGTGCGCTGTCCTTGTCCCATCTCTTCGTGCAATCGGCGCTTGCGAGCGTAGCCGACGGCATCGGCGAGCAGACCAAGCTCGATGCGTACGGCGTGTATGCGGGCTTTTCCTATGAAACCGACGAAGACGCGCTCAGCGTTTCCCTCGATGGCTGCTCGGTCGAATCGGTCATCACCAACGAATCCGTTGCGCAGGGAGAGTCGGCGGCGTGGGTATCCGCCGCCGGCGCGCATGTCGATACGTCCCATGCCGGGATCGCTGCGGGAATCTTCGCCAGCGTGAAGGGGGTCGCTCTTTCGGGCGCGCTTCGATCCTCTGCGGCATCCGATGGGGGTTCGGCCGACCTGTACAGCACCGCATCCTCGGCGTTTTCCCTGAAAGAAGGCTTCGCGCCGGCTTGCGCGCTGCGGGTCTTCTCCGACGGCAACGTGCAGGGCTGCGTTTTCGCGGCGTGCGAATCCGCCGACGAGGCGAGCCGTCTGGCGTCCTCGTTCGCCGATGCGACGGGCGCGCTTTCCGTTTCGTCTTCTGACGCCAACCTGGTGTTCGCGGCGGCGCCTTCCGCAGATCCGCAGACGAGCGTCGCCTCGGTGCAGGAGTCGCATGACGCAGCCCTGGCAAGCGACACGTCAAGCGCCGCGGTTGCCGACGTGCCGGTCGGCACGCGCACCAACCCCAAGGCGCATGCGGCGAATCTGTTGCTGCTCAACATCGTCGAGGGATCTCCCTTGAGGTCCGCTGAATGGGTCTGCGATCTTGCTCAGGCCTCCACCGACTTGAACGCCTTGTGGAGCGACACGAGCAGAAGCCTCTCCATCAGCAGCAGCGGCACCTATTTTCTCAGCTCCGATCTGCACGTGACTTCCGAAGCGAGCCTTCTGTTCACCGGCGAAGGCGTTTCCGCGACGCTTCAGCTGAACGGCCACAAGATCGTGTTCGAGACCGAGGCATCGTCGGGGTATGCGGTTTCCGTCGCCAACGGCGCCAGCTTGAAGATCGACGGAGGCTCCTCATCGTCGAAGGGCACCATCGAGTGCATCGGCTCCACAACCTACGACGCCGTGCGCATGGATTCGACCGGCTCGCTCAAAATGACCAATGCGAACGTGATCGTCAGGCCAAGCGTGGAGCATGGCAACGCATCCAGCCTCAACATGCGCGCCGTCGATGTGAACAGCGTGAACGGGGGAGCGGTGGAAATCGACTCCTGCACGCTGACCGTCGATCAGACGAACATCACCACCAACAAGATCGAATTGCCCGCGACGCACCCTGCCGGCGTGTATATCGCAAACGACAAGCGTGCCGAAAGCCTCTCCATAAGCAACACCGCTATCAACGTGACGGCTTCCCCATCTACCATCATGGGCAACACCGACGATATCGCCGATGCGAAATTCACCGGTGCCGGGTATCAGGCCTACGGCATCTATGCGGCTTCCGCGCGCACGTCGACGACGGTCGAGGGCTGCACCGTCCGCGTCTGCTCCGTGAACGGCATGGCCGTCGGACTGTACGGCGCGAGTGCGACCGTTTCGGGCGCAGGGCTTTCCGTGACGGCGTCCTCCCGCTATGTGGCGGCGGCCGTGCAGTCCGCAGGAAGCGGGGCGGTTTCGCTCAATGGTCCCGTGAGCCTGTCCGCCGATTCGACGTCCTCCCCGCGCCGCAAGGCCTTGCTGTACGCAACCGACGAGCGCGCTTTCGTGCTCGCGGAGGGCTTCAAGGCGACTTCGGCGACGGTGCTTTGCCGCGTTGACGGTGAGGAGAACCTTTCCGGCTGGGTCGCGCTGCAGTATGGCTTCACGCCGTCATCCGCCAAGCTGAGCGAATATACGTCTCTCTTCAAAAACGCGCTCGGCGACGACGCTTCATGCACGATGCAGGCGGCTTCCGACGGCGTGCGTTTCGTGATCGATGCTCAAAACGCAAAAGCATCCGTCATCCACGCAAACGGTTCGCAGACGGCCTATTCGTCGGTGAACCAGGCGCTCGCAGCGGCGACGAACGGCGAAACCGTCCGCCTTGCCGGCGATGCGGGCGACGTGGCGTTCTCCGGTGGAACCCGGGGTTCGTCCGTGACGCTCGACCTCGCCGGCCACGAGGTGAATTCCATCACGAATGCGGGCGCGTCGAACCTTTCGGTCGTCTCGACGGGCTCGCGCGGACGCGTTGCGGGAACGGCTTCGGTGAACGTCGCGGGAACCACCACGGAAGCCGCGATCGTCCAGAGCGGGTCGGGCGCGCTTTCCCTGTCCAACCTGACCGTCAAGGTTTCGTCGGGCATGAACCCGATCGACGGCGTGCTCGTTACGCGCGGGTCGAGCTCCTCTGTGGGGTCGGTCTCGTGCGACGGCGTCTCCATCACGGTCTCGTCGTCCTCGAAGGCGGTCTCGGGCGTCAGCGTGCAGGGCGGCACCGGGTCGCCCTCGGTGACCTTCACGGGCGGTTTCATCACCGCGCTGCAAACCGCTCCTTCGTCGAACGCCTACGGCGTCGAAAACGCGAACGCCAATGCGACGGTTTCTTTGCAGTCATGCCCGGTTTCCGCGGAAACCATCGCCGGAACGCCGACTGCCGTGATGACCTCGGGCGCGTTCAACGCATCGGCCGATGCTTCCTGCAAGCAGGTCATATCCGCCATCGCCGACGGCGAGGCCTTAAGCGCAAGCGGCGTGATCGCCTCTTCCGGCGCCAAGGTGTCCCTGAACAACGTCGACGTTACCGCCCAGATCGCCGCCGCGGGCGACGACCTGGACGCGTATTGCCTGCGCAGCACGGGCAATGCGGGCGCCGCCGATCAATGGACCATCGATGGCGGGTGCTCCTTTACCAGCTCTTCTTCGAAGACGATCCTTTTGCGCGGCACATCTTTGACGCTCGGCGCGAGCTTCAGAAACGCCGGGGAAGGCAGCATATTCGTTCGCTCGGAGAATCTTTCCGGGGACACGTTCGCTCGGGTGGGCTCGGGAAGCGCCGCCCGCGCCGATGAGGTCGCGTCGTGGTTTTCCCCGGTTGCCGGCACATCCTACGACGGCTGGCGCTGCAAGGCGACGACGGCAGA
>CAVGWX010000019.1:0-7177 GCA_963633085.1 Prevotella sp. CAG:279 | reverse complement strand
CCGGCACGCTTTCGGTGGTGGACAGCGCCGAGGAAAAGGGCTGCCTGACCATGAAGGTGGGATCCTCCAAGGAATCGACCAACCGTGCCGCGCAGGAATCGAACGCCTATGCGGGCATCAACGTCGCTTCCGGTACGCTTAGCATCAGCGGGGCAAAGGTCGAAGCCGTCTATACCGGCGGCGGGGCGAGCAACAATGCTCAGGACATCGACGTGGTCACCTGCTTCGCGAAGGCCGGATCGGTCTATCTCGGCGATTCCGCCGCCGTTTCCGTGCAGGGGTCGGCGTCGTCCGAAGGCGCGGGCGCGACAAGGGCCTATGCCGTGTATGCGTCGTCTTCGTGCTCGGGGACGATAAGCGTTTCCTCTTCGGCTGCTGTGTCCGCCGCAAACGCAAGCGCGCTTATCCAGGCCGGCGAGGTGCGCGACGGCAACATCGATTCCGATTTCGAGGAAGGCTACCAGGCTCTTCGCCGCTTGAAGCTTTCCGAGGATAGCTCCCTCTACCAGGAGATTTTGCAGAAATTCCGCGCTCAGGCGAAGCTTGACGACAGCTCTTCGGGCGGCGACGACGGTTTCGGCGCGCGCGTGTACTACGTCGAGCGTATGTCCCTTGACAACGGCATGCTCATTTGGGCGGTCTCGAACCAGGTGAAGGTCGGCGAAGAGCTGCAGAAGAACATCGTCCCCGCCGCCATCTTCACCCAGTCCTACTATTCCATCGCTCCTCAGGCCGTTGGCGTCGGGGCGGCGAGCGCTTCGGCTGCGAAGGTGAGCGTATCGGGCGCGGTTCGCGCCGAATCGCAGTCAGGCGACGCGTACGGCGTCTTCGCCGCAGGAACGGGGTCCTGGACCGTTGACGGCGCGCGCATCTCATCGCAGGGTGGGTCGAAGTCGTACGAGGGCGTGAGCGCGGCGAAGATCAACCTGTCCAATTACCTTCAGTTCGAAAAAGCCCCGAGCGATTCGCAGAAAAACTGGTTCTATCCCTCCAGCGCCGATCCCCATGAGATCGTTGCGTGCCGGCCGATCGCTGCGGGCGTCGCCGCCGCGGACAAGACGTCGCTTACCGTCGATGGCGCGACGACGCTTGCCGTTGAAGGCGCGTTGCCCGAGAGCATCCAGGCGACCTGCGTCACGTTCGGCGCCTCGTTTGGCCCCTCTTCCGACCAGAAGCTGACCGTCGGGTCTCCTTCTGGCGCAAACACCACGGGGACCGCTTTCGCCCTCGCCGCTTCCGGCGCGTCGATCAGCGCATCCTGGTTCGCCGATGCATACGGAAAGCTGTCGCCGGTCAAGCAGGCCAACGGTTCGGTTGCGTGGGACGGCCCGTATACGGTGACCTTCCATTCGGAGGAAGGCGTTGCTGCGCGCTACGAGAACCTGCTGGCGGGGCAAACGGTGAAGCTGCCCGATCCGGAAACGATGCACAAGTACGGCGGCCCCATGACGACCTACGAGTTCCTTGGCTGGTCTACCGACAAAAACGCCACCACGCCCCAGATCGCCTCCGATGCCGGCAGCGTCTCGGTGACGCGCAGCGCCGACTACTATCCGGTGTACCGCGCCGAGGCGAAGGCGGTGAACGTCACGTTCTCGAATCTGCGCGAGGCGGACGGTTCCTTGCGTGCGGCAACGTCGTCCACCGTCGGCTACGGAAAGACGTTCGCCGAGTGCGTGGGCGCCGTCGTTCCTGCTCAGGGCGATTACGTCAAAAACGGCATGACGTATCGATTCATCGGCTGGCGCGACCCTTCCGGCACCATTTGGGACACGCGCTCTTTTGCGACGGACGTGGCGTTCGATTATGCGACCATCGCCCAATCCGCGAACGGCTCGGTCTCCCTTTCCGCCGCGTTCGTGCCCGTCGATGCCGGCGAGCACCTGGTAAGCTTCCGCGCGGACGCCTCGGTCGTCGCCTACGCCGTCAAGGACGGCTTGGAGCCCTCCTATTACGACGCATGCGGCGGCAAGGCGGTCGCCCCGCAAAAGCTCGCCGTTCAGGCCGGCTACCTCTATGCGTTCGCCGGTTGGCATAAGGGTTACATCGGCGGCACCTCGGTCGGGGTGGGCAGCGTCGATTTCTCTTCGACGGAATCGCTGCCGAAAGTGAGCGAGGACGTGACCTATACCGCCTGCTTCTCCTCCGCGAAACGCCAGGCATTCGTGAAATTCAGCTACTGGCATCAGCAGGACGACGGCACGTGGACGAACGGGCTTTCCCCGCTCATCTCGGTCGAATACGGCTCCGACCCCATCGCTGAGGCGAACAAGCTGGTCAAAGTCGGGGATCAGGTGAACGTGAACGGCAGCACCTACACGTTCCTCGGCTGGTCGCCGCGCAAGAGCGATCTCGATGCGCTGTATACCGACTCCCTTCCCGCATGCACGAACACCACGAGCACCGACGACAGGCTCGTGTACTACGGCATTTACCGGCAAGAGGAGCTGACGCTCGACGTGGTGTTCCATGATGGATCCGACGTGTACGCGACGGCAAATCAGTGTTCGGGTACCGACACGGTCAACACGGCGTTCGTCTCAACGGGCGCGTCGACTCCTGCGGCGAAGGACGGCAAGTCCTTCCTCGGCTGGGCAACTACGCCCGACGCGACCAGCGTCGATGCGCCGGGCTCCTCGACCTTGGCTTCCGTGTGCACGTCGGGAAGCGGCACGCTCGATCTGTACGCCGTGTACGGCGATGCGTTCCGCCCGACGTTGACCTTCGTGACCGAGGACGGAAGCGTGCTGGGCGTTGTCACGGTCGAAGCCGGGGCATCGCTGCTTTCCAACACGGACATTCCGACGCCTCCGGCAAAGGAAGGCTCGTTCTTCCAGGGTTGGTCTTTCCCCGATGGTTCTCTGCTGGACCTCGCGAAGGGCGTTACGAGCACGACGCGCCTGACCGCGACGTATCAGGGCATCGTCACCAACGCGGTGGAAGGCGATGCCGAGTCAGGCGTCACCGGATCGGTCGACGTGAGCCGCGCATCGCTTGTGAGAAACGACGTGATGGGCGCGACCCGCGTGGTGTTCAACCTGAACAACGTTGCGTCGGTCGATCCCAACCTAACCGCGCAGGCCAAGGTCAACGGGGACAAGATCATATCGGACGCCGTCTACTACGGCGCCTATTCGGCCGACGGCAACAGGCTTACCGTCGTACCCGACGCCGGCAAGGTGGTTTTGAAGCTGAGCGTCGGCGCGGTTGGCGCGGACAGCCGCGTGCGCGTGTACTGGACTGACGGGGACGGTTCGGTGAAATACTCCTCCGCCTACGACTCCGCCGACGGCATGGTCTCGGTTGTGCTGAGCGGCTATAGCGCGCTTTCGGAAAAGGGCAACATCGCCGTGGCGGAAGTGGGCGCGGACAGCGGTGCGCTCAACGGTGCTTCGGGAGGTTCGCTGTCGAAGGCGTCTGGCTCGCTGCAGGATGCCAGCCTGGCGGGCGGGTCCCTTTCGAAGTCGGCTTCCGCATCGTCGCCTGCCGGCACGGCCAGCGCGTCGGTCGAGGCAGCCGATGCCGTCGGCGCATCTGATGTGGGCGCCTACGATGGCCCCGACCTGCTTCGGGACGAAACCGACGCCTCGCTCGCGTTGTCGGACATCGCCGGCAACCCGGTGACCTGGGCTATCGTTGTGCTGATGATGGGTGCGGTCGGCGCGGTGGCCTGGTATGCGCTCATCGGCCGACGCCGTGGCGTCGCGGTGGCGGAAGCTGGCGAGGCGGACGATGAGGGCGGTTGGTCCGACGAGGCGGAAGGGTCGAAGGCTTCTCCTGCTCGCGAGATGGCCGGCAGAGCCTCCGCCGGTGATTCCAACGATGCATCGGGGGGAATCAAGTTCTAATGGCCTTATCGGATAACAGGAGATCCTCTTCAGCCGAAGAGGATCACATCGGGCGCGCGACCATCACCATCGACGGCGAGGATTCGTCGGCGGACAACTCGTTCGCCGCGCAGACGAAGGCCGGGCACACGCGCGAGGCGCGCAACCAGAAGATCTTCATCATGGGGGTCGTTTTGGTTGCACTCTACGCGTTCGCCCTGGTCGTCCCCAAGAACATCATCGCGACGGCCGTGGGGCTCGCGGACAACGGCTACACCATCTCCTGGTTCATCTTGCAGCTGCAGAGCAACCTCAACGGCATCCTCGCGGTGCTGACCGGCAACGAGATCGCCACGAACGGCTACGACGCCATGATGATCCGTTACGTGATGATCGCCTTCACCGGCGCGGGCATGGCGCTGTGCGGCGCGGTGTACCAGGGGTCGTTCAACAATGCGCTTGTCTCGCCCTCCACGCTGGGCGTGATGAGCGGCGCTTCGGCTGGCATGATCTTCTACGTGGTGTTCCTTTACGATTCCGCCTCGTCGGAATTTCTGTCGTCGGCCACCTCGAGCACGACCGCCATCGTAAGCGGCGCCGCCGCCTCGAGCGATCCGCTCGCGTATATCTTGAACTCCTACGGGCTTGCGCTGTGCTCGTTTGTCGGCTGCATGCTCGTCGTCGCCATCGTGGTGGCGGTGCTGAAGTTCGGGCGCGGCGGCTCTTCGGCCATCTTCATGATCATCACCGGCCAGGTGATCGGCGGCATCATCGGCGCGGTGTGCAACTCGGTTCGCTACTACTATTTGACGGTCGACACCTACGGCGAGAAGGCCTCGCTTCTGCAGGACCTGATGATCGCGTCGTTCTTCCGCAACTACACTTGGATCGACTTGGTTGCCGTGGGCGTTCCGCTCATCATCACGTTTTTGGTGGTCATGCGCCTGCGTCAGAAGATGATGCTCCTTTCCATGGACGCCACCGAGCAGCGCACCTTGGGCGTCGAGTCGAAGCGGACGCGCTATGTGGTTCTTGCGCTGTGCACCCTGCTCACCGCGTTGATCGTGTCGTTTTGCGGGCAGGTCGGGTTCGTCGGGTTTTTGGTGCCGCATATGGCGCGTCGCCTGGTCGGCCCGAACTTCAAGTATCTTTTGCCGGCATCGACCGTGCTGGGGGCGATCTTCGTGTTGGCGGCCTACACGCTGCTCATGATGACTTTCGGCGCGGAATACGAAACCATGGTCGGCATGTTCATCTCCATCGGGGGCGCTGCGGTGTTCCTGGTGACCGCGCTTCGGGGAGGGGGCAATGTCCGTGGCCAGTTCAAATAAGGATCAGACCGCCAACGCCGAGTCGCAGCCGTCGTTCGTGAACGCGACGGCGGGGGACATCGCCCGCTACAACCTGGGCAGCGTCGACGCGCGCAGCGTCCCGGAAAGCCGTCGCCCGCTGGGCGTGGCGATGCATCAGTGGATTTCCGCCGCGACGACCGGGGCTCATATGAAAGTCGATCGGTGGTCGTTGCGCTCGAAGGTCATCTTCTCGATGATCGTCTTGGCCGAGCTTGCGTACCTGTCGCTGGGCATCATGGGAGCTGCGGGGCAGAGCTACCCCTACAGCGGCGCTTACGCCACCTACGATCCCGCCCAGGTGGCGGCTGTGATCGGCGAGCATGCCTACAACTTCTTCGGCCCGCTTTTGCATATGTGGGCGGCGCACGACAACGCCTGGATCCTGGAGAACGTTCCCGGCTATTGGGCGATCTGGCACCGCGCGGGCGTTATCGGGATCACGCTTCTGTGCGCCATCTTGCTGGCGGTGGCCGGCATGCTGTACCAAAACGTGTTCAAGAACCCCATTGCCGGCCCGGGTATGCTCGGCGTCGGGTCGGGCGTGAGCCTGGGCATGATGCTCATGGTGGTGCTGTACGGATCGGCCGCCGGGTCGATGATCAACCAGCGCTACGCGTTCTGCTATGGGTTCGGCGCGGCCATTTTGGTATTCGTCATCCTGGCCGGGCGCAAGCTTTCCGGGAAAGATCGGCCTTTCGACGTCATCACGATGATGCTGGTCGCCTCGATCTTAAGCCAGCTGCTCGGGTTCGTGGTCAGCTACATCACGCTGTTTGTCATGAGCGAAGACGATTATCTGTCCTTCTACAACCTTTCGCAGATGCTCACCGTCGACACGTCGCTCGTCTCGTGGGTGGCGCTCGGCATCGCGTTCGTCGTCTCGTTCGTTCCCGTGTGGCTGTTGCGCTTCAAGCTCAACGCGCTGGCCTTCGAGGAGGAGGAGATGCGCATGATGGGCCTTGACGCTACGCGCCTGCGCGGGCTGGCGCTCATCTGCGGCGCCATCATGATCTTGGCGGCGCAGGTGCACACCGGCATGGTTTCGATGGTGTCGCTTATCGTGCCGTTTCTCTCGCGGTCGTGGTTCGGCGTGGAATTCCGCAAGCAGCTGGCCGGGAACATCTGCATCGGCACCATTTTGCTTTTGGCATGCCGCGACATCACCGACCTGATCCCCTTCGTGGGGGACGGTCTTGCCATCGGCTCGATCGTGAGCGTCGTCGCCATGCCGCTGTTCGTCGTCATCATGGCACGTCAAATGCGTGGCTGGGAATAGGGAAGGAGCTATCGGGTGAAACTGACCTTGCGCGATGTGGCCGTGGGCTACGACCGCGCCAAACCCGTTCAGAAGTTCGTCAACTTCACCGTGGAGTCGGGCGAGGTGTGCTGCATCTTGGGGCCGAACGGCTGCGGCAAGACCACGCTCGTGAAATCGATCCTGGGAATGGTGCCGCTTTTGGACGGCAAGATCTCCATCGACGGATCGGACGTGACGAAGTGGAGCGCGCAGCGGCTTTCCGAACAGGTTGCCTACGTGGCGCAGAAGCACACGCAGCCCTTTCCCTTCCAGGTGAAGGACGTGGTCATGCTCGGTCGCGTCAACAAGACGCGCGGGCTTTCCTCGCAGCCGGGCAGGCAGGATTACAACGTGGTGGAAAACGCCATGCGCGAGATGGGCATCTACCACCTGCGCAACAAGCCGTACCTGGACATTTCCGGCGGCGAGCTGCAGATGGTCATGTTCGCGCGCGCCCTGGCGCAGGAACCGCAGCTGCTCGTCATGGACGAGCCGACCGCGGCGCTCGACTACGGCAACGCGGTGCGGGTCATCGGCAAGGTGCGCGAGTTGGCCCAGGCCGGTTACGGCGTGCTCATGATCACGCACAACCCCGACCACGCGTTCATGACCGGGGCGAACGTGGCGCTGCTTACGCGCCATGAGCCCATGAAGTTCGGCAGCGCCTTCGACGTCATCACGCGCGAGAACATCCAGCAAGC
>CAVGWX010000018.1:0-25835 GCA_963633085.1 Prevotella sp. CAG:279 | reverse complement strand
TGAGGCACTTTCACCGCTATCACACCAAGGGAACGGCATACGGAAAGCAGATTGCCGACTGAACCCTGCCCGCGCAAAACGAAAGCGCCTCCCTGGCTTGAAGCAGCTGGGGAGGCGCTTGTTGGGTACTACGGCCTGAGAGGGCCCGCTATCGACGGTCGGCCGGGAATGCGCTGGCGCGTTGATCTTTACGAGCTTGGTACGCCCTCCTTTAATGCACGCTGCAGCTGAAGCAGGGATCGTAGGCTCGCACGAGCTTCTCGACCGCTTGGCGCACTTCCGGCGCTTCCGCGCCGTCGCCGACCATGGCCTCAGCGAGCACGCGCATGTCGGCCTCGAGGTTCGCGCAATTCAGCGCCGTGGGCGTGAGAATGGAAGCGTGCTTCACGCGGCCCGCCCCGTCAAGCTCGAGCTCGTGGAACAAGCAGCCGCGCGGCGCCTCGGTGAACCCGGTGGCGCGGCCGGCGCGCACCTCGAAATCGACCGGGGCGCTCGAGGTTGCCAGCTCGCCTTCGCCGGCCGCAAGCTCGCGGGCGATGCGGGCGCAGCGCGACAGCGCGTCGACGATCTCGACCGCCTGGGCAACGTTGTTCGAATAGGGGTTGGCCTCGGGAGGACGCAGCCCCGCCTTGGCCGCCGCGACCTTCGCCTCCTGCGACAGCGCGCCCCACGACGCGTTGATGCGCGCGAGCGCACCGGTGAAAAACGGTGACTGGGAAGAACGGGAGCGCGCGAACAGGGCCGCGGAATGGTCAACCGCGTACTCCTCGATCCGCTCGCTCGCCGCATCGGCATCGAAGGTCTCCCCCGCATGCACGAAGCGCGCGTCTCGGCTCGTGCACACCGGGTAGGCGCCCTCTTCGACCATCGCGAGCATGTCGCCGCGCGTCGCGATGTCCGGCACGCCGAAGGAGCGGAACAGGTCGACCACGGAAAGCGCGAAGGGCAGCTCGGCTTCCAGCTTGTCGGCAAGCGCAAGCAGCTCGTCGGCGCCAGGCTCGTGCGTGAAGCCGCCGACCACGGCGGTGATCGGGTGAATGGAGCGGCCGCCCACCAGGTTGCACAGCTCGTTGCCGAGGGCCTTCAGCTCCAGCGCCTGGTCGAACAGTTCCGGGTTGGCGCCTTCCAGGGGAAAGACGCTCGGCATGCCCAGAAAGTCGGGTGCGGCGAACACGAACAGGTGCGAGGCGTGGTTCTGCAGGTAGCTGCCGTAGATGAGCAGCTCACGCAGCGCGAGGGTGCGCGGGGTGACCTTAACGCCGAAGATGCGCTCGATGGCGAGGATGTCGGTGATCACGTGGTTCGCCGAGCAGATGCCGCAGATGCGGCTGGCGATATAGGGAATGTCCTGGAAGCGCCTTCCCACCACCATCGACTCGAACAGCCGCGCCGGCTCGACGACGCTCATCTGCACGGTTTCGACCGCGCCGTCTTTGATGACGACGTGGACGTTACCGTGCCCCTCTACGCGGGCGATATGGTCAACCGAAATGGTTGCAGTGCTCATGAGTGTCCCCCTATTCCTGAGAAGCGGCCGGCTGCGTGCAGCTGAACAGCTCGAGCGCTTCATCGAAATCGGCTACGGGCACGCCGTAGCTTTCGCACACGGCTCGGGCGCTTTGCAGGTTCGCGTCGGCGGAGATGCCGCGGCAGCCGTTGCACGGCCTGCCAAGTCCGACGCACTTCGCCCCGCAGCCGGCCTGCGTGACCAAGCCCAGGCACAAGGTGGACGAGGCGTAGAAGCACTCCGTCTGCCCGCGCTTGCACTCCCCGCACAGAACCGACGTTTGAGGCAGCTTGTTCGAACCGTACAGCACGCGCTGCAGCACGTCGACGAACTCGGCCGGCTCGATGGGGCAGGCGCGCACCTCGAAATCGACGTCGACGATGGCGCTGACCGGGCGAGCCGCCATCATGTCCCCGCAGGCCGCCGGCACGGTGCCGTACACGTCGGCCGCGCGAGCATCAAGCTCACCGGCGGCCATGCTGGGGATGCCGCCGGTCACCGCGCAGGTGCCCGCCGCGATGACCACGCGGGCCTTTTCGCGCAGCGCTCGCACGACCTCGACCGCCTCGGCGGTGGTCACGGCGCCCTCGATGACGGCGACGTCGAAGTCCTGCGGCATCTCGTCCGAGGTGGCCAGCTGCCAGTAGCGCAGGTCTATCTGCCCGAGCACGTCGGTGAGGTGACGCTCGTCGTTGGTGATTTGCAGCTGGCAGCCGAAGCAGCTGGCCAGGCCCACGATCACGACGCGGGGCGCAAGGCGCTCGCCGCCGGTGTTTTCTTCCCTTATCACAGCGTGTGCCTCCTTCCCTACATCGATCCTTGGATGTTCTTGGCTTCCCAGTAGTTGAACACCGGGCCGTCGATGCAGCAATACTGATGGCCTATTTGGCAATGGCCGCATTTGCCCATGCCGCACTTCATGTGCCGCTCGAAGCTCATGTAGATATGGTCGTAGCTGATCTGCTTCTTGCGCATTTCCGCCACCACGAACCGGTACATCACCGGCGGGCCGCACAGCGCGCCGAAGGTGTTCGCCGGGCTGATCTCCAGGTGCTCGAAGGGCTTCGTGACCAGGCCCACTTCCCCGTCCCAGGTGTCGTCGGGGTTGTCGACGGTCAGGTACAGATCGAAGTCCTTGCGGTGGCGCCACATCTCGAACTGCTGGCGAAACATCACCTCAGAGGGGTTCTTGCTGCCGTAGATGATGGTGACCTTGCCGAATTCCGAGCGCTCGTCGTGGATGTTGTTGATGAGACTGCGCAAGGGGGCGATGCCCAAGCCGCCGGCGACGAGCAGGATGTCGTGGCCCTTCATCTCCTCGAAGGGAAAGCCCCGCCCGTACGGCCCGCGGATGCCCACGATGTCGCCGCACTGCATCTGGTGCAGCGCCTCGGTGAAGCGGCCGGCGCGGCGCACGCACAGCTCGATGAAGCCGCGCTTGGAGGGGCTTGACGAAATAGAGATGGGCGCCTCGCCCACGCCGAAGATGGAAAGCTCCACGAACTGGCCGGGCGCATGGCAGAACGCCTCGCGGATGCGCTCGTCGATGAGGCGGAACTCGAACAGCTTCTCGGTGGCCGTCAAGTCCGTGATAGAGGTGATGCGCGCGGGCCAGGGGCGGTACGGGTTCGCGGCCATCATCTCGGCGCCGCTCATGGGAGCGCCAAAGTCGTGGAACGGATGGATGGAAACGCCGCCGTTTGCGTTATCGCACATCTTCGGCCCCCTTCTTCTCGAAGAACTTCAGCACCTCGATGGGGCTGATGTTCGCCTTGCAGGCACGCGCGCACCGCCCGCAGCCGACGCACAGCATGCGGTCGTGGTTCGCCAAAAAGCCGTTGAGCTTGTGGTACATGCGATGGCGCACGCGCTCGCGCCCCCCTGCGCGGAAATGATGGCCGCCGGCGACCTGGTCGAACTGCGGAGAGGTGCAGGCGTCCCAGATGCGCTCGCGGCGCCCGCTTCGCCCGTCGGCGTCGAGCGTGTCGGCGATGTCGAAGCAGAAGCACGTCGGGCACACCGCGGCGCAAGCGTTGCAGGAAAGGCATTTCCCGCCCAGCTCCTCCCAGAAGTCGTCCTCGTGGAACGCGTCCATGAGCATGGCGACGTCCTGGATTTCAGGGATGTCCGGGTTGAAGGCGGCCTGCCGCGCGCGCGTGGCGTGGCGGAACTCGATGCGGTCGGCATCGGTGGCGTCGGTGAGGTCGACCGAGGCCTCCAGGATGTTCGCGGCTTCCACGCTCGCGATGCTGACCAGGTACTTGTCGCCTAAGCGGTGCAGGAACAGGTCGTAGCCGAAGCGCGCCTCGTCGGCATCCCACAGGTTGCAGAAGCACTCCTCATGCGGCTGGCAGGAGACGCCGACGATAAGCGTGGCCTGCCTGCGCGCCGTGTAGTACGGGTCGGGATACCTGCCGTCGCGAAACACCAAATCCAGGCGGTTGATGGCGTTGATGTCGCAGGCATGGACGCCGAAGATGACGCGCGGGGTGACCGCCTCGGTGAAGTCGGTCACGCTGTTCGCGCGCGCGTCGAAGGTCATGAGCGTCTCGCGCTCGGGCATGAGATAGCGCTTCGGCGAGGACAGCGTGGTGTCGTAGCCGAGGTCCATCTTCTCGGGCGCGTCGATGGGCTCGAAGGAATGGTGCGCGCCGCTTTTAACCGGCGCCACCACCTCGAAGCGCTCCATGAACGCGGCCACGAGCGCCGGCAGCTGCGCGGCGTCGAAAACTCGATAGAGCATATGTTCATCCGTTCTCGTCTTATGGCGAATGTTGCTCCCCAAAAGCAAAAGCCCCTTTCCGCGAAGGCGAAAAGGGGCTTGGTATCCTGCGCCCGCAGGCTAAAAAGAGGCCTTAGGCGAAGAAGATGCCGATCTCGCGCTCAGCGGACTCCACGGAGTCGGAGCCATGGATCACATTTTCGTCCATGATGAGGCCGAAATCGCCGCGAATCGTGCCGGGGGCAGCTTCCGCCGGATTAGTGGCACCCATGAGCGTGCGAACCTTCGCCACGGCGCCCTCGCCGGAGATGACCATCTTCACGACCGGGCCGGAGGTAATGTAGGAGATCAGCCCGTCGTAGAAGGGCTTGCCCTCGTGCTCGGCGTAGTTGGCCTTGGCCTGCTCCAGGGTGACGTTGCCAAGCTCGAGGCGCTCGACGGTGAGGCCTGCGCGCTCGAAGCGGTTCACGATCTCGCCGATGTGGCCGTTGCGCACGCCGTCGGGCTTGATCATGCTGTAGGTCTTCTGAACTGCCATGGTAGATGCCTTTCTTCTTGTATGTCTGCAAGCGCCAACGCGTGGGCGCTTATTGCCAATGATGATTGCGGGCGGCCGATTAGCTCTGGCTGGCGAAGAGCAGCTCGACGTTGCTAACCTTCCAGCTGATCAGGTCGCGCACCAAAGAAACCTTGTACTGCACCGTGCCGCCTTGGGGGGTCGTCGCCGCCGCATAGACCGTGGAGTCGGTCATGGAGCGCTCGACGCCGTTGATGGCGGGCGAGGAATCCTGCACGAGCGAGTCGGTCAGGGACGCCGCGGTAGTGTCGCTCACGGTGGAAGCGTAGAGCTTCGATGCCTGGTCGGGGTCGTTGAACAGCTCGGTGACCACGGTGGACTGGCTCGGGTATCCCCAGCCCTGCGTGTACATGAACAGACCGGCGCCCAAGGCGACGACGACGAGCAGGATGATGACGAGCAAGATCTTCAGACCGACGTTGCGGCGCTTGCGGTCCTGCTTCGCCACGCCGCGCGACCACTTCTCCAGCTCCTCGTCCGAAGCGCTGAAGAACCTATCATCGCCCGCCGCGGCGCCGTATTGCCCGGCGTCGGCGGCGTAGGGGTCGGCGTAGTAGTACGGGTCGGGCTGCTGGTTGCCGTACGGGTCCTGCTCGGCGTACATGGCGCCGCCATCGACGGCGACGTCGATGCCCGAGGTGTCGGCGGCCGAAGCGGAGGGCTGGCCGGCAACGGGGGCCATGACCTGCGTGATCTCGGAGGTGCCCTGAGCGACGGCGCCCACGGCGCGCTGATAGTCGACGCTGGCCGAATCGGACAGGAAGTACGTCTTGTCCTCGATGGCCTCCTCAAACGCGCCGACCGCCTTCTGCATCTGGCCCGTGGCGACGTAGGCCTGGCCGAGGTTGGCGTACAGGCGGTTGCGCATGGCCGGCTGCATGTCGAACTGCAGGGCGCTCTCGTAGGAGGAAACGGCGTCGGCCGGTCGGTTGAGCGCCATGAAGCACACGCCGAGGTTCAGCAGCGCCTTGGTGGGATCGGGGTTGCCCTCGTCGAGCGCCGCCTGGCGAAACGCCACGCCGGCCTCGGCGGACTTGCCCATCTTCAAAAGCGCGTTGCCCATGCCGGTGTAGGCCTTGTACTTGGCGTCGTACTTGGCATCGGAAGCGGCGGCCTCGAAATGGGCAACGGCCTGCTCATAGTCGTGCAGCGAGGCGTAGGCCACGCCGAGGTTGCAGTTCACCGCGCCGCAGGCGTCATAGGCCGCGTCGGTGAGCGCCGCGGCGTAGGCGTTGATGGCCTCCTCGGTGCGCTTAAGCTTGATGAGGCAGTTGCCGATCTGATGGTTCACCTGGCCAAGCTCGCCGGGAGCCAGCGGGCTCGCTTCGTCCTGCAAGCAGAGCTGATAGGTTGCCAGCGCCGAGGCGTAGTCCTTCGAGGCGGCGTGCGAGCGAGCTTGCTGGAAAAGTTGGTTGTTCATGAGTGTCCTTCGAATCCTTCGTTGGAATTGCGTTTATGGACGGATCCGCTACTGGGCGGCGTTCTCGATCTCGATGCCCTCGATGACATCGCCGACGCGAAGCTGGCCGATGACGTCTTTGCCCTCGATGGTCTGGCCGAACACCGTGTAGTTCGGGTCGAGCATGTGCTGAGCGCCCAGGCACAGGTAGAACTGCGAACCGGCGGAGTCGGGCATCTGGCTGCGGGCCATGGCAAGCGCGCCGTCGTTGTGCTTGTTGTTGGGGTTGGTGGTGTACTCCTGCTTGATGGTGTAGCCCGGGCCGCCCGTGCCAAGACCCGCCATAGGGTTGCCGGCAGCGGCGATGACCTGGTCGGAGTCGAGGTCGCGCGTGTTCGGGCAGCCGCCCTGGATGACGAAGCCGGGCACGTAGCGGTGGAACTTCAGGTTGTCGTAGAAGCCTTTCTGCGCAAGCTCGACGAAGTTGCCCACGTGGATGGGGGCGTCGTTGCCGGCCAGCTGGACGCGGATGGTGCCCTTGGAGGTTTTAATGACGGCGATCTCCTCGCCGGTGGGCTGGTACGCGGGAGTGTAAAGAGCCATGGTATCTCCTTGTCTTCAATCTGCGGAAAGGCGCACCGCGGCGCGACCTCTCCTCACGAAAGCGCCCGCGGGATGCGGGCGCGGTTCATCGCATATGTTGAGGAAGTTTATCAGGGCGCGAAAGTCGCTGAGGATTCTCGACCAAACCTCGTGGTAAAAACCGTAGAACCCACAAACGGCCACGGCGGCGCAGCCCCGGCCGCACCTCCCTAGCAGCGCTTGAAGCAGCTGACGACCTCGACGTGGTATGTTTGCGGGAAGAGGTCCACCGGCTGCACCGATTCCAGGCGATAGCCGACCTCCTCGAAGCGCTTCACGTCGCGCGCCCACGTCGCCGGGTTGCAGCTGACGTAGACGACCCGCCCCGGGCGCGCCGAGGCGATGTCGGCGGGCACCCCGTCGGCCAGGCCGGCGCGCGGAGGGTCGACCACGAGCGCGTCGAGCCCACCGAGCATGGGCAGCTCGCGCGCCGCGTCGCCGCCGATGACGTCGATGTCCACGTCGTTCTCGTCGGCGTTGCGGCGCAGGTCGCGCACAGAAGACGAGGCGGACTCCACGGCGATGACGTCCGCGCCGGCGCGCGCCATCGCCACGCCGAAGGTGCCGCAGCCGGCGTACAGGTCGGCAACCAAAAGCCCGTCAAGGCCGCGCGGCCCCTCCTCGCCCATCTCGCCTCCCAGCGCACAGACGGCCTCGCCCACGAGCTTTTCCGCCTGCGCGGTGTTCACCTGGAAAAACGAGGGTGCGCTGGCGATGTAGCGGGAGGAGGCGAGCTGCTCGGTCCAGTGCCCCCTGCCGTCGAGCACCTCCAAGCCCTTGATCTTGCGGGCATGGCCCGGATCGGCGATCACGCGCACGATGCTCGTGGCCTTCAGGCAGCTTTTGAGCATCTTCGCCGCGGCGGCGCGCGGGAAGCCCGACGGCTTCGTCCAGATGGCTATCTCGGTCTCGCGGGTGCGCACGCTCGTGCGCACGCCGACGCGGAATATGCCCAGATCGTCCGACCCCTGCAAAAAGCGCAGAGCGCCGCGAAGGGCCTTCGGGGCGCGCGCGATGGAGTCGTGGGCGAGCGGGCAGGTGAGCGCCTGCATCACTTCCGGCGATCCTTCTTCATGAAACCCCAGGTTAAAGGCACCGTTTGCGCCCCATTGCGCGCCCATCTCGATCTTGTTGCGATACCCCCACTGCCGCTTGGAGGGCAGGCAAGGACGCACCATCTCATCGGCGGCCTCGCCGAATCCCGCCACGCGCCCGAGCGCCGCGGCCACGTTGGCGCGCTTCGCATCCAGCTGCGCGTCGTAGGATAGGTGCTGCCAAGGGGCGGCGCCGGCGGCAGCGGGCTCGGCCCACTTCGGCGCCACGCGGCACGCGCCGGGCTGCTCGATGGACGCGATGCGCCCTCGGCAAAAGCTCGGCTTCTCCTCGACGATCTCGACCTCGACGACGTCGCCCGGGGCGGCTGCGGCGACGAACACGGTCTTGCCGTCGGCCCTATGCCCCACGGCGTCGGCGGAGTAGCCCATGCGCTCGATGGTTATGGTTTCAATCATGCGTTTGCACCTGTTTCGTCATCTCTTCCAATGGTTTTGGAAATATTGGCGTATAATAAAGAACTTGCCTGCCCTAGTAGCTCAGCTGGATAGAGCGTCTGCCTCCGGAGCAGAAGGCCACAGGTTCGAATCCTGCCTAGGGCACCACGTGCACACTTCCGAAAACCCGCCCGGCGTCAGCGCCCGGCGGGTTTTCGCTTGCCTGCCCTCAAAAGCGCCTCGCTACTCGCCGTCCCCCGCGTCCAGGAAGATCTTGCGCGTGACGAAGTTCCACACCATGACGACGGCCGTGGCGAAGATCTTCGTGATGAGGTAATGGACGTTCAAAAGCTCCACGCCCGCCCACATGCAGGCGTTGTTGATGAGAAGGCCGATGACCGACAGCACCACGAAAATGACGAACTCGCGCCGACGGCTCATGTCCTCCTTGTGCGTGAACACGTAGCGCATGGAGGCCAGGTAGTTGAAGATCACCGAAACGGTAAACGAAACGGTGGCGCTCACCAGGTAGTTCACGCCGAACACCTCGGTGAGCAAGGCGAGCAGGCCGTAATCGATGCAGAACGCGATCACGCCGACGATGCCGAATTTCATAAGCTGGGCGATGAGATTCTTCACGCCTGTGCCCTTCCTTTCTCATTTGATATGCCGCTTGCGCCTACAGGCGCGCACCGCGCCTCGCGCAGGAGGTAAAACCCGGTTATTATCGCATCGCAGGTCGGCCAGGCACAACAAATCCCATCGCATTAGCGTATATCCTGCGAATACCGCGAGTGGACGATGGAAAGGCCGCGGCGCTTGAACTACCATGGATGTTCGTGCGTATTCGAATCTTCCCCTTTCGAAGGAGCAACCGATGCCCGAATGCAACCAGGATGCCTACCAAGGTAAAGGCACCGCGGTCATAATACCCTGCTACAACGAGGCGATCACGATCGCCAAGGTGGTTGACGACTTCAAGCGCGTCCTGCCGCTGGCCGACATCTACGTCTACGACAACAACTCGTCCGACGGCACAGGAGACATCGCCCGAGCCCACGGCGCCATCGTGCGCGTCGAGCGCCGCCAGGGCAAGGGAAACGTCGTGCGCCAGATGATGCGCGACATCGACGCCGACTATTACCTGATGGTCGACGGCGACGACACCTACCCCGCCGAGGCTGCGCCCGAGGTTTTGGCCCCGCTTATCGAAAACGAGGCCGACATGGTCGTCGGCGACCGCCTTTCCAACGGCACCTACGGCGAGGAAAAC
Organism: Prevotella sp. CAG:279; assembly: GCA_963633085.1. Taxonomy (GTDB): domain Bacteria; phylum Actinomycetota; class Coriobacteriia; order Coriobacteriales; family Eggerthellaceae; genus Senegalimassilia. Next base: position 16,225 of record CAVGWX010000018.1, on the reverse strand, counting down.
GACCGCGCGTTCCACGGGTTCGGCAACAACCTGGTGCGCTTCCTCATCAAGGCCATCTACGGCTTCGAGTTCACCGACGTCATGACGGGGTATCGCGCCTACAACCGCGTGTTCGCCAAGACCATGCCCGTCACCTCGCCGGGCTTCGAGATCGAAACGGAGCTGTCCATCCATGCCGTGGACAAGCGCTGGAGAATCGCGCAGGTGCCCATCGACTACCGCGACCGCCCCGAGGGCTCGGAGTCGAAGCTTTCCACCTTCTCCGACGGCATGAAGGTGCTCATGATGATCATGTCGCTGTTCAAGGATTACAAGCCGCTCGCGCTGTTTTCCTGGGTTGCGCTCATCTTCGTGGTGCTCGGGCTTATCTGCGGCGTGCCGGTTATCGCGCAGTTCGCCGAAACGGGGCTGGTCCCGAAGCTGCCAAGCGCGCTTTTGGCGATGGGGCTGGTGTTCGTGGGCCTGCTTTCGCTTGCCTGCGGGTTGATCCTGGACACGCAGGTCAAAGGCAGCCGCAAGCAGTACGAGCTGATGGTGACCGAGGCTTACGAGCGCTACGGGACAGACAACCGGAACGCCTAAGGGCGCGTCCGGTCGCCTTCCCCTTCTTCGAAGGGTCTCCGCGCTAAGCAGGCCAGCATAGCTCCCATCCAAAGTGAGCCCTTCGCATGCTGCCAGTGTAGGCATCTTCGGGCGGGGCAAACCCCCCGGTATTCCCTGATGACCATCGCGTTATGTAAGAAATGTGGCCGGTATGCAAAAAAGTTCTTGCACAACGAAGGGGCATCTGGGATACTAATCAAGCTGCTTTTCACACGGAAGCGCAACCGTCCCCATAGTCTAGAGGTTAGGACGCGGCCCTTTCAAGGCTGAGACACGAGTTCGATTCTCGTTGGGGGCACCATTTGAAACGCAAGGGTCGGTGAAGCACCGGCCCTTTTCTTTTGCAGCTGCAATCAATCCAAGCGAAGGGATGGCACGCCATAGCCACCGAACACGGAGATACCGAAGCGCCCGAAAAGGTTGAGGCGGCAAGCGAGAAAGCTGCGCCGGCAAGCACGCCCGACGCGCCGGCATGCGGCCAGGCGCAAGCGAGCAAGGCGGCAGATGACGCGCAAGAGCGCCCGCTCGTCATCGTCATGCACGCTTCGGTCGGCTCGGGACACCGCAGCGCCGCGAACGCCGTCGCACAGGCGCTGCAGCTCATGGCGCAGGAAAGCGCCGAGCGCGCGAGCGCAGAAGATGCGGGACCAAGCTGCATGCCCGATGACCTCGAGATCGAGGTCATCGACGTGCTCGATTACGGCAGGATCGTCTTCGACGGCGACAAGACGGCCAGCATGTTCGTGGGACCTTCCCGCCCCATCTACGATTGGACCTGGCGCTACACGCTCACCGGGCACTTGCTCTGGGGCGGCGGCACCGTGTGGTCGCACGTCATGTACCCCAAATTCACCGAATACGTGCGCCGCCGCAAGCCGATCGCCATCATATGCACGCACATCACGGCGGCCAACGTCGCCGTGGCGGCGCGCATGCTCACCGGGCAGCACTTCCCCATCACCTGCGTTCCCACCGACTACGAGATTGAGGGCCTGTGGCCCCATCAGTCGGTCGACGCGTTTTACGTGGCCACCGAAAGCATGGCCGAGACGCTCAGGCCCCGCCATGTGCCCGAGGAGCGCATCAGCATCACCGGCATACCCACGCGCGAGGACTTCCGCCTTCCCCACGATCGCGCCCTCACGCGGCAGGTGCTGGGGCTTCCGCAGGGCAAAACCGTCGTCTTGGCGCTTGCGGGCGCCTATCTGCCGCGCCCCTACGCGCACTTCCGCACGGCGCTCGACAACCTGCTGCCGTTTCTGCACACCCTCGACGCGTCGATGCATTTCGTGTTCGTCGCCGGCAACGACAAGACCTACGCCGCGCACCTGCGCCAAGCGTGCAAGGAGCTGGGGCTCGCAAACGCCACGGTGCTCGATTACGTCGACGACATGGCCGCGCTCATGGCCGCAAGCGACCTGGTCATCTGCAAGTCGGGAGGCCTGACGGTGACCGAATGCCTCTGCGCGCAGGTGCCCATGGTGCTTTTGGGCAAGGCCTACGGCCAGGAAAAGGCCAACGTGCGCCTGCTCACCTCGCTGGGCGCCGCCATGCACGTGACCACCTGGCGAGAGCTGCTCGACGCCCTGCGCCACGTCGCGCTGAACCCCGACAGCGTGCGGGCGATGCTCGTCAACGGAAACTTCCTCAGACGACCCGACGCCGCACGCGATATCGCCGCGCACACGCTTGCGCTCGCGCAGGCCGAGAAGGACCCGGCTAACCCGTTGTACAAGAAGCATTTCCTCCATTTTTACTGGGGAGGAAAACCGGCGCACGTCCGATAGGCGCGCGCTAGAAAGGATATCCGAACATGACCCGATTCGAGGACCTGGGACTGTCCGAGAAAATCATGCAGGCTGTGGCCGAGCTAGGCTATAGCGAGCCCACCCCCGTTCAAGCGCAGGCCATCCCGTTCGTGCTTGAAGGGCGCGACCTGATCGCCGCGGCGAAGACCGGCACGGGCAAGACCGCGGCGTTTTCCCTTCCCGCGATGGACAAGCTCGCCTTCGCCAAGGGGACCCGCGGGCCGCAGATGCTCGTGGTCACCCCCACGCGCGAGCTTGCCCAGCAGATCGGCGAGGTGTGCACCACCATCGCCCACCATACCCACCACCGCATCCTGACCGTGGTGGGCGGCCTTTCCTACGAACCGCAGATCCGTGAGCTCAAGCGCGGGGTCGACGTGCTCATCGCCACCCCCGGGCGCCTGGTGGACCTCATGGACCAGGGCGCCGCGCACCTGGGATCGGTCGAGGTGCTGGTGCTCGACGAGGCCGACCGCATGCTCGACATGGGATTCTGGCCCGCCATGAGAAAGATCATCGGGCAGACGCCGAAGAGCCGCCAGACGCTGCTGTTCAGCGCGACGATCGACCATTCCATCACCAAGAACATGGGCAAGCTCTTAAACGACCCCGCGACCGTCGAGATCGCGCGGCGCGGCGAAACGGCTGACACCGTGGAGCAGTACATCATCGACGTGCAGCAGGCGGTCAAGCCGGCCCTGCTCAAGGGGCTTTTGGCCGAGCGCGGCCACCAGCGCGTCATCGTGTTCACGCGCACGAGGAGCCGCGCCGACGCCACCTGCCGTCGCCTGAAGAAGGTCGGCTACACGGTCGAGGCCATCCATTCGAGCCGCAGCCAGAACCAGCGCCGTCGCGCGCTCGACAACTTCGCCAACGGCACCACCGACATCCTCGTCGCCACCGACGTGCTCGCGCGCGGCATCGACGTCGAGGGGGTCGACTACGTGGTGAACTACGACCTGCCCACGCAGCCTGAAGACTACGTGCACCGCATCGGGCGCACCGGGCGCGCAGGCGCGAAGGGCTGGGCGGTGTCGTTTTCCTGCCCGGAAACCGCCGAGGCGCTGCGCGACATAGAAAAGCTGCTCAAGCGCTCGATCCCCAAGCTTAATCTCGAAAGCTTCGACATGCAGCAGGCCGAGACCGAAGCGGCGGCCAAGGCGCAGCGCGCCGAGGCCAAACGCGACCCGGAGATTCAGCAGGCGAAGAAGGAGGAGGCCGCACGCAAGCGCAAGAAGGCCAAGGCCCGCTCAGCCGAGCACGCCGAAGAGGCGCGCGGCGGCCGCAAGCGGCAGGGCGCGCAGGGCAAGCGAGCAGGCGCGCAGGGCGCTCAGCACGCCGAGCAAGCGAAGCCGCAGAAGAGCGCCGGCAAAAAGGGCGCTGCGCAGGCCAAAAGCCCCCGCAAGCCCGCCTCGGCGGCAAACCGTCAGGGCGGCGACTTCCGCCCGGGACGCGCGCACCGCGCAGCGCTGGCGCACCAGCGTTCGGGCAAGCGCCGTTAACCCGTTCGATCAAAAGCCCTCGACAGATGCTGCCGAGGGCTTTCTTGCGCAAAAGGGTCTATCGAAGCGATGTTTTGGTGCGTTGAGCGGCTCATGCGCTCCACTGGGCGAAACCATGAGTCACAATTCATAACTTCCATTACAGTGAAGAAGTTGGAAAGGAGGGCCGACGAATGCGTATCGCCGTTGCAAGCGAGGGGCTTGATGTGGCGCCGTGGTTTCTGCATTGCTCAAGCTACATGTGCTATCGCGTGGAACGCGGCATGATCACCGATTGCCATAACATGCCGAACCTGTCGATGTCCTCCGAGCAGACGGCTCACCTGATGCACGACCTCGGGATCACCGTCGTCATAGCGAAGAACCTGGAAGGTTCGGCGAAGAGGGCCCTTGAAGCCCAAGGGATCGAAACCATCGAGGGCATGAGCGGGACGGCAAGCGCCGTCGCGCGCCAATACGTGACGAACACCCTCGCCGGAAGCGAAGCAGATCTGGAAATGGTCTGACGCGCCCAAAGGCGCTGGCTATTTAGGTGCGAGCTCTCGCTCGCACCCACGAATGATCGATCACGAACACATAATCCCTGATGAGACAGTTAAACCGGTAGCCAAAGTTCGTAGGGTCGAGCGACAGCTCGACCCATTCTAAAGAGCGCCTTTAGGCGCAACACTTTTCTCAGAGCATAAAGAAAGGCTCCCGATCGGGAGCCTTTCTCATACATATATATGTTGCTGAGACCTTACAGGGCCTTCTTGGCGACCTCGACCAGGGAGGCAAAGGCCTCGGGATCGGCGATGGCCATGTCGGAGAGCACCTTGCGGTCGAGCACCACGCCGGCCTTCTTCAGGCCGTTCATGAAGGTGGAGTAGCTCATGCCGTTCAGGCGGGCGCCGGCGTTGATGCGGGTGATCCACAGGCGACGGATCTCGCGCTTCTTGTTGCGGCGATCGCGATAGGCGTACTGCAGGGAGTGCTGCACCTGCTCTTTCGCGGCGGTGTAGGAACGGGACTTCGCACCGTAGTAACCCTTGGCGCGATTAAGGACGGTACGGCGCTTCTTCTTGGCGTTGACTGCACGCTTGATACGAGCCATTTACTATCACTGCTCCTTTAAATACTAGCGACGGCCGAGGTTGCGGGCCACGACGCGACGGTCGGCGGCGGCCAGCTCGGTCTCATGACGGAAGTTGCGCTTACGCTTCTGGCTCTTCTTCGTCAGAATGTGGCTCTTGTAGGCCTTGGCGCGCATGATCTTGCCGGAACCGGTGACGCGGAAGCGCTTGGCGGTACCGCGGTGGGTCTTCATCTTAGGCATTGCCTTCGTCCTTTCCTTCGTTTCTCTTGTCGTTCGACTTTTTCTTCTTCGCCGCCATGTTTGCGGGCAATGGGGCGATGAGCATGTGCATGTTGCGGCCTTCCATCTTCGGCTGGCTTTCGATGACCGCAATGTCCTTGAGGTCGTCTGCCAAGCGCTCCAGGATGGTCAGACCCTGTTCCGGATGGGCCATCTCGCGGCCGCGGAACATGATGGTGATCTTGACCTTGTTGCCGGCGGAGAGGAAGCGAAGCACGTGCTTCTTCTTCGTCGTGTAGTCCCCCACGTCGATCTTCGGGCGGAACTTCATTTCCTTGGTCTCGATCTTGCTTTGGTTCTTGCGAGCCTGCTTCGCCTTGATGGCTTGATCGTACTTGAACTTCCCGTAGTCCATGATGCGGCACACGGGAGGTTCCGCGTTCGGGGCGATCTCGACGAGGTCGAGGCCCTGGTCGTCAGCGACGCGCTGGGCCTGCGCAACCGGGTAGATGCCTAACTGCGTACCATCGAACCCGATCAGGCGGCACTCGCGCACCGTGATCTGTTCATTGAGCCGAGGCTCTTGAGCGGCTATCGCACTCACCTTCCCTTCTTCGCACGACGCGCTCGCCGTGCCATAAAAAAACCCACTGCTTGGAGGCATGTGGGCGTGATGAACGAACCTATAGGTTCCGTATTCATGCGACCCATCAGCAACCGAAGCGCCGAACTAGGTGGAAGGCATCCCGCCTTCGCTTGTGAACAGCTTGTTCAGTATAGCGGAAACGCCCGCGGCCGCAAGAGGCGATCCTTGCGCACCGCGGGCGTCCATGAAGTCGACATACTTTACCGGCCGCATCGGCCAAGAGTCAGGACAAGGCCCCAAGCCCCTGGAAGAGGCGACGCCCGAAGGTGCCGCCCTGCCCTTACGCGTTGATGTACACGTAGATGATGCGGATGGTGTCGGCGAGGTTGCCCGACGTGTTCGCCGTCGAGTAGTCATAGAGCAGCACGCTCGACCACGCATGCGACGACCCGTTGATCTCGACGTTGCCCGAGAAGCTGCAGTTCTCCTTCACGAGCGTGGTGCCGTCGGAGGCGTAGCTGGAATACTGCGTCTTGTCCGCCGGCAGCGCCGCGGCCCCGTCGGCGACGTTCACGCCCGCCTCGCGCAGCGTCTTTTCCACGACGTGCTCGTTTTTCACCGCGTCGGCGAAGCTGAGCGTGCCGTAGCCCAGCGACGCCGTGGCCGCGGAATAGCCGGCCTGGATGACCTTGCCTTCCTCGTTCAGCCCCAGATAGACCGTCGGCGTGCCCGAACGGGAGTCGGCCGGTTCGGCGGTCAGCGCGACGGTGACGCTCTTCTTCACCGCGTTGCCCTCCTCGTTCACGTCGCGCGAGGACGTGACGGTGGCGCCGTGCTTGAGCGCGCTGACGGCCTCATCCTGCGTGGTCCCGAGCACGGCGGCGAGATTGGGGACCTCGGTCTGCTTGGTGGTCGTGGCCGTGGGGGCGTCCTTACCCGCGTTGTCGCTCTGCAGGTCGCTGACGTCCTTGCTCGGCTGGGTCGTTTGCGTCTGCTGCACCATGGCGCGCTGGCTTTCGCCGTACAGCTGCCAGGCGAAATAGCCGAAGGCGCAGATGAGCGCGACGAGCAGCACGATGACGACGATGAGGATGCGGCGCACGCGGCGCGACTTGCGCATATAGGGATGCTCCTGGTCGCGGCGGGCCTTCTTGGCGGCCTTCTTGCTGAGCGCGGGCTCCTCGACGCGGCCGTGCTTGCCGATGGTGGGCGCCTTCTCCTCGCCGGGAAGCTCGTCGCCGATCATCGGCTCGTCACGCGGCTCGAGGCTCTCGAGCACGTCGGGGTAGTCGTCGCTCGTGTCGCCCTGATAGGAAAAACCAGCGGAATGGGCGCCGTCTGATGCGGGCAGCGGCGCGAACGCTTCGGTGAGCCCCAGCGGCGCATCCCCGTCGCCGGAGGCGCCGCGCGCGTCGTCGCCGCCGGCCCCGATCGGGGAGAACGCCTCGGTGAGGCCGAGCGACTCGTCACCGGAGGAGACGTCGCGACGCTCGCCTCGGTTGATGCTGAAACCGTGTTTTGCCATAGGTCATATCCTTTCTTGCAAAGGTATGCGACTCAGCGCATGAAGCAGAAGTACCACACCAGCGCGACGATGATGAAGGCGGCTGCGGCGCCGAGCACGATCTTCTGCATGTTCGACATCGGGCCGGCTTCCAGGTCCTCGAGCGTCTGCTCGCGCCAGGCCGCATCGGCGGGCGCTGGCTGCGCTGCGTCGGCGGCCTCGGCAGAGGCAGCGGCAGCGGCAGAGGCCTCGGCAGCGGCCGTCGTCGAGTCTTCGACGGGCGACTCATCGGCCACGGAGGGTGCATCGGGCGCCTGCTGCACCGAACCCTGCCAGGCGGCCTCATCGTGCGCGGCAACGCCGGGGGCGGGGCTTTCCGCACCTTCGGCAACCGAGGCAGGCGCCCCGGCCTGAATGACGATGTCGTCGTCTGCGGCGGCGTTCACCGTGATATGCGAGAACCGCTTGTCCTGCGCCATGAGCTACCCCCTCGCTTGTGCGGCGCCAATGCGCGCCACAGGCTTCCTCGTTACTTTCCCGATTATATCGGTATGCGCCTTAGCCGCTTTGCAACGCGCGAGAAAAACCACGGGGCTTGAGGCGATGCGCCGCGATGCGCTGTGCGACAATAAGCCCCAACCGACGTTTTCCGGCCGCCCCGCACGCCGAAGGTGCGGAAAGCCCCGTCCCCGGCGCGGCGGCCTCATCGAGCACGAAAGGTGGCTCCTTTATGGATCTGCAACCTGCATCCACCCTGCACGGGTTCACCGTCACACGAGCGCAGGACCTCCCCGAAATAGACGGGCGCGCCTACATCATGCGCCACGACATCAGCGGGGCGAAGCTGCTCTATCTGCAAAACGCCGATGAGAACAAGGTGTTTTCCATCGCGTTTAGAACCCCGCCCGCCGACGATACGGGCGTGTTCCACATCCTGGAGCACTCCGTGCTGTGCGGATCGGAGAAGTTCCCGGTCAAAGAGCCGTTCGTCAACCTTCTGAAGACGAGCATGCAAACCTTCCTCAACGCCATGACCTTCGGCGACAAGACGCTCTACCCCGTCGCGTCCACCAACGACCAGGACCTCATCAACCTCGCCGACGTGTACCTGGACGCGGTGCTGCACCCCGACATCTACCGCTGCCGCCAGATCTTCGAGCAGGAAGGCTGGCACTTCGAGCGTGCAGGGGCCGATGGCAAGGACAGCGGTCCCGAAGGTGTTGAAGGCGCGCCGGGCGTCACCTTCAACGGCGTGGTGTACAACGAGATGAAAGGCGCGCTGTCCGACGCGACGAGCGTGCTGTACGACGAGCTGCAGGCCAACCTTTTGCCCGACACGCCCTATGCCTTCGAATCGGGAGGAAAGCCCGAGGCCATCCCGACGCTGACCTACGAGCACTTCCTAGAAGAGCACGAGCGCCACTACCGCCTCGACAACTCCTACATCACGCTGTACGGCAACGTGGATGTTGAGCGCATGCTCGCCTTCTTGGACGAGCGCTACCTGCGCCCGGTGGCTGCCGAGCAGGCACGCCGCGACGAGGAGCGCGCCGCGGACGGGCTTTGCGCGCTTGCGCCGCGCACCATCGCGCTGCAGGCGCCCGTCAAGAGGCTCGGCGTGGTGCGCCGCATGCAAACGGCCCCCGAAAACGCCTGCACGGGGCTCGGCTTCATCATCGGGCACGCTCGCGAGCGCACGCGCGTCGTGGCGTGCGAGATCCTGCTCGATGCGCTCATGGGCAGCAACGAGGCCCCGCTTCGCCGCGCCATGCTCGACGCCGGGCTCGCCGGCGACGTGAGCGCCTATCTTGCCGACGCCGTGCAGCAGCCCTTCGCCGTCATCCAGCTGCGCGATTTGAAGCCCGGCTGCAGCCAGTCGCTGCTGCGCGTGGTGACCGGCGAGCTTGAGCGCCTGGCGAAAGGCGGCCTCGACCACGCCCTCATCGAGGCGTCCCTTTCCCGCGCCGAGTTCATCATGCGCGAAGCCGACTTCGGCATCGCCGACGGCGTGGCGCTTTCGATGGCGGCCTTGAACGGCTGGCTCTACGATGACGACGAGGCGACCACGTACCTGGAATACGAGTCCGACTTCGCGTTTTTGCGCAAGGCGCTTGACGAGGGCTACTTCGAGGAGCTCATAGAAAGCGTGTTTCTGGAAAACGACCACATGGCGCAGGTGGAAGTGGTGCCCGACGAGGCGGCGGGCGACGATGAGGCGGCGCGGGCGGCTGCGGCGAGCGCCGGGTTTTCCGCATCGGATTTTGCGCGCATCGACGAGGAGGTCGCGCGCCTGCGCGCCCGCCAGGAGCAGCCCGACTCCCCCGAGGCGCTCGCGACCCTTCCGCAGCTGCGCATCTCCGACATCAAGGCAGCGCCCACCGAAGCGCCCTACGCCTGGCTTGAAGGCGCGCCCGTTGCCTGCATCCGCCACGACCTTCCCACGCGCGGCATCGCCTACGCGTACCGTTACTACGACTTGAGCAGGGTTTCCCTCGAGGAGCTTCCCTACGTCACCATCCTGTGCACCATGCTCGGCAAGCTCGGGACATCCGCGCGGTCGGCGTCGGACATCGACACGCTCCTCAACGGCAAGCTCGGCAATTTCGGGGTGTTTTGCGAGGTGTACGAGCAAGAGGGCGACCCGAAGGACATCTCGCCGAAGCTCGTGGTGAGCGCCACCGCGCTCGCGAACAAGGTCGATTGGCTCGGGTGCCTGCCATCGGAGATCCTCTCAAGCACCGACTTTTCCGACACGGACAAGATCCGCGACGCGCTCGAGCAGAAGCGCGTTGGCATGGAGCACGCGTTCGCGAACAGCGGGCATACGGCGGCAATGGCGCGCGCCACGTCGTACTATCTGCCCGCCGGCGTGGTGCGCCAGCAGCTGGGCGGCGTCGACTTCTACCGGTTCCTCAAGGCGCTACTGGCCGACTTCGATGCGCGCAAGGGCAAGCTCGTCGAAAAGCTCGCCGACTTGGCAGCCCGCCTGTTCGCGCCCGACAACCTCACGGTGTCGTTTGCAGGGACCGACGAGGACCTTGCCGCGTTCTGGGAAGCATCGGGGCTTGCGGGCGCGGCGAGCAAGCACGCGGCGGACAGCGCGCAGGAGGCGCCCAGGCTCGTCGTACCCGAGCCGAAAGCCGCGCGCGAGGCGTTCATCGTGCCAAGCGACGTCTGCTATGCCGCGCTTGCCGCCGATCGCCGGGCGTTTTCGAGCGCGCCCTGGCGCGGAAGCTGGCACGTTGCGGTGCGCGCGCTTTCCTACGACTATCTCTGGAACGAGGTGCGCGTGAAGGGCGGCGCCTACGGGGCGGGCTTCCAGGCGGCGAGGTCGGGCACGCTGCGCTTCTATTCCTACCGCGACCCGCATCTTGACGAGACGATCGAGCGCTTCGGGAAGGCGGCGGCGTGGCTTGAGTCCTTTGCCCCCACCGAAGAGGAGCTGGAAGGCTACGTGGTCAGCAGCGTGGCCGGCTTCGACACGCCCGTGAAGACGCGCGCGCTCATCCGCCGCCACGACGGCGACGTCTTCGGCCGGCGCACGCCCGCCATGCGCGCGAGGGCGCGCCAAGAGGTGATCGAGGCGACGCAAGGCGACCTCAACGCCCTCGCGGACGACATCCGAAAGGCCGCGGATGCGAACATGCTGTGCGTCTTCGGCAACAAGGCCATCTTGGAAGGGTCCAAGCTTGACCTTGAGATCATCGATTTGTTGAACGAATAGCGCCAAAGGCAGGGCCCGCATCCGCAGCGAAACGGCTAGCGGATGCGAGCCCGTTGGCAGCACCCGAAGGGTGCATCAGACTTTTCTAGAATCGAGGCGGAACGCCGATCGCGCTTTTAGATTATGTGTCGCGCTGACGCGCTCTCCAATAATGGCGCTTCGCTCAACCCCACGCATTTTTCTGGAAAGCTATTCCCAACAGGCATTTTCACGTGGGTGCGAGCGAGAGCTCGCACATCAATAGGAAAGCGCCGAAGGCGCGTCAGACTTTTGTCGCGAGGACGGCAGCGAGTACCGCACGCGCGGCATCGCTATGAAGATGGTATCGCGCCTGGCGGCGCTCTCGAGTACGGGGCGAGCTCTCGCTCGACCCCGCGAATTTTGGTCGCCAACCCATCGTTAGATTTTTCGTGGGCGCGAGCGAAAGCTCGCACAGCACGAAAAACCTGGCAGAAGCGTTAAACCAGCTGTAAAAATTCGTGGGTGCGAGCGAGAGCTCGCACAGCACTCGGTCAGCGCCCGAAGGGCGCGTCAGTGCTTTCACCGCGGAGCGGGACCGGTTCGGGAGTCGATAACCCCGCGGTTCCAAAAAACCGCACCATCGCGCTCCTACTCGAACGTATCGACGAAATGCAGCAGCATGGCGGCGCTTGTCGGTGTAAGTCGTTCACCGGGAAGCTTCTTTTCGCAGGTGGGAAGCCCGCGTGCGATGATGGCCGCCGTCGCAGGAGCAGGAACGGCAAGCCTGCCGTGCGCGCAATCAATGAATCCCTCGCCCACCTGAACGGGCGTCGAGACGATTCTCTGCGCACCCGACGCCTCCACCGCAAGGCACACCAGAAGCGTGTTGCGGATGCGCGCTCCCTCGCCCACCTCGTGAAAATGCGTCTGCTCCACGGGCACGCCATGGGCGGCCGCCTCGGCTTCGGCGAGGATACCGTAAATGGCATGCATGTCGGCACGCACGCGATCGCTCACCGCAAGCGAGTCGATGGTGCCGCGAACCGCAGCGATGCCGTGATGATGGCGCATGGGCACGCCGGCCGCATCGGCAGCGGCCTCAAGTCGCTCGCGCGCACCTTCGGGCAGCTGCAAAAGCGTGTCGCCGAGGATCTGAGCGCGCGTGGCGTTTTCGGACATGTTCCAACGCAAGGTTTTCACTCCCTGCTCCCCTTTCGTCCCGCTGGCCGAAGCGATGAGGTGCGCCTGGAAGCCGGCCCCGAAGCCGTTATCGATGTTGACGACCGAAACGCCCGACGCGCAGGAATTCAGCATCGCCAGCAGCGCCGCCACGCCGCCGAAGCTCGCGCCGTAGCCCACCGATGTGGGCAGCGCGATGACCGGGCACGACGCCAAGCCCGCAACCACGCTCGCAAGCGCGCCCTCCATGCCGGCGCACGCCACGATGCACGAGGCGCCCGCAAGGTCGCTTCGGTGCGCGAGCAGGCGATGGATGCCGGCCACCCCCACGTCGTAGAGCCTCACCACGCGCGAGCCGAGCGCCTCGGCGGTGAGCGCCGCCTCTTCCGCGCAGTACAGATCAGAGGTCCCCGCGCAGGCAACCGCCACGTAACCCTCGCCCTGCGGGCGCGGCATGGAACCGTACACGCCGATGCGGGCCAGCTCATGGTACGTGAACGCGCGCGAGGGCGACGCATCATCGGGCGCACCGCCCTCGCACGCGCCCGGATCGTCGAGCAGCGCGGCGACCCTTTGCGCCTTGTCGGCATCAAGGCGCGTGATGAGAACGCAGGCCTGGCCCGCCTTCGCAAGCGAGACGCAGATGGCGGCGATCTGCTCGGCGTTCTTTCCCGCACCGTAGATCACCTCGCCCGCGCCCGTGCGCGCGCGGCGCTGCGTGTCGACCTTCGCGAACCCCAGATCATCGAAACCAAAGGAGCCGAGGCGACTGCAGGCGTCCTCGACGCTCATCGCTTGCGAGGCAACCTGCTCGAGAAGATCCTTGAGAGCGGGCATCCGACCACTTCCTTTCCGTATGCATGCGTTTTGTCCAGTAGACACCTTGAAGCGCGCTTCAAGTCAAGCGCCTTCACCCCACGAACAAGCAAAGGCCCCGCATGCAAAGACATGCAGGGCCTTGAAACCGGCTCTCTCAACAAGGGATCGCGCACAGGCTTCGACGCCGCCGGCACCCTTGCGCCGAGCGCATCAGCAGCGCTACGAGGAAAGCCCGGAGCCGAGGTATGCGGCGTTGATGGCGTCCTGGGAGGAGCTGATCTGAGAGGTGGCGGAGCTTGCGTCGGCGGCGGCCGAAGCCGAAAGGCTGGACAGGTCGAGCGAGGTGCCGAGCCACTTCTTCTGGATGACGTCGGCCACGCCGTTGCCGTTCAGCGTGGAAAGCGCGGAGGAGATGGCCTGCTTGAGCTTCGTGTTGCCGTCGAGCACGCCCACCGAATAGCCGCTGGCCGACTGCAGCAGCGAAACGACGTGCACGTCGACGCCGGCGTTGCGCGCCACGTAGGTGCCCGACACGGCATCGGCGGCGACGTAGCTCACCTGACCGGACTGCAGCGCGGAAAACGCGCTCTTCAGATCGTCGGTCGTGGTGATGGTGGAGCTGTCGAATTCGTTGGCGACGGCCCATGCGCTGTTGGAAGACACCTGCACGGCGATTTTCGTGGTGGCCGTGTTCGTGGGGATGGCCGAGTTGGAGGCAAGGGCGAACAGGCAGACCGAGGTATCCAGGTAGGAATCGGAGGTCCAGAACGTGGAGGTGGCGTCGGACTTGTTCACGCCCATGACGATATCGGCCTTGCTTTGGGACAAGGCGGAAGCGGCGTCGGTCCCGACATCGACGACCTGCACCTTCAACCCGAGCTGGTCGGCGATAGCGGCCGCCATGTCGACATCGATGCCGACGATCTTCGAAGAGGAGGAAGGCTGGCCGGCCAAGGGCGCGTTGCTCGCGTTCACGCCGACGGTCAGGGTGCCATCGGTGATGATGGTGGGCTTGGACACCTGCGGGGTTGACTCAGGCGGCGTGTAGGATTCGCTTTCCTGCGAGCAGCCGGCCGCCGCGATGAGCGTTGCGGCGCATGCGAGGATCACGCAACATAGGCCAAGGCGCTTGAAGTGCTTCATGACGAGCTTCCTCCGTTCTAAGTTCATGCAAGCTTCTTTCGACTGACCTAGTTTTTGACCCCACACCCGCGCACCGGGGTTAGGCTTTCGCTTCGCCCTCTCCCCCGTCGCGGCCCGATGCCGCTCGTATAAACGGAGGGTGCGACTTACCTCTAGGATACGCCATGATCGTCGCGCGTCTCCGCGCGGCTTACGTGGATCCTTTTGACCGCATCTGCCATGGACTAGGGCCGCATTCGGCCCGCAACTACAGACTCGAAAGAAGTTTACTCAGTGTATCAGAAGTGCCGGCAGGCAAGCGGCAAACCGGCAGAATAAGCAGGCAGCATTCAAACGCGCGTGCGCCGATGGACCCAGGGGCCGACGCGGGCAAAACCGGTCGCGTCGCGCCAAGCGGTACGCCCCGACCCCGATGCGGGCAAACCTGCGGCAAGCTTCGTGCAAGATTTGCGCAAACCCTGCGAAAACGTCGGTAACTACCCTTGGGTGCCATGCGCCCGAACGACCACAAACCCGATTTGCCGACCAGCTACGCCCGCGGCGTGGGAGAGGCCGTCGCCGAGACGCTCTGGCCCACCCGCTGCGCCGTGTGCGACACGCCCGGCGATCTTATATGCCAACGCTGCCTGCTGCACCTGCGCTACATCGACTGGTGGCGCGCCTGCCCCCGTTGCGGGGCTCCGATGGGCCGCCTGCAGTGCTGCGAATGCAACAGCGTGATGATGCAGGCGCTGGGACGCGACGAGCCCGCGTTCGACGCGATGGCATCGGTCGTCGAATACGACGAGGCGGCGGCGCGCATCGTAAGAGCCTGGAAAGACGGCGGGGAGCGGCGGCTCGGTGCGGTGATGGCGCATATGATGGCGAACGCGATGCCAGCCGCATGGCGCGCGGGCTGCCCGGTCATCACGCCCGTTCCCGCCACGGCCGCTGCGCTGCGCCGGCGCGGATTCGACCATACCGCCGAGCTTGCGCGTGTCCTGGCGCGGCGGATGGGCATCACCTATGCCGCGCTGCTCGCCCGACCGCGCACGCACGACCAGCGCGCACTGGGGCGCCAGGGGCGCGCACGCAACCTCGCAGGCAGCTTCCAGGTTGCCCGCGGCGCGAAGGTTCCGCCCTTTGTGCTGCTCATAGACGACGTGTGCACCACCGGCGCGACGATCAACGCCGCAAGCGACGCGCTGCGGCAAGGCGGAGCGGAAACCATCCGCTGCCTCACCTTCGCCCGCGTGTAACCGGTTGCCCCTCGTTCAAGGGGGCAGCCAAGCATCAACGGAAGGCCTTCTCATACTTGCAGATAGCCCAACAAGCATGCGGAGCCAATTACGCTGATTATTTACCATCCGCCTGCTCGTCTGGGGAATATGTGTCGCGCCTTCGGCGCTCTCTAGTACGGGTCGAGCTTTCGCTCGACCCCACGAATCTTGCTGCAAGATCAAACAAGCCGATGGGGCTTCCCCATGCCTCGCACCTCGTTTTGCCGCTTGATTAAGGCCTCCACCAGGTATTTCGTGGGTGCGAGCGAAAGCTCGCACCGTAATCGAAAGCACCCGAAGGGTGCGCCAGTGTTTTCAACGCGGGGCAGAAACGGTTCCGAAAGGCGATCCCCACCGCTTTAAAATTTGTGTCGCGCCTAAAGTCGCTCTCGAGTACGGGTCGCTTTCGCTCGACCCCGCGAATTTTTTCTAGGAAGATTCTCTCAACAGGTGTTTTTATGTAGGCGCGAGACACGTCTCGCGCATCATTAGGCCAGCGCCCGCAGGGCGCGTCAGACTTTTCATGAAGCGAAGCGGCGCGCCACAGTATTTCAACGCAAAGCGAAGACAGCCCGCAGCAGCTCCTTCGGCGATGAAAGCCGGCCCCTAGGCGCGCTCGCGGTTGTGGGCGTCGCTTTCGCTGAACTCCTTGACGTCGACGTTGATGGAGTGCTTGATGGGCTTCCAGTTGCACTTCTTCACCAAAGCCACGAGCGCGATGGGCACGTAGGTGAGCATGAACAGCGGGAAGGTGAACATGTAGCGGATCTTCTTGCCCGTGGTGGAGCGGATGGAGTCCCATTCGATGAACGTGGTCAGCACGCCGAACATGAACATGAAGAT
>CAVGWX010000017.1:0-26798 GCA_963633085.1 Prevotella sp. CAG:279 | reverse complement strand
TCCGCCGTCGCTCACCTGGCCGCCATCAAGGGCCATGTGCCGTTCTTGAACTTCTTCGACGGCTTCCGCACGTCGCACGAGGTGCAGAAGGTGGCCGTGTGGGATTACGCCGACTTGGCCGACATGTGCGACTTCGACGCCGTGAAGGCCTTCCGCGACCATGCCCTGAACCCCGAGCGCCCCGCCATGCGCGGCAGCCACGAAAACGGCGACACCTTCTTCCAGAACCGCGAGGCCTGCAACAGCGTCTACAACGAGCTGCCGGCCGTGGTCGAGGAGTACATGGACAAGGTCAACGCCAAGCTCGGCACCGACTACAAGCCGTTCAACTACTACGGCGCCGCCGACGCCGACCGCGTGATCGTGGCCATGGGCTCGATCTGCGACGTGGCCGAGGAGGTTATCGACTACCTGAACGCCCACGGTGAGAAGGTCGGCCTCGTGAAGGTTCGCCTGTACCGCCCGTTCTGCACCGACAAGTTCGTCGCCGCGCTGCCGAAAACCTGCACCAAGCTCGCCGTGCTCGACCGTACGAAGGAGCCGGGCAGCCGCGACCCGCTGTACCTCGACGTCGTCAACGCGCTCGTGACCGAGGGCGTCTCCGGCATCAAGGTGACCGGCGGCCGTTACGGCCTGGGCAGCAAGGACACGCCGCCCGCTTCCGTGTTCGCCATCTACACCGAACTGGCCAAGGACAACCCGCGCAGCGAGTTCACCATCGGCATCAACGACGACGTCACGGGGCTTTCGCTTCCCGAGGACGCGGACAGCCCGAACACCGCCGTCCCCGGCACCATCGAGTGCAAGTTCTGGGGCCTTGGCGGCGACGGCACCGTCGGCGCGAACAAGAACTCCGTCAAGATCATCGGCGACCACACCGACAAGTACGTGCAGGCCTACTTCCAGTACGACTCGAAGAAGACCGGCGGCGTGACGGTGAGCCACCTGCGCTTCGGCGACGCCCCCATCCGCTCGAGCTACTACATCAACAAGGCCGACTTCGTGGCGTGCCACAACCCCAGCTACATCACGAAGAACTTCCCGATCGTCAACGACGTCAAGCCCGGCGGCACGTTCATGATCAACTGCCAGTGGACGCTCGAAGAGCTTGAGCATCACCTGTCCGCCGAGGCCAAGCGCTACATCGCGGCCAACGACGTGCAGCTCTACACCATCAACGCTATCGACTTGGCGCGCGAGATCGGCATGGGCAAGCGCACGAACACCATCCTGCAGTCCGCGTTCTTCGCGCTGGCCAACATCCTGCCGGCCGAGGAAGCCATCCAGTTCATGAAGGACGCCGCCACGAAGTCCTACCTGAAGAAGGGCCAGGACGTGGTGGACATGAATCATCGCGCCATCGACGCGGGCGCCACGGCGTTCACGAAGATCGACGTGCCCGCCAGCTGGGCAGACGCCGTCGATGCCGACGATGCCGAGCAGCTTGAGGGCCGCCCCGAGCTGGTCAAGCAGGTGCGCGAGATCATGCAGCCCATCGGGCGCATGGCCGGCGACTCCCTGCCCGTTTCCGCGTTTTCCGACCATGCCGACGGCCAGTTCGAGCTGGGCGCATCGGCATACGAGAAGCGCGGCGTCTCGGTCACCGTGGCCACATGGGACGCTGAGAAGTGCACGCAGTGCAACAGCTGCTCGTTCGTCTGCCCGCACGCCTGCATCCGCCCCTACGGCCTGACCGACGAAGAGGTTGCGGCCGGCCCTGAGGCCATGGCCGTGCTGGACATGAAGGGCAAGGTCAAGGACCTGAAGTACACCCTGGCCATCAGCCCGCTGGACTGCATGGGCTGCGGCGTGTGCGTGAAGGCCTGCCCCTCCGAGGCGCTCGCCATGACCGGCGTGGAGGCCGAGCTCGACCAGCAGGACGTGTTCGATTACTGCGTCAAGGAAGTTGCCGACAAGCCGCAGATCGAGGACGCCACCCTGCGCGGCAGCCAGTTCAAGCAGCCGCTGCTCGAGTTCTCCGGCGCTTGCGCGGGTTGCGCTCAGACGGCCTACGCTCGCCTGATCACGCAGCTTTACGGCGACCACATGTACATCTCCAACGCCACTGGCTGCTCGTCCATCTGGGGCGGTCCGGCCGGCACCTCGCCTTACACCGTCAACAAGCAGGGTCATGGCCCGGCGTGGTCGAACAGCCTGTTCGAGGACAACGCCGAGCACGGCATGGGCATGAAGCTCGGCTATGAGGCCGTCAACGCCATGCTGGCCGCCGACGCCGAGGCGCTCATCGCCGCCGGCGCCGCCGCCGACGAGGCGCAGGCATGGCTCGACGCGCGCGGCGACAAGGCCGCTTCGCGCGCCACGGCCGACGCGCTCATCGCGGCGCTGCCCGCGGTGGTTGCCGCCGGCGGCGAGGCCGCGCAGGCCGCCAGCCGCATCCTGGACCACAAGGAGTACCTGGCCAAGAAGTCCGTCTGGATCTTCGGCGGCGACGGCTGGGCCTACGACATCGGCTACGGCGGACTCGACCACGTGCTGGCATCCGGCGAGGACGTCAACGTGTTCGTCTTCGACACCGAGGTGTACTCCAACACCGGCGGCCAGGCTTCGAAGGCATCCAACATCGGCCAGGTGGCGCAGTTCGCCGCGGCCGGCAAGGACATCAAGAAGAAGAGCCTTGCGGAAATCGCCATGGCCTACGGCTACGTCTACGTTGCGCAGATCGCCATGGGCGCCAAGCCTGCGCAGACCTTGAAGGCCATCACCGAGGCCGAGGCCTACCCCGGACCGTCGCTGATCATCGCATACTCGCCCTGCGAGATGCACTCCATCAAGGGCGGCATGGTCAACTGCCAGTCCGAGATGAAGAAGGCCGTGGACTGCGGTTACTGGAACCTGTTCCGCTTCAACCCCGACGCCGCTGCGGGCAAGAAGTTCGTGCTCGACAGCAAGGAGCCGGCGGGCGGTTACCAGGAGTTCCTGATGAACGAGGCACGCTACAGCCGCCTGACCCGCGAGTTCCCCGAGCGTGCCGGCGAGCTGTTCGAGCGCAACGAGGCCGCGGCCATCGAGCGCTACCAGCACCTCACGCGCCTGAAGGCCATGTACGACGGCGAATAATCTCGCCTGGAATGGCTTTGCGCGTTGGCGTGTGGCTGAACCGCTGACGGATCGATGAAGGCCCCCGCAAGGGGGCCTTCTGCTGTGCAGGATGCGAGGTCGCGCGCGATGGTCGAGGGCGGCACGGCGCTCGCGCGGTAAAATGCTCGCATGGATAATTCACGTGCTTATGACATCGTCCTGCTGCCGAACATGCAGCAGGCATACGCCTGGCGAAAGGAAGCCGCGCAGGCGGGCTCGCGCGCCGCTTTCGGTTGCGAGGCGACCACCTTTTCCGCATGGGCGGCCGATATGTGGGGACTGCACGGCGACGGACGCGCTTTGGTTTCAGACCTTGTGCGCAGCCTGCTGTTTTCCTGCGACGGAGTGGTGGGCGAAGAAGACCCGGCACACCGTCGCGCCATCGCATCGGTTGCCAAGGCATGCGTCGCCGAGGCTTCGGGCGTCGCGGCTTTCGAAGAGGCCCTCTCCTGCGGTTCGGGCGCTCTTGCGCCTGAGGAGTCTCGGGTGATCGACGCCGTTCGCGCCTATCGCGGCCATCTTGCCGAGTTGGATTTTATCGAGCCTGGTCAGGCTCTCTTCGAGTTGCCGGCCTTACTGCCGCGCAAACCGCTGCGCGTTTTGATGCAAGATTGCCCACCCCTCACCTCGCTGCAGCGCGAGTTTTTCGATGCGTGCGACTGGATCGTGCTTGACGAGCATCCGGCCGCCGGCGGCGACGGCCCGGTGCGGGCGCCTGACGGCGTGGAGGTGCGTTTCGCCTTCCCGTCCGGGGCGTATGCGTGGCCCGCGATGTTGGCCGATATCGTTCGCGAAGAGCAGGCGTGCCCGGATCATGCGGGCGGCGAATCCTGGCAGGCGCTTTCCGCTCGGGTGGTCGTTGCGGCGAAGAGGCCCGCCCCGCTCTACGACGCGCTCGCCCCCGAGCTTTCCCGCGAGGGCCTCTCCGTCGCGCTGCGCGCCCGCCGCGCGTTTGCCGACACCGATTTCGGGCGGGCGTTTTTCTCGCTCGCGCGTTTCTTCGGCTACGATCCCACCTCCGGAACCATCAAGGCCGCCAGCGTTTTCGAATCTCCCGAATACCCCGGCATCCCGCAGAAGAACATCGAGCCCTGGAACCGATCGGATCTGGCCGACTTCATGCTCTCGCCGCTTTCCGGCATCAAGCGCAAGAAGGCCTACGAGATGGACGCCTCCTTCCGCGGCGACAGGACGCGGACGCGGGATGTCGTCTGCGCGGAGCTTCGGGCGGAAAGCCGACTGTTCGCGCTCGTCGAGCGCCTCTTCGTCGATAGCAAAGACGTTGACGCGGCTGGGAGCATTGCGCCGCTCATCCGCGGTATCCGCGGCGTTGCCGAAGCTTGGGTCGCCGAGCAGGTTTCCTGCGCGCTGTCGGTGCGCGACGTTCTGGCGGCCGCCGGCGACCTAGGCCTGGGGATGGAAGCCTGTCTGGCGCAGCTCCAGTCGCTTTCTGTCGACGTATCGCGCGCGGTCGCCCCGAAGGTGCGCGCCGACGAGCCTGCGCAAGCCGAACCCTTGCGCGCGCCGGCAGGTGAGGCGGGGCGATCCTTCGACGTCCTGGTCCCCGATCTGCTGATTTGCGATCAGGCGGCCGCCGCCGCATTGCGCCCGGGTTCGTCCTCGACCGCGGTTGTGGCCGATCTGACGAGCGTCGCGTATCCGGCCGCCGATGCCGACGACGCCGCGCGCACGCTGCTCGCTAAGCTCGGCGTCTCGCGAACCGACACGGTGCTTGCGCGCATGCGCCGCACCTTTTTCGCGCTTGAGCATCTGCCGCAGCGCCAGCTGATCCTTGAACGCTGCCTGCACGACGCCGATGCGAACCCGCTGTACCCGAGCGTCGTGCTCGAGGAGTTCGTCGATTGCTACCGGGCAAACCCGACGGACCTCGACGACATCGACAACCCGTACCGGCTGCCCGAACAGCTGCAGGGCGGAATGCTCGTGCGCGGCGAGGAAGCCTTGTTCGCCAACCATTCGCTCGGCTCGCGAGAGCAAAAGATCGCGGCAAGCGTCAAGCGCCCGGAAATCGGCGCCGTCTCTGAGGAGAGGCGCAAGCTCGTGGTATTGCCGCGCGTGATAAAAGGCCAGGTGATCGAGGAGCCCTGCCTGGCGCCGTCGCAAATCGAAAGCTACCTCGAGTGCCCGTACAAGTGGTTCGCAGACAGGCGGTTGCGCCTGGATGACATCGATGAGGGTTTCGGTCCGCTTGAGATGGGCGACTTCGCGCACAACGCGCTGTGCAGCTTCTATCGGCACTTCAAAGAGGAGGTGGGCCTGGCGAAGGTGACGCGGGAAGCGCTCCCCGAAGCGCGCCGGATCATGGCCGACGTGCTCGCGCGCCATAAGGCGCTGCAGCCGAACCTCAAGGAGCGCTCCAACCGCCTGATCGCCACCGGCGAGTTGGAGCGCCGCCAGGTCGAGGAGCTGTGCGGAAAGCTCATGCGCTATCTCGACTACGAGGTCGATCTTCTGCCCGATTTCCACCCTGAGCATCTGGAATATGCCGTGGCGGGGGAGGGCGTGGTCGATTACGCGGGTCAGAAGCTTATCGGCACGGCGGACCGTATCGATGTGGATGCGGAAGGCCGCTGCGTGGTCATCGACTACAAAGGCTCGCTTTCCAATTCCTATTCGATCGACCAACGCAAACAGGGCCCGCTGGGCAAGGTGCAGTCGCTCATATATGCGCAGGTAGTGCGCCGAACGCTCGGCTATGATCCGGTTGGGGCGATATACGTTTGCTATGGGCGTCGGAAATTCGCGGCGGGCGCTTACGACGGCCATGTGCTCGGGGAAGCGCAGGTGCCCGGTTCGAAGGCGCGCAGCTGCTCGTGGCCGACCGCCGCCGACGCCCCCGCCGACTCGAGATTCACCGACCTGCTCGATCAGACGGAAGAGGCCGTCGCCGAGGCGCTCGAGCGCATGCTCGCCGGCGACGTTGCCCCGCGTCCGGCCAGCACCGAGGCATGCAAGTGGTGTCCGGTTGCCTCATGTCCCGAAAGGAAGTGCTAGTCCATGGCTTTGACGAAGGGGCAGCAGGCGTGCGTCGAAGCGCTCGGCAAGCCTTTGGCGGTTTCCGCAGGCGCTGGATCAGGGAAAACGTTCACATTGACCAAACGCATCGTGCATGCGCTCGAATGCGGGTACCTTCACGACATCGACGAGGTCCTGGCCATCACGTTCACCACGAAGGCCGCCGGAGAGATAAAGTCCCGCGTGAAGGGAGCCCTGCGTGCGGCGGGCATGACCGCCCAGGCGCTCAAGGTCGATGACGCCTGGATTTCAACCATCCATGGCATGTGTTCTCGAATCCTGCGCGCGCATGCGCTTGAGCTGGGGATAGACCCGAAATTCAGCATCATCGACGAAAGTGGGTCCAAAGCGCTGCTGGAAAGCGCGCTGGAGGAGGTCATCGGCGGGCGCGACGACATGGTCAACGGCCTCGATGGCATCGATTCCGATCGCATCGACGCGCTGTTCTCGGAATTTCGGGCGCGCGGCTCAGGCGGAGCGTTCGGCGTGTCGGTCGAAGGGATGGTTCGCGAGCTCGTGACCATCGCCCAGGCAAGCCCTGAGGGCATGGATGCGGTCCAGCTCCCGCCCAAGCCGGCGGGCCCCGAAAAGCTGCTGGTGCAGCTGATCGATGCGGCCCGAGAGGCCTACGAGCTGGCGAGCGGGACGAAGCCCAGCAAGACGCGTGATGACTTCCTCGCGCTGACGGACGAGGCGATCGCTAAGGTTGAGCGCGTTTTAGGTTCGGCCGAAGCGCTTTCGCACCCTGAAGCCGTCAAACTGATGAACGCCTTTCCTGCGCCGAGCAAAAAATTCGGCACGGGAACGGCCTATGGCGAGATGCAGCCCGAGCTGCTGACGCGCTATCAGGGCATTGCGGCCGAGGCGTGCGCGGGCATCGCACGGCCGCATCTTGAGACGATGGTCGAGATCGCCTCTTTGGTCTCGAGGGTTTTCTCGGGGAAAAAGCGCGAGGCCGGCGTGCTCGACAATTCCGATCTGCTGACGTTTGCGGCGCGCGCATTGCGGGATCATCCCGAAATCGCCGCATGCTATGCCGACCGTTTCAAGTTGGTCATGATCGACGAATTCCAGGACACCGATCAGCTGCAGGTCGATATGATAGCGAAGCTTGCGGGAGCGGCAGGCGAGCGCCTGTGCGTCGTCGGCGATGCGCAGCAGTCCATATACCGTTTCCGCGGTGCTGACGTTTCCGTGTATCGCGATCATCTGACGTCCGTGCGCGCGGTGAACCCCGACGGCGTCATAAAGTTGTCCGACAACTTTCGCAGCCATGCCGACATCTTGGCGCTGTGCGATTGCATTTTCGGCGGGGGACATGGCGGAAGCGAAGCCGGCAGCGGCGGCGGTGACTATATGTCTTTACGCGCCGGTCGCGACGAGTCCCGTGTGAAACGTCCGTTCACAGAAGCCGGGCCGCGCGTGAATATCCAGGTGACAACCTTATTGAAAGGTGCGACGGCCGATGAGGGAGCGCGCGTTCAAGCTGCGCGCTTGGCCGAGCGCTTCGCCGCATATCGGCGCGCGGGGCATGCGCCCGAGGAGATGGTCGTGCTGCTCGGCAAGATGGCGAAGGCCGATACCTATGCGGCCGCCATGCGTGCGGCTGGGCTTCCCTGCGTAGTTGCCGGCGGCTCCATTTTCAATCGCGCTCCCGAGGTGGCGCTTGTGGTGCGTCTGGCCGAGGCGCTCGTGAATCCGAAGAATTCGAAGGCGCTGTTCGAAGTGGTTTCCAGCGAGATGTTCGCGCTTTCCGCCGACGACTTGATCGAGCTGTCCACCACGGTCGACCCGGATCGAGGCATACCGAAACGCCGGCGGTTCAACGAGGGGTTCCGCAACCTTGAGCGCATGGCCGTCTCGGGTAAGGAGGTCTCTGCGGCGCTGGTGAACGTGGCGGCGTTGATGAATCGCGCCTCCGAGCAGCTTGGG
This sequence comes from Prevotella sp. CAG:279, assembly GCA_963633085.1. Taxonomy (GTDB): domain Bacteria; phylum Actinomycetota; class Coriobacteriia; order Coriobacteriales; family Eggerthellaceae; genus Senegalimassilia. Next base: position 18,731 of record CAVGWX010000017.1, on the reverse strand, counting down.
CGCGTTCCCCTGTCCCAGATCATGCAGGGAATCGTGGCGGATTCCGGCTGGCTTGCTCGCCTTGAGGCGGCGGGTCCCGAGGGCGTGGCGCGCGCCGGCAACGTGTACAAGGTGATTCGCCATGCCGAGGAGCTGGAGGCATCAAGCGGTTTGGGGCCGGCGAGCGTTGCCGCGCGCCTTGCGGCGGATGTCGAGGTGGCGCGCGAGGCGCCGGGTGCGCTGTCCGCCGGCGAGGGCTCGTCGGTGCGCATCATGACCGTGCATGCGAGCAAGGGCTTGGAGTTTCCCATCGTAGCGATTGCCGAATTCGATGACGATTCGTTGCGCCCGAAAGCGTTGAGGCGCTGCACCATATCGGGGCGCACGTATGCGTCGCTTGATGGGGGGGAGACGCTTTCCAACCTGCGAGACGGATCGGCGAATCTTGCGCAGAAATCGAAGGGCTACAGCCCCTTCGGCGACGAGTACGGACCCGAAGATTTGGCGACAACCATCAAAAACGCGAAGCGCGCGTCTGACTTCAGGTCCGCTATCCATGGTTTCGAGTTGGCGGGTCAGATGGCTGAGAAGCGCCGGCTGCTCTACGTCGCCATCACGCGCGCGAAGGAAGCCGTCGTCATCTCGATGAGCGGCCGTGCGAATAAGAGTGATCCCACTGGGCTTTCGAAGAGCGTCTGGGCGGACGTCCAGGAGGCGCTTGCGGGGGTGGGCGGCTGCTTCCAAGACGGCGTTTCGAGCTTCGATTTCGGCGGAAGCGAGCCGGCGATGGTGTCGCGCGTCTCCCTTGACGCCGTCGGCATGGCCGCTTTCAACGAGCAGGGGCTTTCCGCATTCGAGGCGATTGCGGGCGAGGGCTTCGATGCCGCGTCCGATGGCCTGGCCGATGCCGCAGCCGCCGTCGGCAGCGCTGATGCCGGCTCGCAATCCGCTTTCTTCGACATTCCCACGGTGCCGTCGTATCTGCCCCGTCGCGGGCGGGCATGGCATCCTGGGCGAGAGGACATGTTCAGCTATAGCTCGATCTCGGGAGAACGCGGCGCCATCGTTGATTCGTCGGCGGCTCATTGGGCCGACGAGGCGGCGTCGGATGCTCCCTTCGAGGCTCCCTTGCCGGCCGATGATGCGGACGCGGGCGCTCGACCTGCCGCCGACGCCGATGCTGCGACGATGTTCGGCCAGGCGTTTCATCGTGTGGCGCAGGCGGCGGCGCTCTCGTGGTCGCCGGGATGCGAGCTTTCCGCTTCCGCTTCGCGTCGTCTCGCCATCGCTCGTGCCGTGGGGCTGCGCGATGCACCGAGCCTTGGTCGCTTGGACGCCGCGCTCGACTGTTGGTTTGCCAGCGATCTCGCTGCCCGCGTCGCGGGTTTCGCAAGCTTGCGTGCCGAGGTTCCCTTCATGTGCGATATGGGCGGCGACCAGGGTGCTGAGGATTTCCTTGAAGGCGAGATCGACCTGCTCGCGTGCAACGACGCGCCCGGCACGCTCGTCGAACCAGACGGGTTCGCCCTCATCGTTGATTACAAAACGGGCGGTTCGGCGTTGGAGGGGGCCGACCAGCTGCATGAGAAGCACCTGTTGCAGGCGACCTGCTACGCATATGCGGTTTTGCTGCAAGGATATGCGCAGGTCGAGTGTGATTTCGTGCGCGTTGAGCAGGCCGCCGCGCAGTCGGGCGCGCAGGGCGACGGTCCGGCCGCGCCTGTCGGCGCTCAGCAGCCGCAAGTGGTAAGCTACGAATTCGCCGCGTGCGATCTGCCCGAAATCAGGCGCGCCATCGCCGACGCGCGGTCGGCATCCTTGAATCCAGTCTTGAAAGCAACGGAGGACCGTTCGTGAACATCCAAATCTTCGGAACCAAGAAAAGCTTCGACACGAAGAAGGCCCAGCGCTACTTCAAGGAGCGCCGCATCCCCTTCCAGTTTATCGACCTGAAGGAGAAGGGCATGAGCAAAGGCGAGCTCACGAGCGTGATGCAGGCGGTGGGCGGCCTTGATGCGCTGGTGAACCCCGACGCGAAGGACGGCGACACCGTGACGCTGCTTCAGTATCTCGCCGCCGATCAGAAGTTCGAGAAGGTGCTCGACAACCAGCAGGTGCTGCGCGAGCCCATCGTCCGCAACGGGAAGAAGGCGACGGTCGGATACGAGCCGGAGGTTTGGAAGGGCTGGGAATAGCGTAAGCGCACGGGCGCGGGGCCGGCGGAATCGAGGTGCGCCTCCCTAGCGCCGTGCGTGCTTCCCGCGTGCGGCGCTGCCTCGCAGCATGGTGGCGGCTCCAGCATAAAGGCAGACGAGCGCTGCGCCGAGCAGGACGCCGCCTGCGATATCCGTCGCCCAATGAACGCCGCTGAGCAGGCGCGCCGCCACCAGCACGACCATGACGGCAACGCACAGGCAGACAGCCCCGGCGCGCTTGCCCCCCTCAAGGCGCATCTTCGCCTGCACGGCGGCCGCTCCGAGCGCGGTCACCGCGAGCAGCGTATGGGACGAGGGGAACGACGGCTCGCAGATGCCGTCCTCGAAAACGGGGCGGTTGTTGAGCGATACGTGGTTGAACAGCAGATACAGCAGCAGCATGACGACGTAGAGCGCGCCGAGCGCCAAAAGATCGTCGTCGACGAGCGCCGCCGAGCGCCGGGCGATGACCTGGCGCAGGCCAAGAACGCCGAAGATAAGCATGCTGGCCAGGGGAAACAGCACCAGCACGTCGGACAGCTTGTAGAACAGGCCGCTCTCACCGGTTGCGGCGTGAACGGATGCGTTGAAGCCGGCAAGCCCGACGTTGGTCCCGTCGGCGGCTATCGGCGCAACATCGATGGTGAGCAAGGCGGCTGCAAGCAGGGCGAACGCTGCAATAAACACGCCGCCGGCGATGAAGGGGGCGACGGGGGAATCGGTGCGCATCGGTTGTGGGCTCCTTTAAGCGACTTCGTTTGGTAAAGGGATTGTAAAGTCACGGAGCCCACCGCGCGCCCGTCCCTCGATGATTTCGGGAAATCTGCGAAGAGCGGGTGCTAGACGAATTTCACTGCAGTGCCGTAGGCCAGCATCTCGGTGACGCCGGGATCGAGCGATTCTCCGGCGAAGCGCATGGCGACGATGGCGTCGGCGCCAAGCCTCTCCGCTTCCTCGATCATGCGGTCCTCGGCAACTTGACGGGCCTCGTTGGTCATGTCGGTGTAGGTTTTGATCTCGCCGCCGACCAGTTGCTTCATGCCGGCCATAAGGTCGCGGCCGATATGCTTGGAGGTCACGATGTTGCCGCGCACCAGGCCGACAACCTTCACATTTTGACCAGGAATAACGTCTGCGCTTGTGACAATCATGGAGTGCCTCCTTGGCTTGGATTGCACAGGCCCTGCGCCTGTGCGGGTGGCCTGATTGTATCAGATGCGCTTAAAGGCTCTATTTCATGGGAAAGAAGTTCCACCCCTGGCCGGAAGGATGAACCCACCTCAACAAGGTGGGTGCTCGCAGCTTGATTCCCGGCTTTCGTGCCAACGGGCGCGAATCTCCGTTCGGCAAGCTATCTTGAGCTCCCTCGGAAACAGCATCGGTCCATCGCAAAAGTGCGGCTTCAAGGGTGGAACCTGATTCCGAGTATATGGGTGGTTGGGGCAAAGTAAAGTCTTGACAGATTCGCCATTCCGGTGAAGCGTCCCTTAGCGAGGCGGATGCCGCCTCGCCGTGGCGCCGGCGATTCTCGTCTAGGCAAACAAACGTTCGCGTGATAGAATGCAGGTTCGAACACTGAATAGGACGAGGTCTCATGGATACGCTTTTCACGGCAATGGAGAACGAAAGAAAATCGCAGGTCGCGCCCTTGGCGGTGCGCATGCGCCCCCAAACGCTCGACGACATCGTGGGGCAGGAGGAAGCCATCGGCCCGGGCAGCTGGTTGCGCACGGCGATAGAGCAGGACATGGTCACCTCGGTGATCCTCTACGGTCCGGCCGGCACGGGCAAAACGTCCATCGCGCACGTCATCGCCGAATGCACGAAGGCGACGTTCGTTGAGGTGTCCGCCATCGGGGGCACGGTGTCCGACCTGCGCCGCGAAATCGACGCGGCGGAAAAGCGCCTCTCCCTTTCGGGCGCGCGGACCATCCTGTTCGTGGACGAGATCCATCGCTTCAACCGCAGCCAGCAGGATGCGCTGCTGCACGCCGTCGAGGATCGGGTCGTCGTGCTGATAGGCGCGACCACGGAAAACCCCTTCTTCGAGGTGAACTCCGCGCTGCTGTCGCGCTCTCGCGTCGTCGAGCTGAAGGGCCTGTCCGACGGGGACGTCGCCAAGCTAGTGGATCGCGCCGTCGCGGACCCGCGCGGCCTAAACGGCGCCTACAAGCTTGACGAGGCCGCTCGCAGCGCCATCGTCCTTTCGGCCGGCGGCGACGGGCGCGCGGCGCTCACCACGTTGGAGCTTGCGTGCTCCATGGTCGGCCCCCGGGCCGAAGGCGCTCCCGCAATCATCACGAAAGCCCAGGTGGAAAGCGCAACGCCCCGGCGCAGTCTGCCTTACGACAAAAACAAGGACATGCACTACGACATCATATCGGCGTTCATCAAGTCGATGCGCGGTTCCGATCCCGATGCCGCGCTGTATTGGCTGGCGCGCATGATCGACGGCGGGGAAGACCCGAAGTACATCGCGCGGCGCATGTTCATCCACGCGTCGGAGGACGTGGGCAACGCCGACCCGCAGGCGCTGCTCATCGCCGAGGCGGCGTTCAAGGCGGCCGAGGTCATCGGCTACCCCGAATGCCGCATCAACCTGGCGCAGGCGGCAATCTACATCGCGCTCGCGCCGAAGAGCAACGCGGCGGAGGCGGGCATCGACGCCGCTCTGTCCGAGGTGCGCCACGGCCCGGCGCGCAGCGTGCCCGATTACCTGCGCGACCGGCATCGTCCCGGGTCGGAGTCGTACGGGGAGTACAAATACCCGCACGACTATCCTGGCGGCTGGGTCGATCAGCGCTATCTTCCCGAAGGGCTTGAACGGGGCTGCTTCTATCATCCCTCCGAGCGAGGGTGGGAGGCTTATCGCATGGATGCGGCCGCGCGCGATCGCGCGCGTGGGCCTCATGCGGGGCCTTCTGCGGGAGCATAGCGGACGCGGGCGCTATGAACGAACGGTGACAACGAAGGTCGGCTTCGGCGCTCGTGCCTGGTCGCATGGTATAGTTACCGCGATGAAAAACGCATGATGAAGGAGGGCGTTCGGTGGAAGTCGGCGAAGTTTTAGGCGTGGTGTTGCCTGTTGTGTACGTGGTCGTGGGCATCGCCCTCGTCTGGTTCGTCGTGGAGCTCGTGCTCACGGTTCGCAAAACGCGCACCACGGTCGAGGACATGAGGAAGCAGATCGACCCGACGCTTGAGAGCGTGCAGCGCATGACGAAGTCGCTCGAGCCCGTCGTCGACAAGGTGGACCCGCTGGTCGATCGCGTGTCGCTGACGGTCGATGCGGCGAATCTGGAGATCATGCGCCTCGACAGCATCTTAGAAGACGTCGGGGAGATCACCGACTCCGCATCGAGCGCGGTCGGCGCGGTGGAAACCGTCACGAACGCTCCCATGGAGCTGATGAACAACGTCACCTCGAAGGTGCGCGGCGCGTTCAAGACCAAGCATGCCAGCGACGAATCCGTCAAGCTCGGCGAGGCGAAGGCGGCGGCGGAGGGTGCCGAAGCGGCGCAGGTGGAATCTCCGACCGCAGCAGGCGATTCCGCCGCGCAGCAGGCTGCAGCCCCGGCTGCGGCCGAAAGCGACGCCGGGGCCGACCAGGCGCCGGTTGTCGAAAAGAAGCAGGAAGGCCCTGCGTACTTCACGTACGGCCAGGAAACCCCCGCTAACGGGCAATAGCCGTTTGGCAAAGCGGGTGCGCGCGATGGATCAGCCGGCGAAAAAGAACATGGATGGGGCGAAGCGGTCGTTTCTGATCGTGTGGACCTGCGTGGGCGCCATCCTGCTCACCGCGGTCGTCGTCTACATGCTCAACATCTTAAGCGTGCCGGTCGCCATCCTTCTGTGGACGGTCGTCATCGTGTTCTGCCTGCGCTCCACGGTCAACAGGCTGGAGGCGCGCGGCATTCCCCGCGTGGTGGGCACGACCATCGCCTACGTGCTGATGTTCGTGGTGCTTGCGCTTGTGGCCCTGCTCATGTTCTCGCCGGCCTTCGGCGTGGGCGACCAGTTCAACAATCTCATCCAGAGCGTCCCCACCTACATCAACGATACGATGGCCTGGGCGAACGGTTTGTACTACCAGTATTCTGACGTCTTCCAGAACGAAACGGTCCGCTCCTACATGAACGAGGCCCTCTCGGCGTTGGGATCGGCCGCCTCCGACGTTGCCCGGCAAAGCGCGACCGGCGTGGTCGCGTTCGGCACCGGCGTCGTCAACATGTGCATCTCCGTCGGCTTCGCCTTGGTCATCGCGTTCTGGATCCTCATCGAGCTTCCGGCGCTCGGCCGCGAGGCCATGCGCCTTGCCGGCCCCCGCCATCGCGAGACGATGGAGATGCTGCACCTCACCTTCACGCGCGTGATGGGCGGCTACATCAAGGGCACGCTTCTGCAGTGCGCCGTCATCGGCATCGGGTGCGGGGTGCTTTTCGGCGTGCTCGGCATCCCGAACTACGCGGCCCTCGGCGGCATCACGGGCATCCTGAACATCATCCCCATCGTAGGTCCTTGGCTCGGCGGCGCGCTCGCTGCGGTGGTCGGCGTCTTCGTCAGCCCGGTCATCGCCTTGGTGGCGCTTCTCGGCACCATCGCCATACAGCAGATCGTCTACACGTTCGTCTCCCCGAAAATCATGGCGTCCTCGGTAGACGTGCATCCGGCGCTCACGCTCATCGCCTTGATGGCCGGCAGCGCCATCGGCTCCGCGATGGGCGGCTTCACCGGCTCTCTTGTGGGCATGCTGGCCTCTATTCCCGCCGTGGCCGTCATGAAATCGGTTTTCGTGTATTATTTCGAAAAGCGCACCGGGCGTCAGCTGGTCGCCGAGGATGGCGTGTTCTTCCAGGGAACGCCCCGGTCGGACGGCTCGCTCGACCCCATCGCGGATGCAACCTCGCCCCATCCGGACATATCGGCTGCTTTCGCGCGTGTGGAAGCGAAAGGCGGCGGCAAGATCAAAGGCAAAATAGGGCGCGGCCGGCATAGCAAGGACCGGTAGGGGCGCTCGAGCCCTGCGATCGAACTGCAACAGGATCACTAGAAAGACAGGCATATGAAGTACATGACCAGCGCGGAGATCCGCGAGAAGTACCTGACCTTCTTCGAGGAGAAGGGGTGCAAGCGCATGCCCTCGTCCTCGCTTATCCCCGACGATCCTTCGCTGCTCCTAACGAGCGCCGGCATGGTGCAGTTCAAGCCCTATTTCCTGCATCAAAAGGAGCTCGATTCAGCCTACATCGGCACCACCACGGCGCAGAAATGCGTGCGCACCAACGACATCGACAACATCGGCGACGCGCGCCACCTGTCCTTCTTCGAGATGCTCGGCAACTTCAGCTTCGGCCGCTACTTCAAGAAGGAGATGTGCGCCTGGGCCTACGAGTTCTCCACCAAGGTGCTCGACCTGCCCGCGGACAAGCTCTATTTCACCGTCTTCGAAGACGACGATGAGACCATCGAGATCTGGAAGGCGCTCGGGGTTCCCGAGGACCATATCTCCCGCTTGGGCGAAGAGGACAACTTCTGGCGCGCCGGGCCTACCGGCCCGTGCGGCCCGTGCTCGGAAATCTACTTCGACCAGGGCCCTGAAATCGGCTGCGGCAGCCCCGACTGCAAGCCGGGCTGCGACTGCGACCGCTTCCTGGAGTACTGGAACTGCGTGTTCACCCAGTTCGACGGTCAGGAAGACGGAACGCTCGCCCCGCTTGCGACGAAGAACATCGACACCGGCATGGGCCTGGAGCGCATCGCCGCCATCATGCAGGGCGTGACGAACAACTACGACACCGATGTGCTGCGCAGCCTCGTCGCCGTTGGCGAGAAGCTCACCGGCAAGGAATACGGCAAGGACCACGACGTCGACACCAGCTTGCGCATCATGGCCGATCACAGCCGTTCGGTGGCGTTCATGATCGCCGATGGCATCCTGCCGTCCAACGAAGGCCGCGGCTACGTGCTTCGCCGCCTGCTGCGCCGCGCGGTGATGAAGGGCCATCTGCTGGGGCTCGACAAGCCGTTCTTGAACGACTACATCGACGAGATCGTCAACCTCATGGGTGCCGTCTACCCCGAAATCGTCGAGAACCGCGAGCTTATGCGCGGCATCATCCTGTCCGAGGAGGAGCGTTTCGGCGCGAACCTGCGCCAGGGTCGCACCTTTTTGAGCGAGGCGCTCGACAAGCTCGACGGAGCGGTCCTTCCTGGCGAAGAGGCGTTCACGCTGCACGACACCTACGGTTTCCCCGTCGACATCACGCGCGAGCTGTGCGAGGAGCGCAACGTTTCCGTGGACATGGACGGCTTCGAGGCCTGCATGGAGCAGCAGCGCAATCGCGCCCGTGCGGCCAACACGAAAGACGCCGAAGCCGCGTGGAGCACCTACGGCGGCGTGTACGCCGACCTGCTCAAGGAGCTCGGCGCAACGAAGTTCGTCGGCTATCAGCAGCTTTCCGCCAAGGCGAGCGTTTCCGCCATCGTCTGCGACGGCAAGAAGGTCGAGGTGCTCGAATCCGGCCAGGAAGGCGACGTCGTGCTCGACGTCACGCCGTTTTACGCCGAAATGGGCGGCGAGGTCGGCGACACCGGCATGCTGTCCGGCGATTCCGCCAAGCTCGAGGTGCGCGATACGAAGGCTCCGGAAAAGGGCTTGACGGTCCATAAGGTGAAGGTGATCGACGGCGCCGTTTCCGTGGGAGACGTCGTGGTGGCGAGCGTCGATGCGGCCCGTCGCGCCAGCGTGACGCGCAACCATACCGCGACGCATATCCTGCACGCGGCGCTTCGCCAGGTGCTCGGCGACCATGTTTCCCAGGCCGGCAGCTACGTCGGCCCCGACCGCCTGCGCTTCGACTTCACGCACTTCGCCGCCGTCACGGCCGAGCAGCTTGCCGAGGTGGAGCGCGTCGCCAACGAGTTCATCATGTCCGCAACGCCCACGAACATCTACGAGACCTCGCTCGACGAGGCGCGCGCGGCCGGCGTCACCGCGCTGTTCGGCGAAAAGTACGGCGACGTGGTCCGCGTCGTGGAGTGCGGCGATTTCTCCCGCGAGCTGTGCGGCGGTTGCCACGTGACCAACACCTCCGAGATCGGCTTCATGAAGGTCACCTCCGAGACGAGCGTCGGCGCCAACGTGCGCCGCATCGAGGCCGTGACCAGCCTAGGCGCCTTCGCCTATGTGAGCAAGCTCGAGGCCGAGCTGAAGGAGACGGCGGAGATCCTGCGCGTGCCCCTGTTCGATGTTTCCGAGCGTTCGGCGGCCAACGTGAAGCTGATTCGCGAGCAGCAGAAAGCGGCCAAGCAGACCAAGGGCATCGTTTCCGACGACAACATCGCCAAGCTCGTCGACGCCGCCGTTGCCTCGGCTGCCGGCTACCCGGTGATCATCTCCCGCGTGCAGGTCGCCGATGCCGGCGCCCTGCGCAACGGTTGGGACGTCCTGAGCAGCCGCATGGCGGCTCCGGGCGCGTGCGTGCTCATCGCCGAAAAGGAAGGCAAGGCGGTTTTGATGGCGGCGGGCAGCCCCGAGGCCGTCAAGGCGGGGTTCGATGCCGGTGCCATCATCAAGGCCATCGCGCCGTGCGTGCAGGGCGGCGGCGGCGGCAAGCCGTCCATGGCCCAGGCCGGCGGCAAGAACGCGGCCGGCATCGACGATGCGCTCGAAGCTGCGCGAAAGCTGCTCCTGTAGCATTGAGATTTGTTGTGGGAAGCGCCCCGTGGGCAACATGGCGGGGCGCTTTTTCGTGTACGGGGAAGGGAAGGCCTGCACATGAGGGTTTTGGCGCTCGACATCGGGCAGACGCGCATAGGCGTGGCGGTGAGCGATCCGCGTGAATCGGTGGCGACCCCGGTATGCGTCCTGCCGGCCAGCGAGGTGATCGCTGGCGCGAAAAGCTGGAAGCGCGTCCTTGAAGATTGGGAACCCGACCTGCTTGTTTCCGGGCTTCCGTATACCATGGCGGGCGAAGAGGGGCCGCAAGCGGCGCGCATCCGCCAGCAGGCGACCGCCATTGCGAAGGCCTGTGACCTTCCCTTGGAATTCACCGACGAGCGCCTCAGCTCGCGCGAGGCGAAGCGCAGTTTGCGTGAAAGCGGGCTTAAGGAGCGCGAGATGCGCGGTAAAGTGGATATGATTGCAGCAAGTGTGTTCTTGCAGGCGTGGCTCGATGCCCGTCATGCCGGTGAAAGGTAATCCCCGCTTATGGCACCTCTGAGAAGGCAAGTTACGTATTCCCGCCGTCCCACGCATGCGGCACGTTCGGCGCACGCGCGCGGGGACCGCATGTTCCGCACCTACGACACCAGCTACATCCAGCCTAAGCGCAGCAAGGCTCCCTCGATCGCCTTCGCGGCCGCGCTCGTCGTCGTGGCGCTTCTGCTCATCTGGTTCATCGGTACGCGCATCGCCGGATGCGTCTCCCCTCAGGTCGAGGTCATATCCTCGTTCGAGCAGGCCACCATCGTCGTCGACGAGGGGGAGGGCGCCGCATCCATCGCGCAGACGCTCGTCGATGCGCGCCTTATCCCGAACACGAAGGACTTCACCGATCAGGTTGCCAAGCTGGGCTCGGAGTCGAGCCTGAAGCCGGGAACCTATGCGTTTGCCGGCGGCACGTCGGTTGCGGACATCGTCTCCACGCTGCAAAACGGGCCCGTGCTCGCCACGCTCACCATCCCGGAAGGGTATCGCCTCTCGGAGATTGCGCAGGCGGTGCAATCGGTCACCGAAGGCAGGGTGAGCGCCGACGCCTTCACGCAGGCGGCGTCGAACACGAGCGCCTATGCGGCCGATTTCGGGTTTTTGGAATCGGCGGGCACCAACAGCCTGGAGGGCTTTTTGTTCCCCAAAACCTACGATATCGCCGTGGACGCGACTGCGGACAGCATCATCCGCGACATGCTGACGCAGTTTGGGGCCGAAACCTCCACCCTCGACTGGTCCTATCCGGCATCACAGGGCCTTTCCGTCTACCAGGCCGTCAACCTCGCATCCATCGTCGAGAAGGAATCGAGCGGCGACGAGCAGATTCGCGCGCAAGTGGCCGCCGTGTTCTACAACCGCCTGACCACTGCCGGCGATCCGAGCTTCGGCCTCTTGCAGTCCGACGCCACCACCGCCTACGAGGTCGGGCACGACCCGACCGCCGACGAGGTGCATTCCGATTCCGCGTACAGCACCTACACGCACCAGGGCCTGCCGCCTACGCCCATCTGCTCGCCGTCCCTGGACTGCCTCAAAGCGGTCTGCTCGCCGAACGCCGATGCGCTGGGCAAGTACTACTTCTTCTACTTCGAGGGCAACGCCTACACGTTCAGCGAAACCTACGACGAGCATCAAGCGGCGTTCTCGTAAGCCTTATGGCGTACCTGAAACCAGAGCGGTACTTCTCGCGCATATCGCGCATCGATATCCAGCATGACCTGCTTGATCGGGGGTACCGCTTCGCGCTGCTCGACATCGACAACACCATCTTGTCGCGCGCGACGCACGATGTGCCGCGCGACGTGGGGCTGTGGCTTGCGCAAGCCAAGCAGGCCGGCGTGACGTTTTGCCTGGTGTCGAACAACTGGCACGCGCACGTGCACGACCTCGCGCGCGAGCTTTCCGTGCCCATCGTCGCGAAATCCTGCAAGCCGTTCCCGGCGGCGTTTTTCCTCGCCCTGCGCAAACTGGGGGCCGCGCGCGCAGAAACCGTGGTCATAGGCGATCAGCTTTCCACCGACGTGCTCGGCGCGCACAACGCGGGCCTTGCGGCCTATCTCGTCGCGCCCCTGGTCGAGCAGGATCTCAAGCACACCCTGTACGTCAGGCAGATAGAGCGGGCGATTTTAGGGGATGCGCTTCCCGAAGGCGGGGCGGCGTCTGCGCCCTCGCGCCTCTCGTCGGAGATGGAAATCGACCATTCGTAAAGAAACCCTTCTGCTGGTCTTGACTTTCGCTATCATGGAAAGTCCCTGCTAACCTGCAGGCCCTTGAACGACCAGAAAGGATTTTCATGACCGAGCAGAACGAAGGCGAACGCCTCTATATATTGGGGCACCCGGTCGCGCATTCGAAATCGCCGGTAATGTACAACGCGGTATACGGGGAGATGGGGCTGCCCTGGTCCTACGGTTTCGCCGATTACCCGCAAGAGGAGGATGCCCGCGCGTTCGTCGACGCGCGCGAGTTTCTTTCCATCAACATCACCATGCCGTATAAGCCGCTGGCCTTCGAGGCCGCCACGCGCAAGGCGGCAAGCGCGAAGCTCGCGCAAGGGGCGAACGTGCTCGTGCGCAAGGACGGCGAGCTGATCGGCTTCAACACCGACGGCGATGGCTGCGTGAGGTTCCTCGAGCTTTCGGGCGTGAGCTTCGCGGGAAAGCGCGTCGTGGTGTGCGGCACCGGCCCGACGGCCCTGTCCATCCTGCACAGCTGCGCCGTCGCCGGTGCGAACGTGGTGCTTTTGCTGTCGCGCGAAAAGGAGCGCGCGCGTCGCGTTTTGGAGGCGTACCTGGAGCGTTTCGGCTTGCTCGCCAACGCCACCATCGACTTCCCTGCGGTGAAGGAGGGCCACCGCAGCTTCCGCGAAGCATACGAGAAGCCCACGTTCAAATTCGGCAGCTACGAAACGTCGAAAAACGCCCTGCATGCTGCGGATATCGTCATCAACGCCACGCCTTTGGGCATGAAACCGGGCGACCCGGCCGCCTTCGATACCGGGCTGCTCCGCCCCGAGCAGGTGGTCTTCGACGCGGTGTACGCAAGCGGCCAGACCAAGCTGATCAGCGACGCGTTGGCGTTGGGCTGCAAGGCCTACAACGGCGGCGGCATGCTGGTCGCGCAGGCGGTTGCGACGGTGTACATCCTGGCCGACATCTTCTCCCTCGACGTGCCCATGACCGAGGCCGAGATGTTCAACAAGATGGCCGACGCCGCAGGTTTCGACTGCCCGAGGGCGCGCACTGCCTAAGGCTGCAGTACAATACGGCATGCACTACCCTTTTACCATCTGAAAGAAGAAAACATGCACTACTACACAGCCGGGGAGAGCCATGGGCAGGCTCTTGTCGCCATCGTCGAGGGCGTTCCGGCGGGACTGAAGGTTTCCGAGGAGCAGATCAACATCGATCTGGCGCGTCGCCAGTCCGGCTACGGCCGCGGCGGCCGGCAGAAGATCGAGCGCGACACGGTGCAGGTGCTTTCCGGCATCCGTTTCGGCAGCACCATCGGAAGCCCGGTCGCCATGCTCGTGCGCAATCGCGACTGGGAGAACTGGACGGACCGCATGGCGCCGTTCGGCGACGCGCCGCGCGACTTGGTGCGCGAGGTGACGCCGCGCCCCGGGCATGCGGATCTGGTCGGCGCGCTGAAGATGAACACCGACGACTGCCGCAACATCCTCGAGCGCTCGAGCGCCCGTGCGACCGCCCCGCGCGTGGCGGCTGCGGGAATCGCGCGCGAGTTTTTGGCCGAGCTGGGCGTCGAGGTGCTTTCGTACGTGACGTCCATCGGATCGGCCGCCATGCGCGAGAAAGATCCGTGCATGCAGGCCGCGACGTATGCGCCCCTGGCCATCGAGACGAGCGAGGTCCGCTGCCCCGACGAGGAGGCGACGGCGGCCATGAAGCGCGAGATCGATCGCGCGATCAAGAACAAGGACAGCTTGGGCGGCACCTTCCGCGTCGTCGTGCGCGGGCTTCTGCCCGGTATCGGCAGCTTCGAGGTGCCTACCGACCGCCTGACCTCGACGATCGGCGCGGCCCTGTTCTCCATCCCGGCCATCAAGGGCGTGGAATTCGGCCTCGGTTTCGAATGCGCGCGCCGTCCGGGCAGCCAGGTGCACGACCCCATCGTGCTCGATAGCGCCAATGCGACCTTCAAGCGCACCACGAACAACGCCGGCGGCCTGGAGGGCGGCATGTCGACGGGCATGCCGCTGGTGGTCACGGCCGCGATGAAGCCCATCCCGACGCTGATGCAGCCCCTGCAGACCGTCAACATGGACACGCTCGAGGTTGCGCAGGCCTCCAAGGAGCGCAGCGACGTGTGCGCCGTTCCCGCGGCGGCCGTCGTGGCCGAGGGCGAGGTGGCGTTCGCCATCGCGGACGCTTATATGCAGAAGTTCGGCTGCGACAACATGGCCGATATCAAGGCGGCCATCGCGGCGTACAAGCAGCGTCTCAACACCATGTCGCGATAACCTTACCGATAATTGATTCCAAGAAAGAAGCAAGCAGATGTCAGAAGAAGCGAAGAGCACCATCACCCCTGAAAACGACCCGATCGCCTACACGCTGTCGGTCAGCACGCCCGACGAGGTTGCCGCCATCGTTAACAACCCGCAGATCGAGAAGGCGAGCCGCCCGACTTACGAGCTGACGCGCAACGTGTTCTTCGTCGGCTTCATGGTCGCCGGCAAAACCTCCACGTCGCGTCGTCTGGCCCGCCAGTGCGGCCTGGCCACCATCGACCTCGACGCCTACATCGAGCGCCGCGAGCGTCGCGCCATCAACCAGATCTTCGCCGACCAGGGCGAGCAGGGTTTCCGCGACATGGAGACCGAGGTTCTGCGCGAGTTCGCGCACAAGGGCCCCATGCTCGTGTCGTGCGGCGGCGGCATCGTGCTGCGCGAGGAGAATCGCAAGATCCTGAAAGAGAACGGCTTCGTGGTGTACCTGCAGGTCACGGCCGAACAGGCCGTCGAGCGCGTCGGCGACGTCTCCACGCGCCCGCTGTTCAAGAACCTTGAAACCGCGCGCAAGACCATCGAGGGCCGCCTGCCCATGTACGAGGACGCCGCCAGCTGCGCCATCGACACCAACGGCAAGTCCATCAACATGGTTGCCCAGGAAATCCAAGACATTCTGGAGAAGGAAGGCATTCTGTGCCTGCGACAAAAGTAATGGTGAACATCCCCGGGGAAGACGCGTACGCCGTGCGCATCGGATCCGGGGTGCTTGCCGACCTAGGGCGGTCCATGCGATCCATCGCGGCGCTTGAGAATGCTGCCGACGTGCTGGTCATCACCGACTCCCAGGTCGGTCCGCGCTATCTCGCTCAAGCGAAGATGTCCATGACCCGAGCTGGATACAAGGTGTCGGATATCTGCCTTCCGGCGGGGGAGACGGCGAAATCGACCGACGTTTTGGCCGAGGTATGGGAAGCGATGGCGGCGCTTTCGCTTGAGCGCGACTGCGTCGTCGTCGCGCTCGGCGGCGGCGTGGTGGGCGATCTTGCCGGCTTCGCCGCTGCAACCTACATGCGCGGCGTGCAGGTGGTGCAGGTGCCCACCACGTTGCTGTCGATGGTGGATTCGAGCGTCGGCGGCAAGACCGGTGTGAACTTGAGCGCCGGGAAGAACCTCGTCGGAGCCTTCAAGCAGCCCGCGTTCGTCTGCGCCGACACCGCCACCTTGCAAACGCTGCCCGAACGCGAATGGGTGTGCGGATGCGGGGAGATCGCCAAATCGGCGGTCATCGAGGGAGACGATTTCTTCTTCTGGCTCACCGGGCATGCCGAGGCGCTGGCCGCGCGCGAGGCGGCCGTGGTCGAAGAGGCCATCGCGCGCTGCGTGGTGTTCAAGGCCGACGTGGTCGCGCGGGACAAAACCGAGAGCCGCGGCGTGCGCGAGTGCCTCAACTACGGGCATACCCTGGCGCATGCCATCGAGAAGATGGCGGGGTACGGCACCTATTCTCACGGCCACGCCGTCGCCGAGGGAACGCGCTTCGCGGCGCGTTTGGGCCAGCGGCTCGTGGGAACGTCGCCGGATGTTGTCGAGGCGCAGGATGCGCTGCTCGACAGCTTGGGGCTTTCGAAGCTTGGCTGGTCGGCGGATCCGCATGAGGTGCTCGCCGTCATGAAGCGCGACAAGAAGGCGCGCCGCGGCCAGGTGCGCTTCGTGGTGCCGCGCGACGTGGGAGATTGGGAGCTTACCGACGTCGCCGATGAGGCGATTCTTGCCGAGCTTTCGTCCTGGTTCGCACAGTAGTCATCGTCGCTCTGGCGCGCGTGCTTACGGGAGGGCTTTCTTCAGCAGCGCTTTGTTGAAGGAGAGCACCTTGTGTCCCGAAAGCACGTTTCGCGCCAGGGCCATGCAGTCGGTGAAATCCATCGCCGTGGTGCCGTAATACCGAAGGGCCAGGCGAATCTCGTCTTTTTCCGCGGCGTTGACCTCGTCGAGCATCCAATCGAGCACGCGGGCGATCATGGAGCGCGGAACGCGGTACACATCGCGCAGGACCACCGCCGCGCGCGTGATCATCTCCGGGTGAACATAGGCGTCCCCTGCGCGGATGACGTCGGCGACTTGCTGCGCTTGGCGCGTGTGGTCCGCAAGCAGGTAACGGAGAATGGCTGTATCGTCGAGGATGGTCGCCACGGCGCTCACCTCTTCCCGATCTCATCGAGGGAGCGAATCCATATATCGTGCTCCTGCTCCCTTTTCGAGGGGCTGGCGAAGATGTTGAGCGCACCAAAGGCCTTAAGCTCGCCCGGCGCAGGCTTCGGCTGCGGCGTGAAGGGCAGGCGCTGATCGTCGACGCTCTTTGCGAGAAAGAGCCGCACCGCTTCGGAAAGCGTCATTCCCATCGACGAATACAATCGCTCGGCCTCTTGCTTCAGCGCAGGGTCGAGGCGAACCTGCAAAAGCGCCTCTTTGGGCATGCTTGCACCTGCTTCCATTCGTAATGATTCACATATCGTCATGTCATTGTAATACAAACAAGAAGGGCAAAAATGGTGACTTCACCGGTTTGATTTGATGTCAGGTCGACGTTTTTTCGTCGCCATACCGCTGCTTCGGGACAACCGAACGGGTCGCAGGCGCCAAGGCGGCGGGTGCATGCGCCTTGCCTGCGCGCTATAATCCGGCTTGAGGGGAAGAGGGCCCTTTCGGGTTCCCAATCATGTCGATAAAGGAGGGTATTATGGCTTCCACCTGCACTGTTGCTCAGCTTCAGAACGATTTTCCCGCTATTTCCGACGAGATTCTGGCAAGTCGAGAGCCCGTGTTCGTCGATCAAGGAGGCACCGCATCGATCGCGTTGGTTCCCGTCGATGATTACCTGCGTGACATGCAGGCGTTGGCGGAATTCAAGCGCATTTTCGAGCAGAAGGATGCCGGTCACCAGGGATAACGTCAGAAATGACCCTGCATGTTCAGGGGAAGCGGCCGAAAAACCGAAGCGTATATCTGGAAAATCACTTGAAGAAATTGTGAATAGGCGTATCCTGAGAAGCGGTTAAGCTGAATTTCGGCGGCAACCCTTGGGGAAGGGGGCCGCTAGATGCGCATGATTCAGCGCACAGGGAGAGGGCCTTCACTGAAGGCCGAAGGGGTCAAAGCAAGGGGGTGTTCTTCTTGGGAAGCAAATTCGTCATCGCAGATCCGCGCAAGTGCATCGGGTGCAAAGCCTGCATGGCCGCCTGCCTGGTCAAGCATTTCGTTCCCGGAGATGTTGCCATCGCGCGCCTGAACGTGGTCCGTTCGGGCGATCGCACCGCTCCGATCGTCTGCCATCACTGCGAGAACGCGCCGTGCGCGAATGCGTGCCCGACGCAGGCGCTTTTCAACGACGGCGACCGCGTGGCGGTGCGCATGGAGCGCTGCATCGGATGCAGAAGCTGCGTGGTGGCCTGCCCATACGGTGCCGTCAACGTGGTGTCGCGCCTCGATTCCGGCAATCTTGGCGGCCTGCGCGTCGGTGCCGCCCAAAACGCCACCGTCGTGAAATGCGATCGCTGCGTCGACCGCGCCGGCGGCCCTGCGTGCATCGAGGCTTGCACTTCAGGCGCGCTGCGCCTGGTCGATCAAAGCGACATCGATGCTTCGATGCAGGCGCACCGAGCCGCCGCCGCTCAAACGCTCGCGGGGTGATTGCCGTCGCCGACAGGCGACGACGGGGGATACAAGAGAGAGGGGGACGTCATGGAGAAGCATATGGTCGTGTGCCCGTATTGCGGCACCGGCTGCAAATTCAACCTGCTCGTTGAAAACGAGCTCGTTGTGGGAGCCGAGCCTCTCAACGGCCTGACCAACGAGGGCTTTTTGTGCTTGAAGGGCTGGTTCGGCTACGACTTCATCAACGACACGAAAATCCTCACGCCGCGCGTGCTGCATCCGATGATGCGCGAGCGCAAGGGCGCGCCGCTTAAGCGCGTCACGTGGGACGAGGCGCTCGATTTCGTGGCGAGCAAGCTTTCCGAGATCAAGGAAAAATACGGGCCGGATGCCATTTTCGTCACGGGTTCTTCCCGCGGCACCGGCAACGAGTCGAACTTGGCGGCGCAGCGGTTCGCTCGTGCGTGCATCGGCACGAACAACATCGACAACTGCGCCCGCGTTTGACACGGCCCCACTGTCGTCGGTCTGATTGACACACTTGGAGCTGGTTCGATGAGCTGCGGCGTTCCCGGCATGGAGGACGCTGGCTGCTTGTTCCTGTTCGGTTACAACCCGAACACATCCCATCCGCTGGTCGCGCGCCGCGTGGTGAAGGCGAAGGAGAAGGGCGCGAAGATCATCGTCGCCGACCCGCGCTTCATCGAGACGGCCCGCATCGCGG
>CAVGWX010000016.1:0-27055 GCA_963633085.1 Prevotella sp. CAG:279 | reverse complement strand
GCCGGGGACCTGGGCGAAGCCTTGCGCTTCATCGCACCTTGACAACCGGATGGGCGATGCTGCTGCCCGAAAAGCGGCGAAGAACGAAAACCCGATGTCTTCCGCGAGGGGACCCTGCGTGTGCGGCCGCTACATCACCGGCGGCAACCCCCGAACCGGCGCCGTGTGCCATGCCTGGCGCCGGATGCGCGGCCCGAACGCGAAACGGCAAGGCCCAGAATCCGAGTCTCATGTGGCTCGGAAGCCGTGCGCAGGGCCCCTCGCGGAGGGCATCGGTCGTGAGCGCGGCACAGGGCCGGCGGGCAGGGATATTGCCCGGAACCCGGAGACGGGGCTTCGAGGGGGTTTAGAGCAGGCTGCCAGAAAAATGAACAGCGGCCCGCCGTCCCTGCGCTGCGCTCATGGTTCGGCCCGGGTGCGCCCGGGATTGAGTTTCAAGTCAAGTCAACTTCAACCGAGAGGGGTCGACATGGTCGACGAGTGCTTGCTCGACGCCCAGACGATGGACGTCGTTTTCCGATACATCCTGCTGCCCACCGTGCTGTTCGCCGGTTGGCGCGCGTTTTCCATGCTCGACGAGCTGGAGAGGTGGGCGAGGGACCATGACGAGCGCTGACGAGTCCACGGCGCTGTGCTTCGCGCTGGCGGTGGGGCTGAAGCCCCAGATGTCCTACACGGTGGCCGACACGTCGAGGTACCTCGGCATCCCGCTCACGACGCTCTACGACGAGATCCACGCTGGCAGGCTCAAGGCCTTCATGCCGGCGGGCAAGAAGCGCGGGATGAAGGTCACGGTCACGGCCGTCGACGAGTGGCTGCAGGAGGTCTGCGCATGAGGGGGTCAGGCTCGATGACGCCCGAGGAGGTCGCCGAGTACTGCCGCGCGACCGGGCAGGCGGTGCCGCCTCGCGTGGCGGGGCTGGCCAAGCGAGGTCCCAGGGTGCCGAGGTCGCGCCTCACGCTCGACTTCGGCGAGCTCTACGGCCATGCCGTGCTCACGGTCGAGTTCGACGCCACGAGCCTCGGCGGGTGGCGCGCCTGGATGCTCAACCGGGCCGCGTCGATGGAGGGCGGTGCGCTGTCCGATGCCGTCCCCGTGTGAGCAGAATGGCCCCGAGGTGACCTTCTCGGTCCCGCTCGTCGCCCATCAGGGGCGCCCCCGCATCCGCAAGGCCGCCCGCAGCGCGTGGCTCTACGAGGCGAGCGACGACGAGCAGCGCAAGCGCGTCATCGCCGGCGAATTCCGCAAGGAGTACCGCGGCCCGTACCCGATGCTCGACGGCCCGGTGAGGGTCGAGGTGCTCGTCTTCGCGCCGCTGCCGAAGAAGAGGCCCAAGCGGGTCGTCCGCGAGCCGTACACGGTCAAGCCGGACGCCGACAACGTCGCCAAGCAGGTGCTCGACGCCCTGAACGGGCTCGCCTACGCGGACGACGCGGCGGTGACCGAGCTGGTCGTCAGGAAGATGCCGCGATCGCGCGGCATGGAGTTCGAGACGCAGGTCTACGTGGGGCCGTGCGAGTACGCCCCCGGCGAGACCCTTTTCTAGGAGGCACAAGATGAAGAAGGAAGTAATCGAGGCGAGCGCGCAGGTCATCGACTCGCCCGCGCCGCTGGCAGGGGTCGACAAGTGGCTCTCCGAGCGCCGCGACGAGGTCGCCGGGGTCGCCGCCGAGTTCGGCGCGTTCGAGATCGGGGACGCCGCCGCGTGGCGCGACGCCAAGCGGCAGAGGGCGGCGCTGAGGGCCCGCATCGCCGAGATCGAGGCCGACCGCAAGCGCATGACCCGCGCGGTCGAGGGCGCCGTCAAGGCGTTCAAGGACGGCGCGAAGGACGTGCTCTCGCCGCTGACCGACCTCGACGCGGCCTACAGGCGCGAGATAGACGCGTGGGAGGACAAGGTGATTGACGAGCGCGCGGGGGCGCTGGCCGCGCTCTACGCCGACGAGTGGCCCGACCTCGCGTGGCAGGCCCCGTTCCAGACGCTGGCCGACAGGTACGCCGCCGCGGGCAAGTGGTGGCTCACGTCGACCACGTCGGCCAAGGCGGAGGCGTCCGTGCGCGACGCGGCCAGGGACGTCGCCGAGAACCTCGCCACCATCGCCGCCACGAGCGAGGGCGGCGAGCGCCTGGAGCGGCAGGCCGACTACATGCGCGACCTCGACTGGCCGCGCCACCTGCAGGACATGAAGGCCCGCGAGCTCAGGATGGCGGCCCTGCGCGAGGCGCAGGAGGAGCGCGAGCGCTGGGAGGCCGAGCAGGCCGCCGCCAGGGAGCGCGCCGAGGCCGAGCGGGCCGAGCGCGAGAGGGCGGAGCGCGAGCAGGCCGAGCGCATGGCCGAGGATGCCCGCGTCGCGGCCCAGGGCCGCGCCTGCGACGCTCAGGGAGCCGCCCCGGAACCGACGCCCGCCCAGCCCGCCGCAGGGCCGGAGAACGCCCCTCAGGCCGTCACGCCCGAGGCCCTCGAGCCGGTGCTCGTGTTCGAGGTCGAGGTGCCGCGCAGAGTTTTCCCGCGGTTCAAGGAGGCCATGCTCGCGCTAGGCGTGCACGGCAGGAAGGTCAGGTAAGCCATGCCTAACGGGATCGTCACCTACAAGGCCAGCGATGGCAGCGACGTCAAGCTGTCGGCCGGCATCATCCAGAAGTACATCGTCACCGGCGGGCAGCGCGTCGACGACCGCGAGGTCTTCGCGTTCATGGCCAAGTGCCAGGCGCGCGGCCTGAACCCGCTCGCGGGAGACGCCTACATGACGGCCTACCGGAACAAGCAGACGGGCCGCGTCGAGGCGTCGGTCATCGTCAGCAAGGACTACTTCGTCCGCACGGCGAACCAGCAGCCGACCTTCGACGGCATGAAGGCGGGAGTCGTGGTGGTGAACCGCGCGGGCGAGATGGAGCACCGCGAGGGCTGCATCGTCGGCCAGAGCACCGAGCGCCTCGTCGGCGGGTGGGCCGAGGTATACGACAAGCGCCGAAGGGTGCCGAGCCGCGCCGAGGTGAGCCTCGACGAGTACGACCAGCACAGGAGCTTATGGAAGACGAAGCCCGCGACGATGATCCGCAAGGTAGCCCTCGTGCAGGCGCTGCGCGAGGCCTACCCCGGCGCCTTCGGCGGCGTCTACGACAGCTCTGAGATGCCCGAGCGCCACGCTCAGGCGGTCGAGGCCTTCGTGCCCGAGTCCGACGCGCAGGCGGCCCCTGCCGAGGCGCCGGCCCTGGACGAGCCGCCCGCCGAGTACTACGAGGACGAGGCCGCCGAGCCGGCAGACGCGGTCGAGGTCGCCGACGAGGACTACGACTTCTGATGGCGGCCGCGGAGAAGAGGCCGCTCGCGCCGTGCAAGTGTGCCGAGTGCCGCCACAGGTGGGACGCGGCGGGGGTGTGCTCGAAGATGCCGTTCTCGCGCACTCCGCCGGATAAGAAGTGCGGGTGCCTTTACTTCGAGGGGAGGGGCGATGGGCTGGGAAAGCGATGAGGCCGTGTGCGACGCGGCGAGGATCTACGCGGACGAGGCGAGGGCGAACGCCGGGCAGGAGCCGCCCGAGCCGTCGTGCGGGGAGTGCGCGCACTTCTGCGACTCGGGGTGGGTCGACGGGTCCGTGCCGCGGCCTTTGGCCGCGGCCCTCGAGGGCGGCTACGGCATCTGCACCGTCGACGAGTGCGACCCGTGCCTTTGCTCCAAGGACGGCTGCGGCCCGTGCTGCGGCTTCGGATTCGAGGCGTGGCGATGACCGCGCGGGAGCCGCCCGCGTGGCGGTTCGAGCGTCAGGCCGCGCCGTTCCGCGTCGAGTGCCCGGCGTGCGGCGCCGTGAACCGGCCGTGGTGGGTGGGCGGCAACTCGGCGGGCCTCGTGCGCTGCCGCGCCTGCAACGCGAGGTTCGAGGCAAAGGGGCACACGGTGCCCGGGAAGGGGCGCGCATGAGGGCGGCGGGGCAGATGACTATCTTCGACCTGATGCCCGCGCGGGACCCGGTCGCCGAGGCGGCCGCGGCGGTCGATGCGCTCGGGGTGGATCCGTCGAGGGCCGCGGTGTTCGCGCGGCGCATCTTCCGGGCGTTCGGCGCCGAGGAGGCGCGGAGGCGCGTCTCGCTGCTGGGCCTCGTGCTCGGGGGAGGGGACGCCTTCCGGGGCGTCTCCGTGGCGCAGCTTGGGTTCTTCGACCGGGGCGCGACGAGCGCCGAGGTCGAGGCCCGATGCATGGAGAGGATCGAGAGCTACGAGAAAGGGGACAGGGGATGAGCTACCACGACGACGAGCCGGTCGGCTGCCTGCAGCTGGCGATGACGCCGCCCCTCGTGCTGCTGCTGGCCATCGCGCTGGTCGCGTACCTGCCCTTCTGGGCGGGGGACCGGCTGAGGGCGATGGTGCGGGAGCGCCGCAGGAGGAGACGGGCGGCGTCTGGCCGCCGCGGACAGGAGGAGCAGGGATGAGCATCAACAAGGTCATGATCACGGGCAACCTGACGCGCGACCCCGAGCTCAGGCAGACCCCCGGCGGCACGGGCATCCTGCAGTTCGGCGTCGCCGTCAACGACCGAGCGAGGAACCAGAAGACCGGCGAGTGGGAGGACCGACCGAACTTCGTGGACTGCGTCATCTTCGGAGCCCGCGCCGAGGCGATGGCCCGCATCCTCGCCAAGGGCATGAGGGTCGCCGTCGAGGGGAAGCTGCGCTACAGCTCCTGGCAGGACAAGGAGGGCAACCGCCGCAGCAAGCTGGAGGTCGTGGTCGACGAGATCGACCTCATGAGCTCCCGCGCCGCGCAGCAGCCCGCCAAGGAGGCCGCCCCGGCGCCGACGCAAGCCTACACGGCGAGCGCGCCGCAGGGACGCCCGCAGCCAGCGAGGGCCGTCCAGACGCCGCCGCCCGTGGACGTCTACGACGAGGATATCCCGTTCTAGTGGGCTAGGGGCACGTCGTGGCACAGGGCTTCAACAAAGGGCCGTACTTCAAGGCGTTCAACGCGCTCGCCTTCGATCAGGATGCGCTCCGCCTGCGCGGGCGGCTCGGCTGGGATGGCTTCGGCCTCTACGTCGGCCTCATGTGCGCGAGCCTGAACCAGGACGGCGCGAGGCTCGACGTCTCCGACGACGACGGGTGGGCGGTGCTCGCCCTGCAGCTCGGGTGCGACGAGGGGGCCCTGCGCGAGCTCGTGGCGTTCCTCGCCGAGAGGGGGATGGCCGACGCCGACGCCCTCGCCGACGGATCGCTCGTGCTGCCGCCGGCCGCCGAGGGGCTGGCGACGTGTGAGCGGCTGTCCGCCGCCGGGCGCAAGGCCGGGCAGGCGTCAGGCAGGCGCAGGAGGGGCGAGTGAACGACCGTTGAACGACCGTTCAAACAATAAATAAATAAAAGAAATAAAGGAGGCCGCGGCTCGTGTTCCACACGAGACGCGAGACGCGGCCGAACGGGAGACTCACAAGTAAGGAGTGGTGATCGCGACGGAAACGAACGACGGCCCGAACGGGTCAAGGGGGCCTAAAAGGCCCTGGGCGTACCGCGAGTGCGAGACGGTCTGGCGCCACCCGGACATGACGGCCTCGGAGCTGTCCGAGATACTGCCCGGAAGGACGCCCGAGGCGGTCAAGGGCTTTCGGAAGCGGTGGGGCCGCTACCGGCTCGTCGGGGTGACGCCGCTGTGCCAGAAGTGCGGCGAGCACCCGGTCAACGCCCGGGACCCGGAGGCGAGGCGGTGGGGCCTCTGCATGGAGTGCGCCCTCGCGGAGCGCGAGTACAGGGACAGGCACGCCGCCGAGCTGAGGAGAAGGAACGACGCGCGCCGTCAGCGAAAGTGCAACGAGAGGAAGAGAAGGGAACAGAGATGACACACGGGAACAAGCGTTCTAGGAAAAAACAACCGGAGCTGGAGGTCGCGCGCGTGCCGCTTGGCGAGCTGCACGGCTACGAGGGCAACGCCAAGAGGCACACGAGGGAGCAGCTGGACGCCGTGCGCGCGAGCATCGCGGAGTTCGGCTTCGTCAACCCGGTGCTGGCGTGGCACGACGCCGACGGCCGCGCGGTGATCGTGGCGGGCCACGCCCGCTGCCGGGCCGCCGAGAAGGAGGGGCTGGCCGAGGTCCCGGTCGTGTTCGTCGACCACCTGGGCGACGCGCAGCGCCGCGCGCTCACGCTGGCCGACAACCAGACGACGATGATGACCGGCTGGGACATGGACCGGCTCGCCGATGAGCTGGACGCGCTGGCCGACGAGTTCGACATGGGCGACTTCGGCTTCGATTTGGAGGAGATCGCCGGGGACGACGGCGTCGAGATAACCGAGGACGAGCCGGACGATGGGGCGGAGGACCGCGTGAGGCCGGGCGAGCTGTGGCGCATGTGCGGGCATGTCCTCCTCTGCGGCGACTCCACCGACCCCGAGGCCGTCGCGCGCCTGATGGCGGCCATGCCGGAAGCGGGGGGGCGGCGAGCGCCGACCTGCTGCTGACCGACCCGCCGTACAACGTCGCATTGGGGCAGCACGATCAGCCGAGCGCTGCCAAGCAGCTGCACAGGCGCACCGACGGGCTCGTCATCGCAAACGACAGCTGGGGCAGCGACGAGGGCTTCGTCGAGTTCCTGCACTCCGCGCTCGATAGCGCCATGGGGGCCATGAGGCCCGGCGCGGCCTTCTACGTCTGGTACGCGTCGGCGCAGAGCGCGAACGTCCTCGAGGCGGCCAAGAGGGCCGGGATGGACCTCAGGCAGCTGCTCGTCTGGGCCAAGAACACCTTCGCACTCGGCAGGCAGGACTACCAGTGGCGGCACGAGCTGTGCCTCTACGGATGGAAGGGCGGCGCAGCGCACTACTTCACCGACAGTCGCAAGGAGACGACCGTCCTCGAGTTCGACAAACCGACCCGCAGCGAGCTGCACCCGACGATGAAGCCTGTCGGTCTGTTCGCGTACCAGATCATGAACAGCACGAGGCGCGGAGAGACCGTGCTCGACGTGTTTGGCGGCAGCGGGACGAGCGTCATAGCGTGCGAGCAGACCGGCAGGCACTGCGCCTGCATCGAGCTTGACCCGCACTACGCGAGCGTCATCGTCGACAGGTGGGAGCGCCTGACCGGCGGCACAGCCGAGAGGGTGCAGTCCACAACCCTCTAGGGTATAATGATACCTGCGGAGGTGGTGCACATGGCGGCGACGGAGGCGCTGGAGAGGCTGGCGGAAGTCATCGGAATCAAGCCGAGCAAGTAGCCGCGGGGCCCCGGGAGACCGGGGCCCTTTTTTGTGACGCAGGGTTTACAGTCCTCAGCGACGGTAAGACATCTAGCTGCGGAAACAGGGAGCAATGGCAAAGGGCGGCAAGGAGAGGCTGACGCAGGACGGCATCAAGACGGCCCTGAAGCTGTGCCGTGCCGGGCTGCCCGACTGCCAGATAGCGGCCGCCCTCGGGGTGAGGGCGGACACGTACTCGCGCTGGATAAACCACCCGAAGACCGAGAATCAGGCGCAACTCGCGCAAGCCCTGAAAAAGGCCGACGCCGAGCGCGAGGCGGCGCTGGTGACGCGCATAATGCGCGCGTCGGACAACACGTGGCAGGCGGCCGCGTGGCTGCTCGAGCGCAGGTACCCGGACCGCTACGCAAAGCCGGTGCGCCCGGTCGAGGACAAGTCTGCCGAGCGGGACGACGAGCGCATCAAGGGCTACATCGACGCGCTGGGGCTGCGATGACGCAGATGTTCAGCGAGAGGCAGCGGCTCCTCGCCACGTGGTGGGCCGAGGGCCGGGAGACGAGCGGCCTCGACGGCGTGATCGCGGAGGGCGCCGTCCGCTCGGGCAAGACGTGGGCGATGCTTACCGGCTTCCTGCTGTGGAGCCAGCGCCGGTTCAGCCGCCAGCGGTTCATCGTCGCCGGCGCGACGGTTGAGACGCTGAAACGCAACGTCGTGGGGCCGATGGGCGAGATCCTGCGCGAGCTCGGCTGGGCGTGGAGCTTCAACCGCGCCGAGAACCGCATCGAGGTCGGCACGAACACCTACCACCTCTTCGGCGCGAACACCGAGCGCAGCCAGGACGCGCTGCAGGGCCTCACGGCGGCGGGCTGCTACGCCGACGAGGTCGCGCTCTTCCCCGAGAGCTTCGTCGACCAGATGGTCGCGCGCTGCTCGGTCGGCGGCTCCAAGCTGTGGTTCAACTGCAACCCGAGCTTCCCGTCGCACTTCTTCAAGACGCGCTTCGTCGACCGCGCCGACGAGCTGGGGCTGCTGCTGCTGCACTTCGACATGGCGGACAACCCGACGCTGTCACCCGAGATCGTGGCGCGCTACGAACGCATGTACACCGGAGTCTTCTACGACCGCTACATCCTGGGCCTGTGGACGCTGGCCGAGGGCCTGGTCTACCCGGGCTACGCCGACGCCGTCGAGGACGAGCCCCCGGCGCCGAGAGCCGTCACGAGGTGGGCTGTCTCGCTCGACTACGGCACGCAGAACGCCTTCGCGGCGCTGCTGTGGGGCTCCGACGGGCGCGTCTGGCACGTGTGCCGCGAGTACCGCTACAGCGGCCGCGACGAGGGCCACCAGAAGACGGACGCCGACTACGTTGCCGACATGGCCGCCTTCGTGGACGACCTGCCCGAGCGGCCCGAGTTCATCGTCGACCCGTCGGCAACCTCGTTCATCGCCGCCATGCGCCGAGCTGGGTTCAAGGTGCGCAAGGCGCGAAACGACGTGATGGACGGCATCCGCGAGACGGGCACGTGCATGCAGCAGGGCCGCGTGCGCATCGCCGCGGGCTGCGCCGGACTGGTCAAGGAGCTGGGCGGCTACGCGTGGGATCCGCGCGCCGACGGCGACAGGCCCGTCAAGGTGGAGGACCACAGCTGCGACGCCCTCCGTTATGGCGTCGCTACGCTGCGGATATACAGGGAGCCGAGGGCCGACGGCGCGAGCCGGGCCGCGTTCTGGAGGGGCAAGAAATGAGCAGCAGCACCATCGTCACCGCCGAGGACCTGCGCGCCGCCGCGTCGCCGGAGGCGTTCGCGAAGGACGCCGTGGAGCGGCACATGCGGTCGGAGATGTACCGCAACGCCGTCGACGCCGACGAGTATTACCGGCAGCGAAACGTGACCATCTCGCGGTTCACGCGCCGGATCTTCTCGGCGAGCGGCGAGGCCGCGGACGACTTCACCGCGTCGCGCCTGCGCATCGCGTCGAACCTCTTCAAGCGGCTCAACGTCCAGCGGTGCATGTACTCGCTCGGAAAGGGCGTGAGCTTCGTCGACTGCAAGGACGAGAGCGGCGAGGACACGACCAAGGAGCGGCTGGGGCCGCGCTTCGACGACGACGTGAAGGCCATCGGCCTGTACGCGTTGATCCACGGCGCGAGCTTCCCTTTCTGGAACCTCGACCACGTCGATGTGTTCACCGCCGACCAGTTCGCCCCGGTCTGGGACGAGGTCAGCGGCGCGCTCGTGGCCGGCGTGCGATTCTGGCGCGTCAGCCCCTACCATCCGTGGAACGCCACGCTGTACGAGGAGGACGGCTACACGCAGATGGCCGCGGGCGCCGCGGGCTCGCTGGGCTTCCGCGTCACGGAGCCGAAGCGGGCCTACAAGGTGACCTACCGCGAGGTGCCGGCCGACGGGCTCGCGCTCGCGGTCGACTCCGAGAACTACAGCCGCCTGCCCATCGTGCCCGTGTGGTGCAGCGACGCGCATCAGTCGACGCTCGTCGGCATGCGCGAGGGCATCGACGCCTACGACTTGATCAAGAGCGGCCTCGCCAACGACATCCGCGACTGCGCGCAGGTGTACTGGCTCGTGAGCGGCGCGGCCGGCATGTCCGACAAGGACCTCGACGAGTGGCGCGCGCGGCTGAGCCTGACGCACATCGCGAGCGTCGAGACCGAGGACGGGCAGAGCGTCGAGCCCTATACGCAGGAGGTGCCGGTGGCGTCGCGCCGCGAGGTGCTGGCGCAGATAAAGGCCGACGTGTACGAGGACTTCGGCGCGCTCGACGTCCACACCGTTGCGGCTGGGGCCACGAACGACCACATCGACGCGGCCTACCAGCCGATGGACGAGGAGGCCGACGAGTTCGAGCGCCACATGCGCGAGGGCATCATGGACCTGCTCGCGCTGCAGGGCATCGTGGACACCCCGGTGTTCACGCGCAGCCGCATCAGCAACGTCAAGGAGCAGGTCGAGATCGTCGCGCTCGAGGCCGAGTGGCTGGACGAGGAGACCATCCTGCGCAAGCTGCCGAACGTCACGCCCGACGAGGTCGCGAAGATCCTCGCGAAGCGCTCCGAGGAGGACGCCGACCGCATGGCCGCGACGCTTGCCTACGGCGCCGGCGGCGCTGACGGCGACGACGAGGACGACGGGGAGTAGCGCATGGCCGCCGACGAGGCCCACAAGGCCGCAGACGCGGAGATAGAGGCCTTCCGGCGGGAAGTGTCCGGGGTCTACCGCGATGCCCAGCAGGCGGCGTCCCAGGCGCTCTCCGAGTACCTAGCCCGCTTCCGCGAGCAGGACGACGCGTGGCGCGAGAGGGTGGCCAGCGGCGAGGCGACCGACGACCAGTGGAAGGCATGGCGCAGGGGCAAGATGCTCGCCGGTAAGCGCTACCGCGCCGTGCTCGGGCAGGTCGCGGAGGGCTACACGCACGCCAACGAGGTCGCCATGGACGCGCTCGGGGGCAGGCTCCCGGGCGTTTACGCCGAGAACTACAACTACGGCACGTTCCAGGCGTACTCCGCGGCCCGCGTCGACGGGGCCTTCGCACTGCAGGACGCCTCCACCGCGCAGCGCCTGCTGGCAGACCACGGCAGCTACCTGCCCAAGCCGACCGTGAACGTGGCCAAGGACGTCGCGTGGAACCGGCGCCTTCTCGCCAACCAGCTCACGCAGGGCGTGCTGCTTGGCGAGTCAATCCCCAAGATGGCGCGACGCGTGCAGGCCGCGACCGGGTCCAACATGGCCACGGCCACGCGCGCGGCCCGCACCGCCGTCACCGCCGCCGAGAGCGCCGGGCGCGTGGACAGCTACAGGCGCGCCCGGTCGCTCGGCATCGAGCTGGAGCAGGAGTGGCTGGCGACGCTCGACGGCCGCACCCGCCACAGCCACAGGCAGCTCGACGGCGAGCGCGTGGAGGTCGGCGGGACGTTCGCCAACGGCTGCCGCTATCCTGGCGACCCGGGGGCGGCCTACGCCGAGACGTGCAACTGCCGCTGCACGCTCATCGCCGCCGTCCGGGGCGTGGACTACTCCGACGGCAAGAGGTGGAGCAGGCTGCCCGAGGGCACGACCTACGAGCAGTGGAAGGCCGGCAAGCCCGCCATCAACGGGGCCGTGCCCGCGAACCGAACCATCTCAGAGTTCATGAGCATGCCCGGCACGGCCCGCAAGCTCGACGCCGCCGGCGTGTCCGCGACCGAGGCGAGGAAGAGGCTCACGGAGCAGCTCAAGGAGTACGGCATACCGTCCGGCTCGTTCCGCAAGATGAGCGCGGGCGACCAGCAGAAGGTGCTGGACGGGGCGCTGGCGCGAAACTTCGCCAACGGAGCGCGCGGAGGAAACAGGAGGGCGCTGGCCAGCTCAGAGATAAAGGAGATCAAGGCTGCAGCAAACGAGCTGTCCATACCGACCGAGCTGCTGACGTTCGATAGCCGGCCCACTGGGTATTCAACGATCTCCAAGAAGATAAACGTCGGGGGCGACGTGTTCCCCGACGAGGAATCGACGAACAACAGGGACCGCCTGAGCGTCAAGGCCGTGCTGGCCCATGAGTACTACGGACATGCAGCGTTCCCTGACAGCTCGTACCCCATCGGCCACTGGGCAGACGAGTTCAGGGCGAGCTACCATGCGGCGCTGAACGCGCCGGGGCTGTCTGACGAAGAGCGAGCATCTCTCATGGTCGACGCATACCAGAGAGCTAGCGAGGCTGGGGTTAAGGTAAGATATACGAAGATCTACAGGAAACTCGTATACGGCTACTGAGCAGGTGAATCAAATGCAAAAGCTGAGAACATGGCCGAAGATGGCCGAGGCGGAGAGAAATGCGGTAGCCGAAAAATGCGAGAACCCCGAGAAGGACGTCCGCTGCCCGAACTGCGGCGAGCCGCTCTCCTATTTCGAGCGCGGAAACTCCTACGGGGCGAGATGCGATAAATGCAATTACGAGGACGGGGTCAGGGGGGTCTAGCCGTGGCCAAAAACGACTACCACGTGATCGTGTACCGCATCCTCCTGTACCTCTACGCGTGCCTTAAGGGCGGGGAGGACGTCGACCCCAAGAGGCTCGACGAGATCGCCCTCGCCGCCGGCGCGAACGAGCGGTACTGGCACTACATCCTGTGCAGCCTGCTCGACTACGGCTTCATCTCGGGCGCGATAAGGGTCGAGGCCGACAACACGTTCGACCGCGTCTACGGCCTCGATGGCGCCTGCATCACGCCCCGAGGTATCGAGTACCTGACCGACAACTCCTTCATGGTCAAGGTGAGGAAGTTCCTCAAGGAGGCCAAGGACATAGCCCCGTTCATCTGACTGTGAGGCCCCGCCACGGCGGGGCCTTTTTCATGCCGCGTGACCCCGACGCGACCATCCAAGCGGGCAAGCGAGCGGGAACGGCCCGCGAGGAAGCCGCTTTGACAGGAGGCGCGATGGCAACCATGACAGACGAGTCGGGGGCCTTCGAGGTCGGCGGCCTGTCCGACCTCGAGACAAACGAGCTTCTGGAGGTCAGGGCCGACAACCGGCGCGAGGTTGCCGAGGCCATCGACAAGGCCGTCGCCGCCGCGCTCGAGGAGATGGGCCTGGCCTGCGAGGGCTACGCGAAGGCCGCGTGCCCGGTCGACACGGGAAGGCTGCGCAGCAGCATCACGCACATGACCAAGCCGTCGGACAACGCCGTGTACGTCGGGACCAACGTCGAGTACGGGCCATGTGTCGAGCTGGGAACGGTCCACATGGCGGCGCGGCCGTTCCTGAAGCCCGCCGCGGCCGACCACGCCGACGCTTACAGGGCGATACTGCGGCGGCACATGGGCGGCTAGCCCGTGACGGGGGAAGGAACATGGGGGACGCGGGCGCGAGGAAAGCGGCCGCGTCTTTTTCATGCGCCGCGCAGGCAGCGCGCGGCTTCCGAGGAAACGGAGAATCAATGGCTCTAACGCGGAAGATGCTCAAGGCCTTCGGCATCGAGGACGAGAAGGTCGACGAGATCATCGAGGCCCACGCCGAGTCCGTCGAGGCCCTGAAGAGGCAGCGCGACGAGTACAAGGCCGAGGCCGAGAAGGTGCCCGCGCTCCAGAAGCAGCTGGACGGCATGGGCGACCCCGACGAGCTGCGCGCGAAGTACGACGCGGAGCGCGAGGCCTTCGAGAAGTACCGCGCGGAGGTCGAGGCCGGTAAGGCCGAGGCCGAGAAGCGCGGGCTGTACAGGAAGCTCCTCGAGCAGGCCGGCGTCGACCCCAAGCGCATCGACTCGGTGCTCAGGGTGTCCGACCTCTCCGGCGTGTCCGTCAAGGACGGCGCCATCGAGGGCACCGACGACCTGACCGAGTCCATCAAGTCCGACTGGTCCGACTTCATCGCGGTCGAGACCACCAAGGGCGCGAAGGTTCCCAACCCGCCCAAGAGCACCGGCGGCGCCGCGGCGCCCAAGAACCTGCACGAGGCGCTCCACCAACGCTACGAGAACAAGGAGTAACAAATGCCCATCACTTTGCAAGAGGCGAAGGTCGGCATGGCCGACTACGTCGACCAGACCGTAATCGACACCTTCCAGCGCTCGTCCCTCCTGCTGGACAACCTGACGTTCGACAACGCCATCTCGCCCGGCACCGGCGGCTCCACGCTGGCCTACGGCTACACGCAGCTCAAGACCCCGGCGACCGCCGGCGTCCGCGCCATCAACGCCGAGTACACCGCCAACGAGGCCAAGCGCGAGAAGAAGACCGCGAACGCCGTCATCATGGGCGGCTCCTTCCAGGTCGACCGCGTCCTGCAGAACACCTCCGGCGCGATCGACGAGCTGGCCTTCCAGCTGGAGCAGAAGATCAAGGCCGTGGCTAACGAGTTCCACTACCTCGTCATCAACGGCAAGGCCTCCGGAACCGCCGGCGCGGGCAAGCCCGACGGAACGTTCGACGGCCTCGCCAAGCTGCTCGCCGGCACGTCCAACGAGATCGCCTCCGAGGTGGACGTCTCCACCGCCGACCTCATGACCAAGAACGCCCAGGCGTTCCTCGACGAGGTCGACTACCTGCTCTCGCAGGTCGACGGCGCCAACATGCTGATGATGAACGGCAAGATGCTGACCAAGTTCCGCGGCATCGCGCGCCGAGCCGGCTACTACGAGCGCACCAAGGACGACGCGGGCCGCTACATCGAGACCTACAACGGCGTGCCCATCATGGACCTCGGCAAGTACTACAACGGCACCGCGTCCGTCGACGCAGTCGCCGACACCGCCGCCACGTCCTCCGCGCTCGGCAAGTCCGACATCTACGCCGTGTCCCTGGGCCTCGACGGCTTCCACGGAATCTCGCCGATCGGCACCGGCGTGGTCCAGTCCTACATGCCCGACATGGCGCAGCCCGGCGCCGTCAAGACCGGCGAGGTCGAGCTCGTGGCCGGCGTGGTCCTCAAGAACACGCTCAAGGCCGGCGTCCTCAAGGGCATCGGCACCGCCCCGAAGACGGCCTAAGCCATGCTCGAAGCCGTCCTCGAGTACCTGAAGAACTGGTTCGAGCGCGACCCGGTGACGCGCATGCGGCGCGTGTACTCCGGCAGGCTGACCGCCTCCGGGGGCGCGCTGTCGGGCCTGCCCGAGGGCTTCGCCGTCCCGGGCCAGCGCGTCAGGGTGCTCGGCTCGCGCCTCAACGACGGCCTGCACGGCTGGCCCTGCTCCGACCTCGCCGACGAGGAGTTCGACGGCGAGGTCTGGGCGCTCTCGGTGCCGAAGGCGGTGGCCGACCTCGCCGACGAGGTGGACGCGTGGTGTGCCGAGCACGGGGACGCCCAGAACAGCCCCTACGCCTCGGAGTCGTTCGGGGGGTACTCGTACACCAAGGCGACCTCTAGCGGGTCGCAGGCGGGCGCAGGCGGCTCCACGTGGCAGTCCGTGTTCGCCGCCCGCCTCGCCCCGTGGAGGAAGCTGTGAGCCGCCTGTTCGGGCGCATGGCGGTGCCGTGCGTGCGCATGGAGCGCGAGGAGGCGCCCGACGGCGAGGGCGGCGTCGTCCTCGCGTGGCGCGAGGGCAAGGCGTTCGATGCCGCGGTCGTGCGCGACACGTCGGCCGAGGCGCGCGTCGCCGAGGCGGCGGGGGTCGCCAACTCCTACACCGTGACCGGCCCCGAGCGGCTGGCCTTCGGCGACGTGTTCATGCGCGTCTCCGACGGGCAGGTCTTCCGCGTCACCTCGAACGGCGACGACGGCGCGGCCCCGGCGTGCGCGACGTTCTCGTTCTACCAGTCGACCGCCGAGGAATGGAGGCTGCCCGATGCCGACTAGGGTCGCAGCGCTGCAGGCGTGGCTCGAGGGCCTCGGCATGCCCGCGTACTCGGCGCAGGGCGTGCCGACGGGGACGGATCCGCCCTACGCCACCTACACGCCCGTCTCGGGCGCGTGGGGCGACGGCGAGCAGGCCGTTACCGTCGACCTGTGGCTGCGCACGGAATCCGAGGCCAAGGCCAACGCCGCCGCCGAGGCCGTCGGCCGCGCGCTGGGGCTGGGCGGCGCGATGCTGCCCTGCGACGGCGGCGGGCTGTGGGTCAAGCGCGGCTCACCGTTCTGGCAGGCCGTCGACAGCGGCGAGCCGGGCGTCAAGCGCCGCTACGTGAACATCTCAATCGAGAGCATCACCCTTTACTAGGAGGGAAACCCGAAATGAAGTACACCAAGATACCCGAGAGCACGTTCAGCGACCTCCAGCTGAACGCCGGCGTCCTGCTGACGAGCTTCAGCCCCGCGACGGCGACCGTCGACGCCTCCGCCATCATCGGCGCGACGTCCGGCGGCGTGAGCATCACCGCCGTCCCGAGCTTCACGGACTACGGCGAGGACATCGACAACTGCCCGAAGAACATGAAGGAGCTGAAGAAGCTCGAGTCGTGGGAGATCAAGGCGTCCGGCACCTTCGTCAGCGCGAACGGCTCGCTGGTGAAGATGCTCGCCTCGGCCGCGGACTACACGGGCTCCGACGGCAAGGTGACCCTGCACAACGACCTCGACGACGAGGACTTCTCCGACCTGTGGTGGGTCGGCGACTACTCGGACAAGAACGGCGACAAGAACGGCGGCTTCATCGCCTGCCACATGTCCAACGCGCTGAGCACCGGCGGCTTCTCGCTGCAGTCCGGCGATAAGGCCAAGGGACAGTTCGCCTTCGAGTTCACCGCGCACTACTCCATCGAGGCGCAGGACACGGTGCCTTTCGAGGTCTACGTGGTCGACGGCAAGGACGAGGCGGACGCGGCCTAGGGCGCGGCGGGAAAGGGAGAGGAATGAGGATCAACGAGCTCAGCGCGGACGAGTTCACGCGCTCCATGGCGATGCTCGGCGAGGCCGTCGAGAACGTGGCGAAGAGCGGAGCCTGCAAGGAGCTGCTCGCCGAGGTCGCCGCCGGCGCGGGCAGGCAGAAAGACGAGCAGGGGGCCGCAGAATGGGGCCTCGGCATCATCGAGCGGTACCTCCCGCGCGTGCTGAGGGAGAGCGTCGAGGAAGCCTACCTCGTGCTCGCCGCCGTGGACGGCCAGACGCTCGAGGAGTACAAGGCGTCCTTCACGCCGCCGAAGATGGCGGCGGACGTCCGCGCGCTCGTCGCCTCGCTCAAGGAGGACGGCGACCTGCGCGAGCTCTTCGGCTCTTTTTTCGGCTAGCCCTCGACGGCGAGAACCGGCAGTGGCTCTACATGGGCGCATACGCTGGTCCGCCGCGCCTGCGCCCTTTTTGCCGCTATGTGCTCGCGCGCGACCGCGCGCACACCGTCGAGGAGTCGTACCGGGTGTACGTCGCCGAGTCGCTGAGGCTCGCGCCGCAGGGCAAGTGCCTCGGCACGCCGTGGGCCGACCTGCTGAAGCGGAGCCTGTCCCCGGCCGACGCCCGCAGCGGCGAGGAGATCGCGGCGGACGTGCTTAGCGGAATCGGACTGGAGGTAGTGTAGATGAACCTTCTCGACCTGATGGTCAAGATCGGCGTCGACGACCAGGCGTCGTCCGCCATCGCCGGCATAGGCGGCAAGGTGTCGAGCGTGCTCGGCGGCACGACGAAGGCCGCGGCGGCGGGCGTGGCGGCCGTGGCGAAGGCCGCGGCGGCGGGCGCGGCGGTCGCGGCCGCAGGGGTGGGCGCGCTGACGAAGGCGTCGCTCGACGGCTACGCGAGCTACGAGCAGAACGTCGGCGGCATCCAGAAGCTCTTCGGCAACATGGGCCAGAGCCTCGAGGAGTACGCGGCCATGACGGGCCAGACGTGCGACGAGGCCGCGGCCGAGTGGCAGGCGCTCGGGAACGCCCAGGACAAGATGCTGGAGCAGGCGAAGAACGCCTACGCGACGTGCGGCCTGTCGGCGAACGCCTACATGGAGCAGGCGACCAGCTTCTCCGCAGCGCTCATCAACTCGCTCGGCGGAGACACCCAAAGGGCTGCCGAGCAAGCGCAGGTCGCTATGGTGGCCATGAGCGACAACGTAAACACCTTTGGCACCGACATGCAGGACGTGCAGAACGCCTTTCAAGGCTTTGCCAAACAAAACTACACAATGCTCGACAACCTCAAGTTGGGCTACGGCGGCACAGAGGGGGAGATGAAGCGCCTCATTGCCGACGCGAACGAGTACGCCGAAAGCATCGGACAGGCGTCTGATCTATCTATTGATTCCTTTAGCGATATTGTGACGGCCATCGACCTCATCCAGCAAAAGCAGCAGATAGCGGGCACGACCTCGCGCGAGGCCGCCACCACCATCGAGGGCTCCGTGAACATGATGAAGGCCGCGTGGGAGAACTGGCTCACGGCGCTCGGCTCGGACGACTACGACCTCGGCGAGGTGACGGACGGCCTCGCCGAGTCGCTCGTGGCGGTGGCGGACAACGTGCTCCCGCGCGTGGCGACCATCGTCTCCAACATAGTCGCGGAGCTGCCGGGCCTCGTCGAGGAGGTCGGCCCGACGCTGGCCGACGCGCTGACCACCGTCGTCGGCTCCGCCGCCGAGGTCCTCCGCGCGGCGGTGCCCGAGCAGTTCCGCGGCGTCTTCGACGGCATCGTCGAGCAGGGATCCAAGGCAGTCGCCGTCCTCTCCGAGACGTACCAGGGCCTCGACGGCACCGTGGCGGCCCTCGGCTGGGGAGGCGCGCTGGAGGTGCTCCTCGCCGACGTCGCGCAGGCGTTCGGGGTCTCCAAGGGGGACGCCGTAGCCTTCGCGGTCGCGATTTCCGACACCATGTCCCCCGCTGTCGAGGGCGCGCTCGGCTTCGTGCAGGGACTCGCGGACGGCGCGGCCTCGCTGCTCGGCTCGCTCTCCGGCCTGGCCGGCCCCGCCGCCGACCTCGGCGCGGAGCTCGGCGGCGTGCTGGGCGAGGCGCTGCAGAGGGCGGGCGAGCTCATCGGCGGCCTCGCCGCGCAGGCGGGGGAGGTGCTCGTGCCCGCGCTGGCAGACAACCTCATCCCGGCGTGCCAGAACCTCCTCGAGGCCATCCAGCCTTGGCTGGAGCCGATAGCCAACGTCGCCGACATATTCGGCAACATCCTCGTCGCGGCGATCACTATCCTCGTCGACGCCCTGTCGATTCTGATCCAGATAATCTCCGAGATCATCGTCAGCGTGCAGATGCTGGCCGAGGGCGCGGGCGCCGGCATAGACGCGGCGATAGCCTTCTTCTCGCAGCTGCCCGGAGCGGTCGGCGGCTTCCTGCAGTCGGTCATCGACTCCGTCGCCGGATGGGCGTCGTCGATGTGGTCGCAGGCGTCCTCGGCGGGCAGCGGCTTCCTGTCGGCCATCGGCTCGTTCCTCTCCGCGCTGCCCGGGAACGTGGCGTCGTGGCTCTCCGGCGCCATCTCGACCGTCGTCGGGTGGGTCACTCAGTTCGCGAGCAACGCGACGAGCGCGGCGTCGCAGTTCGGCAGCAATCTGCGCGACGGCCTCGCGGCCATCCCCGGCACGCTGGGGAACATCGGCGCGAACATCATCCAGGGCCTGGTGAACGGCATTACCGGCGCCGCAGGCAGCGTCGTGAGCGCGGTGTCCGGAGTCGTGGGAGACGCGATCGCAACGGCCAAGGGCCTGCTCGGCATCGCGTCGCCGTCGAAGCTCTTCAAGAAGTTCGGCTACTTCACCATGGAGGGCATGCGCATCGGCATCGAGCAGAACGCCGGCCTGCCGCTGACCGCCACGGAGAGGGCCATGGCGGCGGTCGCCGACGCCGGAAGCGTGCAGATGGACGCGCCGGATATGCGCAGCGCGGCCGCGACGGCCTCGGTCGTGGAGTGGCTCGACGCCAAGCTCGGCGACGTGATCGCGAGCCGGACGCCGTACATCGGCATGCGCGGGTACGACAGGCTCGCGAGGAAGGCGGTATACAGTGCTTAGCCTCGGCTACACGAGCGCGACGACGCGCGAGAGGTTCGACCTGTCGGGGGCGGGCGCCTTCGCCGGCGAGCCGTCCGCGGCCCGCGAGGACCAGTGGGACTACAAGACCGGCTAC
Organism: Prevotella sp. CAG:279; assembly: GCA_963633085.1. Lineage (GTDB taxonomy): Bacteria > Actinomycetota > Coriobacteriia > Coriobacteriales > Eggerthellaceae > Senegalimassilia. The sequence continues at coordinate 7,401 of CAVGWX010000016.1, read as the reverse complement.
CGCGACCTGTCCTACGCCGCCCGCAAGGCGCGCTCGGAGACGGTCGCGGTCGCCATGCTCGACCTCGCCGCCGCCGACGCGCTGAGGCTCGCCGCCGACGCGGACGTGGCCGCGGGGACACCGGGCACCCTCGACGCCGACGGCTGGTCGCAGCGGTGCTACGTCGCCGGCGCCAGCCTGTCCAAGAGGGTCGGCGACTCGGCCCTCGTGAAGCTCACGCTACTGCTGCTCGACGGCGTCTGGCGCAAGGCGCAGTCGTGGGAGTTCCGGCCCGGTACCGGCTCGGGGGTCGTGGGCGTCGGCCACGGCTACGAGTACGGGTACGCCTACGGCTACCCCTACAGCGAGGAGACGAGCCGCGAGATAGAGGTCGCGTCGGTCGTGGCCTCGCCGTTCCGCATCGTCATGTACGGACCAGCCGTGCGCCCGTCGGTGACCATCGGCGGCAACCGCTACCAGGTGTCGACCGACGTGCCCGACGGCGGCTACCTGCTCATCGACTCCGTCAAGGGGACCGTGACGCGCGTTGCCAAGAACGGATACCGGGAGAACTGCCTTCCCTACGCCGTTCTGGGCACCGGCGCGGGCGGCGGATCGTACATCTTCGAGGATATCCCCGCCGGGACGTCGAGCGTGAGCTACGACGGCAGCTTCGGCTGGGACCTCGACGTCTACAGAGAGGACGGTGCGGTGCCTTGGATCTCTTCGTGACCGACCCGCAAGGGCGCACGGTCGAGCGGCTGCGGTCGTTCGACCTCGACATGGCCTTCGGGGCCGACGAGAACGACTTCGAGCTGGACGCCCCCGGCGCGGCGCGCATCGAGCCGGGGAGCCGCGTCTTCGTGCCGGGCACCGAGTACGGCGGCGTCGTCTCCGTGCTTTGCCCGGCGCGCACGAGGTACGGCGACACGGTGTCGTACAAGGGCAGGACGTGGCACGGGATCCTCGAGGACCACGTCATCTGTCCGCCATCAGGCGAGTCGCACCTTACCGTGAGCGGCGACGCGAACGCCGTGCTGCGGCAGCTCGTGCAGGCGATGGGCCTCGGCGACCTCTTCAGCGCGGGCAGCTACGCCGGGATAAACGTCTCCGGCGGCTTCCGCTACGAGGCGGGCTACACGGGCATCGTCGGGATGCTGGCGGCGTCCGGGGCGCGCCTCAAGGCGGCGTGGGACACGTCCGCCATGCGCTGCGCGCTGTCGGCGGTGCCGGTGCACGACTGGGGCGACGTGCCGGGCGTCTCCGGCTCGACCGTCTACAGCGCCGAGCTGGACTACCGCAAGTACAACCACCTGATCGCGCTGGGCAAGGGCGAGGGCGTGTCACGCGCCGTCTACCATCTGTACAGCGACGCCGCGGGGACGCTCAGCGAGGCGCAGTCCATGACGGGCCTCGACGAGAGGTGCTACGTCTACGACTACAGCAACGCCGAGCTGGACGACCTGAAGGCCAAGGCCCGCGAGAAGCTGTCGAAGCTGCGGCAGACCGACGAGATCGACGTCGACCTCGACTCGGGCGCGGGCGTGGCCGTCGGCGACACGGTGACCGCGTACTCGCCCGCCGCCGGCGTCTCGACGCGCGGCACCGTGACGAAGCTCGTCGTGAAGGTTGAGGACGGCCACGCGACGGTCACGCCGGACTTCACGGCGTGGAAGGACGAGAATGACTTCGAGTAAGGGAGATTGATCATGCCGGTAACCGAGAACCTGAGCTGCTGGGAGTGCGACTGCTGCGGCGGCCAGAGGCAGAATGACCAGAAACGCTACATGACGGCCGGAAACGAAACCGCGATCGGATGGGAGCGCATCCGCTACGTCTTCGACGACGGCACCGAGCGCAACGTCGTGCTGGGGCCGGACTGCGCGAGGGAGTACCACGAGCAGCGCAAGATGGCCGACTCGATGATGAACGCGTTCTTTAATTCCTACAAGGACACCGAGAAGAAGGAGTAGCCCATGGGCGTCAAGCTTATGACCGGCGCGACCGGGGAGCAGAACATCCAGGCGGCGGACGACCGCGAGTGCCTTGCAGGCATCACCGGCCTAGACTCTTACGTCTTCCCGACCGGCTCCAAGCTCAAGGCGACGCTCGTCGACGCCAACACGGTCACCATCGGCACGGGCGCCGGCAGCCTGCAGGGGTCCCGCTTCCGGTGCTCGACGACCACGACCGTCACCATCCAGAGCGGCACGCAGGGGCAGTACCGGCGCGACATCGTCGGCCTGCGCTTCGAGCGCGAGTCGAGCGGCCGCGAGTCGATGGAGTTCCAGGTGCTCACGGGCGACCCGGCGTCGAGCGACGGAGCGGCGAGCGATCCGAGCTACACGGAGGGCGACCTCCTCGCCGGCGACGCCGAGGCCTTCATGCCGCTCTATCGCGTGAAGCTGAGCGGCATCAACGCCGCCGACCCCGAGCCGCTGTTCTCCGTCCTCGCCCCGCTCGCCGCCCTCGGGGATTCCGTATCCCAAAAGACGGTGCTGTACGACTCGAATGGTTGGTTCGTGGCCTACAAGGCGGGCATCGTCTTTGTGCAGGCGAACAACATAAAGACCGGCAGCGCGTCCTGGGACTCCGTTGAATGCCCCTACAGGCTTCCATCCGACTACCGACCTTTAGTGGAAGTCAACGCCCAGGCGTTGACGGCCAACGGCGTCAGCACGACGGGCAAGCTGTCCATAACCACTTCCGGCAAGATTACAGTTTCCAACACGGGCAACGCGGGGTCTGACGACGGGCGATTCGCTCAAGCGTCGTTCCCCGCCTAGCGGTCACCGTGCCGGTCACGTGGGCGCTCTAGGCGCTACAGGGCCCCAGGCGCCGGATGGCCCAGCGGATGACCTGCCGCAGGGTCTTGTAGGCCTTCTCGGCGGCGCCCGGCCTCTCGAAGCCGTCGACCCACGCCTGCACGCCCTCGGGCGTCATCTCCCCGAGCTCGACGCCGGCCCATCGCGGCAGCACGTGCAGCTCCAGCGCGCTGCGGTAGCCCTCCAGCGTCGACGCCCGCAGGCGCTTGCCCTTGTCAGCCATGTACTTCTCGGAAGCTTCGCGGAACAGCATTTCGACCTCGATTCACCAGAAAATCCCGGACGTCGGCGCAGGGGGAGCCCGCGCCCATGCCCGGGATTTTCCCCTTGGCAGAAAGGAGCCGAGCATGGGCTCGGCGACTCCGACGCCGTGACGGCGCCCTTACTCTTCGGCATGTGGGAGAGAACCGAAGGATCAAGGAGGCCCGACCATGTACCAGTTCCCGTACCAGCCGTACCAGCCGGCCTACGACGTACCGCTCCCGTACCGCGCGGGCCAGGCGGGAGCCGCGACCTACGCGGCGCAGGCGGGCGCCATCGGCAACGTCCGCACCGTCGCCAACGAGGAGGAGGCCCGCCGCTGCGTGACCCCGCTCGGCCGCACTCTGCTCATGGACGCGAGCGAGGCGCGCTTCTACGTTCGCGACCTCGGGCCGGACGGCACCGCGACCGTCAAGGCCTACGAGTTTCGCGAGGTCGAGGACAACCACGCCGCCCCGGCGGACGGCGGTTTCGAGGAGTGGAGGAAGCAGTATGAACCCGTTATTCGAAGAATCGCGGAACTCTTCCCAAGCGACGCGACAACGGACGCAGGCGCAAACGTCGCGGCAGACGCCGTGGGAGCTCGCGCGGATGCTGCGCACGATGTCGCCCCGGCAGGCGGAGGAGCAGGCGCGGCGCATCTGCGCTGAGCGCGGGATGACCGACCAACAGCTGGGCGAGATCGTGAGGCAGGCAAAGGGCCTAGCCTCCGCGCTCGGCCTCAAGTGACGGGAAGCAGGATGGAGGTGGGTCCATTGGGCACCTAAGCAGGCCCCGCGAGGGGCCTTTTACTGCGAGTCTTTTCACCCCTGCACAAATCAACGAAAGGAACCGAAATGGCTGAGGAAATGGGAGTCGGCCTGGGCGATGCCCTCCAGATGGCTACCCGCAACAACGACGACGGATGCTTCGGCGGAGGCATCTGGTGGATCGTGGTGCTGTTCATGCTCATGTTCGGCGGGAACTGGAACCGCAGCGGCCAGCCCGTCACCGAGTCCGGGCTGTGCGACGCCATGAACTCCAACAACCTCGAGAACGCCGTCGGGCGCCTCTCCGACAAAGAGGACCTGCACATGATGCAGCTCTCCCAGGGCCTGTCCAGCGTCGGATACGAGAACCTGCGCAACTTCGCCGACACCCAGGCCGCGGTCAAGGACGGCGACTACGCGCTCAGCCGCCAGGTGGCCGACTGCTGCTGCGCCACGCAGCGGGCCATCGACGCCGTGAACGCCAACGTCAACGAGAGGTTCGCGGCCATCGAGAAGGGCCAGCTGCAGCAGACCATCGCGGCCCAGCAGAACCAGCTCAACCAGCTGTTCGTCCAGCAGCAGCTCTGCGGCGTGGTCCGCTACCCGAACCAGACGGCCTACACCGCAGGCGCCAACCCGCTCTTCGGGCAGGCGTGCTGCGGTGCCGGCTACGGGTTTTAGGGGGGCGGTAGCCATGTTCGGTAGGGGCCTACTTCAACGGCGGCGGGTACTCCGTGGCCGACGGCGGGCCGGTCCCCGTCGGCTCCGCGACGAGCCGCTACGGATGCGGGGTCGCGGGCGGCGGCAACACCGTCCGCCTCGCCGGCTCTTGCCCGGGCGCGTGGTGGCGCGTAGACGGCACGGTAACGCTCGCCGCGACCTCCGCAGGGACCGCCAACGTCTCCGTACTCGCCGGAGGGGCCGCCGTCGGCTCCTCAACGGCGACGGTGGCCGCAGGCGCGACCGTGACGCTGCCCGTGTGCGCCGTGGTGCGCGCCGGATGCGACGGCAAGGATCTCTCGCTCGCGCTCTCGGGCGCGTCCGGGACCGTCCAGAACGTCTCCCTCGTCGTGACGAGGGCCGCGTAGGTCAGGCCGGGGGCCGCCTGAGCGACGGCCCCCGTTTTTTCGGCGAGAGGAGGTGATTGGATGGTGCAAGCCAGGCCGTCGCCCTTTCAAGCTCAGTCATCGGCGCCTCAACTCATGCCCGCGCTCGCCGCCGCCCAGCAAGCGACGAACCAACCAGATACCTAACGAAAGGAAAGAACAGTGCCCCTCATCCCATCCATCCCCTTCATCCAGCTCACCGAGCCGCAGGCGTGGGCCATCGGCGCGGCCATGGCCTTCATGGTCATGGACGTCGTGACCGGCTTCGCGTCCGCCGTCATCAAGAACGACGTTTCCTCCGCCAAGATGCGCGCGGGCCTCGGCCACAAGGCCCTGCTCGTGTGCCTCATCGCGCTCGCGCTCATGCTTGAGGTCGCCGGCGCGCACATCACGGGCCTCGGCTTCTCCGGCGTGACCACCGTGGGCGTGTGCGTCTACATCGTGGTCATGGAGGTCGCGTCCTGCTGCGAGAACATCTGCGGCGCCTACCCCGAGCTCGCGGACAGCCCGCTCATGAGGATTTTCGACCACGAGTCGAAGAAGAACAGTGAGACCAACTAGCCGCCGGCGCCTCGCGCGGGTGTGCCGCCTCATGGCCGCGCTCGTCGTGGCCGAGGCGGCGGCCCTCGCGCTGCTCGTGGCTATGTCCCAGCCGACGGGCAAGGCGCCGTGTCGCCCCGGCAAGGGCATCGTCTACGACAGGCCCGTCGTGTCCACCGTGATCGAGGTCGACACCGGGCGCACGTGGGCCGTCGCCCCGGACGGAACTGAAACCATCATCAGAGGGAGTGATCGTTAATGACAATCCAGAACGAGGCCGCGCGGGGTGAGGTGATCCCATGGCAACGATAATCGACGACAAGCTCAACGTCCGGCACACTCGCGGCGACACCGCCCGCATCCGCGTCTCTTGCACCAACCAGGCCACGGGCGAGGCCTACGAGATGCAGGCCGGGGACACCCTGACGCTCGCGGTCAAGCAGTCCACCCGCGACAAGGAGCCGGTGCTGCAGAAGACCGTCAAGGGTACCTCGCTCATCGTGCTCGACCCCGAGGACACGGCATCTATCGCCTATGGCCGCTACCGCTACGACGTGCAGCTCACGTGCGCGGACGGTTCGGTCCAGACCGTCACGGGCACGCGCCCGCCGACGTTCACCGTCTGCGAGGAGTGCACATGGTAGGAGACTGCACCCTCCGGGCCACCTTGACCCCCGAGAACACCCTCGCGTGCACCGAGTCCATCACGCCGGACCGCCCGGAGTACCCCGGCCCCTACGAGGTCATGCCGGCCGAGGACGCGCAGGTGCTCGCCACCTCAGGCCTCGTCATGTCCTCCGACGTCTCCGTGGGCGGCATGGGCGAGGCCATCACCGAGGCTGTGGACGGCGCGCTCGCGACGCTGGTCGACGGCAGCTATGAGGGGGAGTACCGAAACGAGGAGATTACGTTCATCCGCGGCCAGGCCTTCTCGAACTGCAAGAAGCTCACGCGCATCGACCTGCCGAACGTCGTGTATTACGGCCCCTCGTTCTGCAGCAACTGCACCGGGCTAGAGTCGGTCAACCTCCCCAAGCTCTATTGCTGCGATCACAGCTCTCCTCAGAGCGAGTTCTTGAACTGCACGAGCCTGCGGGAGCTGCGCTTGCCGAGTTATATCGCCAACGGTTGGCACGCGTTCTGGGGCATGACGGCGCTTGAGCTGCTCGACTTCGGCGCGCTGCGCACTCTCTCGACGGAGCTGTACAATTCGCCCAAGCTCGCGACCCTTATCCTGCGCTACGCCGGCATGACCAAACTCTCGTCGCTTGTAGTGCTCCAAGACACCTCCATCGCCAACGGCACCGGCTACATCTACGTCCCGCGCGCGCTCATCGAGAAGTACAAGGTCGCGACCAACTGGGCCACCTACGCGGATCAGTTCCGCGCCATCGAGGACTACCCGGACATCTGCGACCCCGACCAAGGAGACAACTAAATGGCTATCGCTACCGAGACCGTGACCGTCCGAGGGCGGCAGTTCACCCGCACCTACTCGACTGAAGGGCGCTACGTCGTGCGCGACGGCGTGCCCTATACCGAGGCCGTCGACCCGCTGGGGTCTGGCCGCGAGTACACGGAGGGCGACCTCATCTCCGTCGATGAGTCCAAGTTCGACGCGGACGAGGACGAGACCGGCGCCGACGGCACCGAGGATCACCCCTACGCCTTCGAGCCGGGCAAGGCCCTCGTCATGAACGCGTTCTATACCAGCCCGAAGAAGTTCGTCTACATGCCCAGCGACGCCGTGCCGCACGCCTACGACTCGTGGGACGACGCAGCAGCGGACATGGTGGCGTGGGATTAATCAGGAAGGATTCGAAATGGCAACAATTCCCGATAAAGCCGTGCAGATTATGGAGCATCTCTGCATCCACGCGGCGCACGGCTACTCCGCGCTCACCGCCAAGACCACCGAGGAGGGCTAGCCATGGACGACGA